>NZ_JANJER010000006.1:0-162577 GCF_044878485.1 Dermacoccus sp. BD5 | reverse complement strand
CCGTCCCCGTCATGGACCCGTTCCACGTGGTCCGCCTCGCCGGCGACGCGCTGGATGTTTGCCGGCGTCGGGTCCAGCAAGACACCACCGGTCACCGCGGGCTCAAGGGCGACCCGCTCTACAAAGCCCGCCGCACCCTGCACACCGGGGCGAGCCTGCTCACCGACCGGCAGCGGGCACGCCTGGACGCAGTGTTCGCGAGCGAGGAGCACGTCGAGGTCGAGGCGACCTGGGGCATCTACCAGCGCATCGTCGCGGCCTACCGGGAGCCCGACAAGAAGAAAGCGAAGGCGATGATGCAGGGGGTGATCGCTGCGATCAGCAGCGGCGTTCCCGCGGCGCTCGTCGAGGTCCGCAAACTCGGCCGGACCATGAAGCAGCGGGCGGGCGACATCCTCGCGTTCTTCGACCGCCCCGGCACCAGCAACGGCCCGACCGAGGCCATCAACGGGCGACTCGAACACCTCCGCGGCTCCGCCCTCGGATTCCGCAACCTCACCCACTACATCGCTCGGTCGCTGCTCGAAGCCGGAGGGTTCAGACCCGCGCTACACCCTCGTTCGTGAAGAGCCGTTTTTTCGTACCTCGAATCATGAAGGAGAGGGGCATGTCGACCAACGACGAGTCCGGCCAGGGCTCGACCTGGAGCGCAGACAACAACGAGCAGGCCACCCACGTCGCGGGTGGCACCGGCGCCGGCGCGACGCCTGCGGGTTCCACGCCCGCCGGGGCCGCGTCGCCGGACGCGGGAGTCTCGATGTCCAAGGACACTGCTGCCTCCGACGACCACACGCAGGCGATCGGCAGTGACGCGACGCGCGTCGCCCCACGATCGGATGCGCCCGCTCAGCCAGCGTGGGGCCCGTCGAGTCAGGGTGGGCAGCAGAACGCCGCGTCGTCGCAGGCATACCCGAGCGCGCCGGGGGTCGGCTATGCCGGGCCGCAGGGCGGTGGCCAGCCTGGGTACGGCCAGAGCGGGTACGGGCAATACCCCGGGGGCCAGAACCCGGCAGGTCCGTCGTACGGCCAGGGCGGTTACCCGGCCGCTCCGCAGGGCGGTTATCCGTCGGCGCCGCAGGGTGGTCACCCCTCCAACAGCCCGCAGGGCGGCTACGGCTCTGCGCCGCAAGGTGGTTACCCGTCGAACAACCCACAGGGTGGCTACCCCTCGTCCGCCCAGAACGGCTACGCGTCGAACAGCCCGCAGGGCGGCTACCCCTGGTCCCCGCAGGGCGGTTACCCGTCCGCGCCCCAGGGCGGCTACCCGTCGTCCCCGCAGGGCGGTTACCCGTCGTCGCCCCAGGGAGGCTATCCGTCGAACAGCCCTCAGGGCGGCTACGCGTCGTCCCCTCAGGGCGGATACCCGCTCTCGCAGAGTGCGGTGGTGTCGAACCAGCAGCACTACACGTCGGCGCCGTACGGTCGGTCGTTCGCACCGGGCGTCGGGCAGACGGGCGCGGCGACGGCGACCGGCGTCGGCGCGTCGCACGCAACGTCGACCGCCTCGCCTGTCGCCAAGTTCGGGCCGTTCGTGCCCGCGCTGCTCGGGCTGATCGCGCCGTTCGTGGCGTGGGTGACGTTCAAGGCCGGCAGCGAGTCGGTGGCACTCAACGGCATCGGCGGCAACAGCGACGCCGCGAACTCCGCGCTCGGTGGGTCGAAGAACACGGCGGGCATCTTCGTCGCGATCCTCGCCCTCGGCCTCGTCGCGGCCGGGGTGCTCGCCTTGCTGGGCAAGCTCAACGCCAAGGTGGCGGGCCTCGTGACCGCGGCGATCGGACTCGTCATCCTCATCCTCGGCATCGTCCAGTTCCCGTCCGCGTCGAGCGCCGTGAGTTCGAATGGTGCGGCCGCCGGATACACCGCCACGATCGGTGCCGGCGTCTGGCTGACGCTGCTCTCCGGCCTCATCGCGATCGCCGTCGGCGTGGTCGCGTTTCTGCAGTCCCGCAAGGCGGACGCGACGAACCCGTCGGCGCACAACACGTCGAACGTGCAGGGCCCGCAGCAGCCCTGGGGTCAGCAGACCCACTGACACGCTCAACGGCACGCACCTGACGAGTCCGGCTCGCCCAAGACGGGGTGGGCCGGCCTCGTCGACGCGGTGGTGACGCTGCGTCGACTCCCCTGTCGGACACGGCTGGACCCCGGCCGTGTACGTCCCGCGACGGATGGTCGCCGTCAGGAGGGCCGTTGCGCCTAGGGTGGGTACGTGACTGTCTCTGACACCTGCGCGCCGCCCCCGTCGACCGGTTCGGCGGTTTCGTCGCAGCCGGATGGCAAGGAGTGGCCGCCACTCATGGTGTGCCTCGACATCGATGGCACCCTGTTGCAGTACGACGGCACGATGCACGACTTCACGCGCGACGCCGTGCGCGCCTGTGTCGAGGCGGGGCATCAGGTCGTGCTGTCGACAGGGCGCGCGGTGATCGCGACGAAGCCGATCATCGACATGCTGGGCCTCTCGTCCGGCTACGCGGTGTGCTCGAACGGAGCGATCACGCTGCGTCTCGACAGCTCGCTACCCGACGGGTTCGAGACGATCGAACGCGTCACGTTCGACCCGACGCCCGCGCTGCAGATGCTGCGCGGACAGTGGGAGGACGCCGTCATCGCCGTCGAATCGGGTGACGTGTTCAAGGTGACGGCGCCGTTCCCCGACGGTGAACTCGACGGCGAACAGGTCGTCGTGCCGTGGGAGGAGCTGATGACCGAGCCCGTCACGCGCGTGACGTTCCGCTCGCCGACCGGCACGAGCGAGGACTTCCTCGACCTCGCCGAACGCGTCGGCCTGCACCAGGTCAACTACGCCGTCGGGTTCACGGCCTGGATGGACATCAACCCCGAGGGCGTGACGAAGGCGTCCGCGCTCGAGCAGGTGCGACGCAAACTTTGCGTGGAACCAGCCAACACGGTGGCCGTCGGCGACCAGCGCAACGACGTCGAGATGCTCGAATGGGCCGCGCGCGGCGTCGCCATGGGCCAGGCGCCCGACGAGGTGAAGGCCGCCGCCGACGAGGTCACCGCTCCCATCGACGACGACGGCGCCGCCCTCGTCCTGCGCTCGCTCATCTGACCCCCTTCTGCGATCGACGTCCACATTCGCGATTCCCGTACCCATCTGCGAACGGCGTCCACCTTCGCGTGAGGCGCGTCGATTTGGGATGATGGGGCGTGCCTGATCTTCACCTGACGTCCGCGACGAACCCGCGCCTCAAGGGCCTCGTCGGCCTGCGCAAGCGCCGCACGCGCGAGACCGAGGGCCTGACGCTCGTCGAGGGGTATGACGAACTGGGTCTGGCGCTCGACGCCGGCGTCCGCCCGCAGACGCTCTACGTCTGTGACGAGTTGATGCTCGACGCGGCGCGGCAGCATGACGTCATCGACGCGGCGCGCACTGCGGGCGCGGAGATCGTCACGGTCGCGCGTCAGGCTTTCGAGCGCGTCGCGTATCGCGAGGGGCCGGACGGGTTCCTCGCCGTCGTGCCGGGCGTCAACGCCCATCCGCGCATGCTCGACCTGCCCACCAACCCGCTGCTGCTCGTCGCTGAGGGCGTCGAGAAGCCCGGAAACCTGGGCGCGATGCTGCGCACGGCTGACGCGGTGGGCGTCGACGGTGTCATCGCGGCCGACCCTGTCACCGACTGGGGCAACCCCAACGTCGTCCGCGGCTCGAAGGGCACCGTCTTCAGCGTGCCGGTCGCGGCGGCACCCACGTCAGAGACGCTGGAATGGTTGCGCGTCAACGACATCCCCCTCATCGCGACGACACCCGACACCGACGTCATGCACACCGACATCGACCTGTCCGGGCCCGTCGCCGTCGCCGTCGGCACCGAGAAGTACGGCCTCACCGACGAGATGCTGGACGCCGCGACGTCCCGCGTCCGCATCCCGATGGTCGGGCAGGTCAACTCGCTCAACGTCGCGACGAGCGCCGCCATCGTGCTCTACGAAGCCATGCGACAGCGCGGCGTGCGGGGCTGACGAGCGGCCACCCGACGCACTCAGGTGACCCCGGCGCCGCGAGCGAGGTGCCCCCCCCCGCCACCCGTCCGCACCGGGGCGCCAGCCCGTGACGCGGCCCCGCGTCGCCGAGACGTGACCCTGATTACAAGCTGTGTTGGGTGACGTGGCACAGTGTCTCCATGCGGATTGACCACGTGATGTATGCGGCCGAGAATGACGGCCTGCAGGCCACAGCCGAGCGCCTCTCGCAGCAGCTCGGCATCGAAGTGCGTGACGGCGGCGTGCACCCGCGCTTCGGGACGCGCAACATGATCCTGCCGCTGAGGCAGGGGCGTTTCGTCGAGGTCGTCGAAGCGCTGGAGCACCCGAGCGTCGACAAGATGCCGTTCGGTCAGGCCGTCAAGGCTCGCTCCGCCAACGGCGGCGGCTGGGTCGGCTGGGTCGTCGAGCTCGACGACATGAGCGGCCCCGTCGCCAAGCTCGGCCGCCCCACCACGGAAGGTCGCCGTCACCGCCCCGACGGTGCGGAGATCACGTGGCAGCAGATCGGCGTCAGCGACCTCGTCGTCGACCCGCAGCTGCCGTACTTCATCCACTGGGACGACCCCGCGCAGCACCCGTCGAAGGACGGCGCCACGGACGTCGCGCTCAAGGGCATCATGCTTGCCGGCGCGCCCGAGCGCGTGCGCGAATGGCTCGGCCTGACGGGCGAGCCCGGCGTCGACCGCGAGGACTGGGAGCCCGACATCGACTTCCAGTTCGTCGCGCCGCACGGCACCCCGTCGGTGCTGTCGGTGACGTTCGCGACCGCCAAGGGCGACGTCACGATCTGATGATCTGAGGGGCGGCGTTCCGTCCTGACGTCGAGGGCCGAAACTCTGCAGTCCGGAGTTTCGGCCCTCAACGCATCTGGTGAGGTCTGAAACTCCGCATTGCGGGATTTCAGCCCCCGACAGCCGCGTTGAGAGCTGAGGCCCCGCCATGCAGGATCTCAGCTCTCAGCGAGGCAGCCGCGGGCTTCAGCAGATCGCCAAGGGGCGCACGAGCCTTCGTCGCAGGCCAGTGCACGTCAGGCGTCGAAATGATCCGCTGGGCGTCAGACCTCGAGGAAGTCGACCAGCTGCGGAGCGATACCGACGTACGTCGCGGGCGTCATCTCGACGAAGCGTGCTTCGACGTCGGCGGGCAGGCCGAGGCCGCGCACGAACTCGCGCAGGTCGTCGCCGGTGATGCGGCGTCCGCGCGTCAGTTCCTTGAGGCGCTCGTAGGGCTGCTCCATCCCCGGCACGCCCTGGGCGCCGAGCGCGCGCATCGCCGTCTGGATCGGCTCGCCGAGCACCTCCCAGTTGGCTTCGAGGTCCTTGGCCATGGCGCCCGGCACGGGGTCAAGACCGCCGAGGCCCCGCGCGACGTTGTCCATGGCCAGCACCGAGTGTCCGAATGCGGTGCCGATGTTGCGCTGCATCGAGGAATCCGTGAGGTCGCGCTGCAGGCGCGACGTGACGAGGGTCGAGCCGAGGACGTCGAGCAGCGCCGAGCTGACCTCGAGGTTCGCCTCCGCGTTCTCGAAGCGGATCGGGTTCACCTTGTGCGGCATCGTCGACGATCCGACGGTGCCCTGGCCGCGCACCTGCGCGAAGTAGCCCATCGAGATGTAGGTCCACACGTCGGTGCACAGGTTGTGCAGGATGCGGTTGAAACGCGCCATGTCGGCGTACAGCTCGGCCTGCCAGTCGTGGCTCTCGATCTGCGTCGTGAGCGGGTTCCACGTGAGGCCCAGGCCCTCGACGAAGCTCTGGCTCAGCGCCGGCCAGTCGGCGCTCGGCACGGCGGCGGTGTGCGCGCCGAACGTGCCGGTGGCGCCGTTGAGCTTGCCGAGGAACTCCTGGGCCTCGATGCGGCGCAGCTGTCGGCCGAGGCGGTGCGCGAGCACGGCGAATTCCTTGCCCATGGTCGTCGGCGTCGCCGGCTGGCCGTGCGTGTGCGCGAGCAGCGGCACGTCCCGCATGTCGCGGGCCATCGTCGCGACCTGCTCGACGAGCGTCGTCGCCTTCGGCAGCCACACCTGCTGCGTCGCACGCTGCACCATGAGGGCGTAGCTGAGGTTGTTGATGTCCTCGCTCGTGCAGCAGAAGTGGATGAGTTCCGAGAGCTGTTCGGCGTCGTCGTGGCCCGCGTCGGCCACGATCTGCGTGAGGCGGCGCTTGAGGTAGTACTCGACTGCCTTGACGTCGTGCACCGTCTCGCGCTCGATCTCGGCGAGTTCGGCGATGTCGTCACCGTCGAACTCCTCGACGACGTCGCGCAGCGCCTCCTTCTCGCCGTCGTCCAGCGCGCGCACGCCGTCGAGAATGCCGGCGTCGGTGAGGTGGATGAGCCACTCGACCTCGACGTGGACGCGCATCCGGTTGAGCGCGGCCTCCGACAGGTGGTCGACGAGCGGGGCGACGGCGCCGCGGTAGCGGCCGTCGAGGGCTCCGAGGGCGATGGCGGGCTGGGTGTCGGCGAGGCTGTGCATGCACCCATTGTTCCAAACGACGAGCCCCGGACGCGTGTCGCATCCGAGGCTCGTCCTCACGGTGGAGTCAGCGCTTTCGGGCCCGCAGCGGGAGCCACACCGCCAGGCCCATGAGCGCCATCGCCAGCGGGACATGGACGGCGGCCATGACGTCCTTGCCCTCGTCCACGATGAGCCCCCCGAGATAGGCCTCGAGGATCAACAGCACCGTCAACGCCAGCGCACCGAAGGTCAGGTCGGTGCGTTCACGCAGCTTCAGAAACGCCCACACCGTGGCGAGGAGCGCGAACCCGATGGCGGCCTTCCCGCACCACGAATGGACCTCGAGCCAGGGCGTCTTCTCAGGGTCGGTGTCGGGCGTCGACATGAACAATCCGGCCCACAGGCCCTGCAGCAGCACGGCGAGCGACGCGACGCCGACGAGTGCTGCGAACGTACGAGTGGGTGCCGTCGCGGCTGAGGAATTCGCGGGCGTGGAGCTCGTCATGATGGTCCTTCGCGTGGAATGAAGCAGTGTCACCACAGCCAACCGCGTCCACCTAGGAGAAGGCTCTCGTCCGGAACCGGCAGACCTGACAAGTACCTGGGATTTTCCTGGGTCAGGGCCGGCTTACCTCACCTGCTCGTCACACGGCGTCTCGATCGTTCTCGGCCTCGTTCTCCGCCTCGGGTGAGAAGGCGATGACGTTGAAGGTCTCACCCTCGGGCCCGCGAATCGTCGCCTCCGGCCCGAACGGGGTGTCGAAGCTCATGAGCACCTCGCCGTCGAGCTCTTCGACGATGGCGACGGTGGAGTCGCGGTCGGCGACGACGAAGTGCGTCAACCAGTTCGCGGGAACGTCGTCGGGCAGCTGCGTCGCGAGGTGCATGCCCGCGACGACCTCGCCGTCGCTCGCGCGCTTGATCGTGACGTAGTCGCTGCCCATCTCCTCGTAGGAGAAGCCGAAAACCTTGCCGTAGAACGACTTCGCGCCCTCGAGGTCGCGCGTCATGAGGTCGTTCCAGCCCACGGAACCAGGCTCGTTGAAGATGCCGAACCCGGGGTGCTCGCCGCCCTGCCAGACACCGAACGCGGCCCCCTCGGGATCCTGGAAGAACGCCATGCGTCCTGTGTTCGGCACGTCCATCGGCTCGACGAGCGTGCGGCCGCCGGCGTCGCGGATGGCGCCAGCGGTCGCGTCGACGTCGTCGCTCGCGAAGAACGTGGACCACGCGCTCGGAACGTCGGGCTGCATGCGCGGCGCCAGCCCGGCAGCAGTGTGGTGATGCTTGAGCGCGACGGCGTAGCCGCCCATGTCGTCACCGCCCTCGCGGATCTCCCAGCCGAACAGCTTGGCGTAGAAATCCTTCGCCCGGTGCATGTGGTCGAAGCTGCAGTCGACCCAGTTGGGCGTGCCGGCGGGCCAGTTCGTGGTGCGGGTTGGCATGACGACTCCTTCGGTCGCGGTGAGGCCGGCCGGCCTCGCTCGGTGACGTTCCCAGCCAATCACGTGACGCTGACAACCGCGCGGTTCCGGGCCCGCCGGGAATCGCATCTTGTCCGCGGTGCGTCGGCGCCTCGCGCATGAGGCGCCGACAGGCCTCGCCTACGCCGGCCCCGAGATACCTCAGGATTCGGTAGATGGGCTCGACACCATCGCTCAGCACATCGCCGGTCGACGCCGCGAGGCTGGCCCCCACCGTTCGGTGTGCGCCGAGCTTGGAGAACTGCGTTCGAGACGGGCGCGACGGGTAGCACCTGTGACACCCGTCGATCAGCCTGGACCACCGATCGTCGAGTCACTGCGACCAGGTCGCTCAGACGAGCCGATGCGCCCCCGCACTCGCAAGCGCGACGAAGGGCTCCGGCTCGGGGAAGCCGCCGTCGTGCGCCGCGCGTCGAGCAGCCGCGACGGCATCATCGACGCCTTCGACGTCGACGAGCGCGATGACGCACCCGCCGAAACCCCCGCCCGTCATGCGAGCGCCGTACGCGCCACCGGCGACGAGTGCGGCGGCGAGCGTGTCGACGGCCGGGACGGTGATCTCGAAATCGTCGCGCATGCTGACGTGTGACGCCGTGAGCAGCGCCCCGACGTCACGCGCTTTGTCCCGCGTCACGCCACCGGTCAGGAGAGCATCGACGGCGAGGACCCGCGCGGAGTCGGTGATGACGTGGCGCGCGCGGCGGCGCGGCACGTCGGGCAGCCCGGCGAGGCGCGCATCGACGGCGTCGACGTCGCGTCCGTCGATCTCGGCGCACAGTCGCCCGCGGGCGACGCCCAGGGCGTCGGCGGCCTCCTCACACGCGCGGCGGCGCTCGCCGTACGCACCGTCGACGAGCTCGTGCGGCGCGTGCGAGTTGACGACGAGCAGCGCGAGGCCCGCGTCGGCGAGGTCGAACGGCACCTGCATCGTCTCGTTCGTCAGCGTGTCGAGTCGCAGCGCGTGCCCCGCTTCGCAGAGCACGGACGCGAGCTGATCCATCGTTCCGGTTGGTGCTCCCGCGATCTCGTTCTCGGCGAGGCGCCCGAGCCTGGCGATGCCCGACCCGTCGAGCCCCCAGCCGGCGAGGTCGTTCCACGCCGACGCCGTCGCACAACTCAAGGACGCCGACGACGACAACCCGGCGCCGCGCGGTACATCGGCCGCGAACGCGATGTCGAGCCCCGGCACGTCGAGGCCGTCGCGACGGGCGGCCCATCCCACGCCGGCGGCGTAGGACGCCCATCCGAGGCCCGCCTCCCGCGACACCTCGCCGAGACGCACCTCGACACGCTTGCCTTCGGAGGCGAGGCGCACGAGATCGTCGTCACGCCGACGTGCGACGGCGACCGTACCCGTCGGCAGGGCGATGGGTAGGACGTAACCACCGTTGTAATCGGTGTGCTCACCGATGATGTTGACGCGGCCCGGCGCCCACCACGCACCGTCTGGTTCGCCTGCGTCCGAGCCGAACTCGCGATCGAACAGGGAGCTCGCGTCGTCGAGCAGGCGACGCTGCGTCGAGGTCGGCGTCGTCATGACGACTCACCCACTTCGCGGCCTGAGCCGCCGTCGAACGCGTCTGCCACCTCACGCAGGCGCTGTGCGACAGCTTCGGGGGAGACGTCGTTGCTGAACGCACCCTGCCCCGACTCGGTGCCGGCGAGGTACTTCAGCTTGTCGGCGCTGCGACGAATAGAGAACAGCTCGACATGCAGCCACGCGAGCTCGCGGTCCGGGTGATCGGCCTTGGCCGGCGCCTGCTGCCACGCCGAGATGTACGGCAGCGGCGCGTCGTAGAGGGCATCGAAGCGGGTGAGGACGTCGCGGTACAGCGCCGCGAGCCCGTCGCGCTGGGCGTCGTCGAGGGCCGCAAGGTCGGCCACCTGCGTCCGCGGATACAGGTGCACCTCGACGGGCCAGCGCGCCGCGAACGGCACGAACGCCACCCAGGTGTCGTTCTCGGCGACGATGCGGGCGCCGTCGGCGAGTTCGCGGGCGATGACGTCGCCGAACAGGTTGCGCCCCGTCGCGTCATGGTGGGCGCGGGCGCGCGCCAACTCCGTCGCCGCGCGTGGCGGCACGAACCCGAACGCGTAGATCTGCCCGTGCGGGTGTGGCAGCGTCACCCCGATCTCGACGCCGCGGTTCTCGAACGGATAGACGTACTCGACGCTGTCGCACGCGGACAGTTCGCGCGTGCGGTCGGCCCACGCGTCGACGACGAGGCGCGCCTGCTCGAGGCCGAGATCCTTGAACGACGCGTCGTGTCGTTCGCTGAAGCACACCACCTCGCACGCGCCGTGCGCGGGAGCCGAGGCGAACAGCGGGTCGTCCTCGGTCGGGACGTCGACGACCGCGTCTGACAGTGCCGGGAAGCGGTTGTCGAACACGACGACCTCGTACGAGTCGGACGGCACCTCGCTCGCGTATCCGTCGCGACTGGGGCACAGGGGGCACTCGTCGGCGGGCGGCATGAACGTGCGGTTCTGCCGGTGCGCGGCGAGCACGATCCGTTCGCCGGTCAGGGGATCGCGACGGATCTGCGACATCGGGGTCGTCGTCGGCAGGTCGCGGGTGTCGGGGCTCGGCTCACGGCCCGCGGTGCGGTCGTACCAGCGGATCGTGCGGCCGTCAGCGAGACGGCCGTCGGTTCGGAACATCACAGATGCACCCATTCTGTTGCGTGCGTGCGGAATTCGGCAGGCTCCAGGCTAGCCGCGCCGGTCGGGATGCGGCCGAGGGGCTGGGCGCCGGCCGCGGTGGGCAGGTCGTCGATGTTGGTGCGCTCGGCGAGATCGGGCTCGCTCGGGTAGCTGCCGACGACGTACCCGATGAGGTCGAGCTCGCGGCGAGCGAGGGCCTCGGCGGTCAGCGCCGTGACGTTGAGGGTGCCCAGGCGCGAGGCGACGACGAGGACGAAACCGGCGCGAGCGCCGGCGTCGCGCAACGCGATTCCAAGGTCGGCCAGGGTGTTGCCCTCGCCGTCGAGGTGCACGAGCAGCCCCCCGGCACCTTCGACGATGACGGTGTCGACGTCGTCCCTCTCAGCGATCTCGAGGACGCGACGAGCGTGCTCGGCGACCGTCGGCAGCGTCACCTGGGCCAGCCGAGCTGCGGAATCGGGGGCGAGCGGGTCGGGCAGCCGGACGAACTCGTGCGTCGTGAGCGAGCCCGTGGCCGCGTCGTCGCCACCCAGATCACCGACAAGACGCGCCACCTCGTCGACGTCGCCGGCCTCGCCCGGCGCGAGACCCGTCTGCGTGGGTTTGACGACGGCCACGTGCATGCCCTGAGCGATGAGAGCCGCGGCGATGGCGGCCGTCGTCACCGTCTTGCCGACCTCGGTGTCGGTGCCGGTGACGAGCAGGATGGGCGCGGTCATGCGATCTCCTCGAGAGGTGGGGAAACGGGCGGGCTGGCAGCAGGTCGCGGAGACTCCGAGCTGCCGGCTCGTTCGTGCGACGTCGCGCGAAGCACGCCGTGCAGGATGCGTTCGACGTCGGCGAGGTCGTCGTCAGTGATACCGGCGTTGGCCGTCAGGCGTAGGCGCGAGATGCCGTCGGGTGTGCTCGGTGGGCGGAAGCAGCCGATGCGCAGGCCCTCTCGTCGGGCAGCGTCGACGGCGGACACGGCACTGCGCGGTGACGGCATGGGAACGCTGAGGACGGCGCCCGCAGGCACCTCGACGCCGACGATGTCGGCCAGTCGTGCTGCGACCTCGCGGGTGCGTGCGGCGAGTTCGGGTCGCGCGACGAGCTGGCGCAGAGCACCCAGCGCGGCTCCGGCTGACGCGGGAGCCAGGCCGGTGTCGAAGATGAACGGGCGTGCCGTGTTGACGAGATGCTCGCGCAGCGCGGCCGAGCCGAGGACCGCGCCGCCCTGGGCGGCGAGGGATTTCGACAACGTCACGGTCGTGATGATGCGCTCGCGGCCCGGGCGATCGAGCAGAGCGAGCGCCCGCACAAGGCCTTCGCCCCGCTCGCCGATGACTCCGAGGCCGTGTGCCTCGTCGACGACCAGGAGCGCATCGTGCTCGATCGCGAGGTCGAGCAGTTCGCGCAGCGGGGCAGCATCCCCGAGCACCGAGAAGATCGACTCGACGACGATGACGGCGCGCGGCTCGGTGCGTTCGACGAGCTTGTCGCGGACCGCGGCCACGTCGAGGTGCGGAGTGACGGCGACGCGCGCCTTCGCGAGCCGCATCCCGTCGATGAGGCTCGCATGGTTGTGCGCGTCGCTGATGATGACGGTGTCGGGTGTGCCGAGGGCCGTCATGAGGGAGAGATTGGCGTGGTAGCCCGTGGAGAACACGAGTGCGGCCTCATGCCCCAGGTGCGTGGCGAGTTCGCGTTCGAGCGTGACATGCGAGGCATGCGTGCCCGTCACGAGGCGGCTCGCACCGGCGCCCGCACCGTCGTCCTGGAGCGCGGCGACGGCTGCGGCGATGACGTCAGGGTGTCGCCGCAGCGCGAGGTAGTCGTTGCCGGCGAGGTCGATGCTGACGCCGTCGAGCTGGTCGTCGACGGCCATGCGGGTGAGGCCCAGCTCTTCGCGGCGCTGTGCGGCGTCGCGCAGGAAGACGGCGTACTGATCGACCTGACCGCCGCGGACGGTCGCATCCGCTGGGGCTGAGGCGCCGGCGTCAAGGCCCCCGCGTGGAACGGCTGCGCCGTCCGTCGAGGCTCCGGGCTCCATTCCGTCAGGCCTGCTCATCGCGACTCCTCGCTAGCTCGGTAGCCGGCGTCGACGCTCGCCCGCACTGCGGCCGTGACGCCGCGCACGATCGTCGCGAGATCATCGTCGGTGCACACGTACGGCGGCATCGTGTAGATGAGGCCCCGGAACGGGCGGATCCAGACGCCTTCGGCCAGTGCCGCCTCAGTAGCGCGCGTCATGTCGACGTCGCCCTCCAACTCGACGACGCCGACCGCACCGATGACGCGGACGTCCTTCACACCCGCGATGCTGCGCAGCGGGCCGAGCCCGGCCTCGAGGGCGCCCTCGAACTGTGCTGCGCGCGTGAGGCGTTCGGCGTCGAGCAGGTCGAGGCTCGCAAGTGCGACGGCGCACGCGAGGGGGTTACCCATGAATGTCGGGCCGTGCATGACAGCGCCCGTGCGATCGCTGATGCGCTGGGCCACCTCGTCGCTGCACAGTGTTGCGGCGAGGGTCAGGTACCCACCGGTCAACGCCTTGCCGACGCACATGATGTCGGGTGTGACGCCGACGCGTTCGGCCGCCCAGAGGGTGCCGGTGCGTCCGAAACCGGTGGCGATCTCGTCGAAGATGACGAGCGCCCCGTGCTCACGGGCGAGTTCGGCGAGGAATCGCACGCACTCCGGGTCGTGGATCCGCATGCCGCCGGCGCCCTGCAGCAGGGGTTCGAGGATGACGGCGGCGATGTCGTCGGCGTGCTCGGCGAACAAGCGCGCGGTCTCGTCCTTCCACGCGGCCATCTCGCCCGCGTCAGCGTCGAGACCGGACGACGGGTCCGCGGGCGCGGGCGGCAGCGGAGCGAAGATCTGCTCGGGCAGCGTGCCGCGCCAGAGCGTGTGCATACCGCCGTCGGGGTCGCAGACGCTCATCGGGTGCAGCGTGTCGCCGTGGTAGCCGCCGCGGACGGTGAGGATGCGACGCCGTGGCCGGTCGTCGGCGGCGAAGCACTGCAGCGCCATCTTCATTGCCACCTCGACGCTGACGGAGCCCGAATCGGCGAGGAACACTCGGTTCAACGCCGCACGTTCCGGCTGTGGGTGCGGCGCCATCGCGACGAGGCGCTCGGCGAGCCGGATCGCGGGTTCGTGCGTCAAACCGCCGAACATGACGTGCGACATGCGCTGTAGCTGCCCCGTGGCAGCCGAATCGAGCTCCGGCACGCCGTAGCCGTGCACGGCGCACCACCACGAGCTCATCGCGTCGATGACGTCGCGGCGCGTTCCGTCGGCCTCGACGAGACGCAGCCGCACGCCGGAGGCGGACTCGACGACGTGGGGCGGTACTCCTGCCGTGGCACTCGCGTAGGGGTGCCACACGTGGGCGGCGTCGAGGGTGAGCAGCGCGTCGACGTCCGTGGTCATGGCCGCATCCTCTCATCCCACGCCCGGTTACCCGCGAGTCCGGAAGGCGGTCTCGAGCACGGGCGGCGTGATGCGTCTCACCCTAGGATCGAGCGCCGACAACCGCGTCCTTCCGCGGTTGTCGGCCGTTCTCGCTACTGTGAGGCCATGATCACGGATCTCGCGGTGACCGCCATGATCGGCGCCTGCGTCCTCGCCGCCATCGCAGCAATGACGGCGTGGCTCGCACGCTCGATCACGTCGGGCACGCTGCCCTTCGGCGGTAGGCTCGCGCTGCGCCCGCGCGGCGTTGCACGCACCCCTGAGGCGTTGCTCGACGCCAACCGCGCCGCCGCGCCCTTCATGATGCGTTACGCGCTCATCGTGGGGGTGCTCGCCGTTCTCGTCATCCTGGTCGCGCCGTTCAGCGACATCGCCGCCGTGATCGTGCACCTCGTCGCCATCGTCATGGTGTGCCTCGGCGCATGGGTGTGCTGGGCGAAGGCGCGACGAGCCGCCGCGTCTTCGTCCGTCGTGGATCCCACCGTCGGGACGACGGATGCCGCGCGGCCCGAGTAGCGCAGATCAGATGCCGTAGCGACGAAGGAAACCGCTGAGATCCTTGCCCGCGGCCTTCTGCGCCTCGGCCTTGAACTGGGCGCGGGTGATGCTCGAGTGGGCGTGGCCCGTGGCCAACGTGCGCAGGAATGCCGTGAAGCGCGGTGCGCGCGCCTGCTCGATCGAGCCGTCCATCTCACGGCGCAGCTCCCGCATGAGGCCACCCGCGTACTGATACGTCAGCTTCGCCACCTTCATGTGGGTCGGCACGCGCCAGGTCGTGGGCGGCGTCAGCAGGGGAGCCCACATCGCGGCGGAGGTGCCTGACGTGGCACGCAACATCTGCACATAGTCCCATTCCAGGAGCTGCGCCAGGCCCTCCTGGATCAACACGACGTCCGCCCAACTCGCCGCGGTCACGCTGTTGCCGAACCACATGTGTGCATTCTCGTGGGCGACGAACGCGGCTGTGTTGCAGGACGCGTCGTAGGTCGGCCCGCCGACGGTCTCCTGAGCGCCCACACCAATATCTTCGACCAAGACCCCGCCTGCGTGCGAGAAGGGGAAGCTGCCGTAGCGCGCCGCGAAGTATGACAAGGCCCGCGGGGTGTGATCGAGCAGGGTCGATTTCGTGAGCCCCGGCTGTGCCGCCACGCCGTAGGGAACGTCACGCCCGCCGATCGACCACGTACCCGAGGTGACGCTGAACGGCCCGACGGCGAGGCCGAGTTGGTAGGTGGCGCTGGGTTCGGCGACAGCGAAGCGAATGTTCGTCATCGCGGTGCGGCCCGAGGTGTAGAACGTCTGTGAGGTCGGCCTCGCCAGCATGACCCGGTTGGCCCGCTGGGTCGAGATGCTGACGCCGTAGGTCGATTTCACGTCGAGCCGGTCGTTGCACGGGAACCAGTGCGTGGCGGCGATCGGCTCGCCGGCGACGACGAAGTGCGCCCCGGCGCTCAACAGCGAGGCGGTGCGGTTCGCGTCGGCGGAGACGTTGTAGCCGACCTTGAGCGTGAATCGCGCTCCCGCCGGCAGCGAGAAGCCGCTGACGGTGAATCGGCGATGCCCGCCCTGGTCACCGTACGTCGTGGCGACGCTGGACGTCCTGGAGAATCGCACGGCCTTGCCGTTGATCGACACGACGTTCGGTGTGTGCTGGAAGTCGACGAAGAGGTTCGTCATAGATCGCGCAGCGACGCACGTCATCGTCGTCGAACCGAAGAGCCGCGGCGAGCTGCCGGTGAGGATCGTGTCACCGATCTGGTAGTGCAGCACGCGGTAGCGGCTGTCGCCGAAGCGCGGGTACGAGGGGTCTGTGGTGTCGGCCAGTGCTGACGTCGTCGAAGTGGCGACACAGCCCAGGGCCGCGGCGCCCGCACCGCCCAGGAGCGCATTCCGGCGGCTGACGTGTGAACAGGTCAATTCGGGCATCGTTCCCCCTCGCGACATGGGCCTCGACCCCTGTCGATGCCTGAACCCTCAGGATACGTTCAGATGTGACTCGGGTCACCCCCGACGTCGCTCACGACCTCGCGTCTGCCGGCCACGCGCGGTCAGACGCCGGCGCCGCCACTGATCGCGCCGTGACGGGAGCACTCGGCCGACCATCCCGTCGGGATGATCTGCACCTTCATGCGCCGCGCGCACTGCGCGCAGAAGCGCGGCGGCTCTTCCAAGGCGAGCCACCGAGCGCACGTCGCGTGGTCGGCCGCCTCGGGCGCCAACCCGCACCGCGTGCAGAACGCG
The DNA here is from genome assembly GCF_044878485.1 of Dermacoccus sp. BD5. Taxonomy (NCBI): domain Bacteria; kingdom Bacillati; phylum Actinomycetota; class Actinomycetes; order Micrococcales; family Dermacoccaceae; genus Dermacoccus; species Dermacoccus sp. BD5. Next base: position 146,263 of record NZ_JANJER010000006.1, on the reverse strand, counting down.
GGCTCATCACCCGAGTTGTCCGCCGCCGCGACCTGCGAACCCCGCCCACGCACAGCCGGGCCCCCCACGACCGCACCCTGGTCGCGGCCCGGCAGCGTCGCGTCACTCATCGTCGTCATCTCTCGTGCAGGGCGCGTCAGAGTGTCGCGTTGAGGGCCTTGATCGGCATGTTGAGCTCGCCGAGCAACGACAGGTCTTCCTTCGGGTCGCGCCCGAGCGTCGTCAGGTAGTTGCCGACGATGACGGCGTTGATGCCGCCCATGAGCCCGTCACGCGTGCCGAGGTCACCGAGCGTCAGCTCGCGGCCGCCCGCGTAGCGCAGGATCGTGCGCGGCAGTGCGAGACGGAACGCGGCGATCGTGCGCAGCGCGTCGTTCGACTCCATCGGCTCGATGTCGCCGAACGGCGTGCCGGGGCGCGGGTTGAGGAAGTTGAGCGGCACCTCGTGCGGCTCGAGCTCGGCGAGCTGCGACGCGAGTTCTGCGCGCTGCTCGAGCGTCTCACCCATGCCGACGAGACCACCGCAGCACAGTTCCATGCCGCTGGCCTTGACCATCGTGCACGTCTCCCAGCGCTCCTCGTACGTGTGCGTCGTGACGACGTCGGGGAAGTACGACTTCGCGGCCTCGAGGTTGTGGTTGTAGCGGTGCACACCCATGTCGCGCAGGTCGTCGACCTGCTCCTGCGTCAACATGCCGAGAGACGCCGCGACCTGGATGTCGACCTCGTCGTGGATCGCCTTGACGCCCTCGCGCATCTGCTCCATGAGCTTCGCGTCCGGCCCGCGCACGGCGGCGACGATGCAGAACTCCGACGCGCCCGTCTCGCGCGTCTGCTTCGCGGCGCGCACGAGCTGCGGAATGTTGAGCCACACCGAACGCACCGGCGACGTGAACTGCCCCGACTGTGAGCAGAAGTGGCAGTCCTCGGGGCAGCCGCCCGTCTTGAGGGAGACGATGCCCTCGACCTCGACCTCGTCGCCGTTGTACTTCAGGCGCACCTCATGGGCGAGCTGCAGCAGCTCCTCGAGGCGATCGTTACCTGTGCGCAGCACCTCGACGAGGTCGTCGTAGCCGAGCGGCTTGCCCTCCTCGAGCACGATGCGGCGAGCGCGCGCCAGAACGTCCTCGTCGGACGTGGGAGCCTGCGTGAGCGGTGCGTCGGTGATAGTCATGCGGCCTAGGTTAACGACCATTAACCGAGAATTGGGCGCCGGTCCTGAACCGGCGAGTAGGTGTTGAATGCCTTGCCCCGTCAGGAGCAGGGCGCGCGGGCCCGCCGCGCCTCCCGCATCCCGGGCGGCCGTGGGCATACCCACCCGAGCGGGTGGGGTTGCACCACGCGACGAAGCGCCGCCTCGACGTTTCGGCCCACGCCCTCGCCGTCGAGATCCGCGGCGACGGCAAGGGGCTCGACGTCCTCGTCAACAACGCCGGCGTCATGACGCCCCCGGAGCGCATGCTGACGAAGGACGGCCACGAACTGCAGTGGGGCAGCCACTTCCTCGGCCCGTTCGTCCTGACGAACCTGCTCCTGCCGACGCTGCTGGAGGGGCGCGCGCCGCGTGTCACGACGATGTCGAGCATCGCCGCGCAGGCGGCGTCGATCGACTTCGCCGACCTCGAGTGGGAGAAGAAGTACTCCTCGTGGCGCGCGTACGGCCAGTCGAAGCTCGCCGACCTGCTCATGGGCCTGCATCTCGCCGCAGGAGCGCGGCTGGAGGCTCCTTTCCACCATCGCGCACCCCGGCTACACGAAGACCAACCTGCAGAGCGCCGGCGCCGCGCTCGGTTCCGGACGCACGACGATGATGATGCGCATCGTGGACCCCGACGTGCTGCCGAGCATGGACGCCGTCCAGGGCGCCGGCCCCGAAATCATGGCCGCCACCGACCCGGCGGCCCGGAACGGCGCGTTCTACGGCCCGAAGAGCCGCACCGGCATGACCGGAGAGGCCGCCGAGGTGCCGGTGTACCGCAGCGCCAAGGGCCCGACCCTCGCCGCATCCGTGTGGGCCCTCGCGGCTGCGACGACGGGCGTCGACCTGCCGCGCGTCTGAACCGCTGACGGGCGAAACCCCTGACGGACCAGGCACCTCACGGACGAAAGCTCCTGACACGACGAAGCGGGCTCCGAGACCAGATGGTCGCGGAGCCCGCTTCGTCGGTCAGCGCTCAGCCGGCCGGGTCTCTGACGCTCAGCTCGTACGCGGGCGGTCCTCGTCGTCGCGGGCGAGGTGCTTCGGCGTCGAGTGGCTCTCACCGGCGAAGAGTTCCTCGACGATGCTCGCCGGCGTCGCGCCGTGCAGACCGGGCGTCGTGGCCGCGTGCTCCGAGGCGGCCGCGTCCGTCGTCTCCGTCCCCGCAGCGTCGGACGAGGCGGCCGAGCCGGCAGACGCAGCGGCGACCCCATCGGTCGTGCCGGCGGCTGCGCGCTCCGCAGCGTGCTCGGGCGAGCCGGGGCGCGCGCCGTGCTGGCTGAGGCTTTCACCTTCGACGTCGACGTTGGGCATGATCTTGTCGAGCCACTTCGGGATCCACCAGGCGTGCTTGCCCAGCATGAGCATGACGGCCGGGATGAGGATCATGCGCACGAGGAACGCGTCGAGGAAGACGGCCGTCGCGAGCGACACACCGATCGTCTTGATGAGCGCGTTGTCCTGCGAGGCGAACGCGGCGAACACCGAGATCATGATGAGCGCGGCGGCGACGACGACGCGGCCCGAGTGGCGGAAACCGTCGATGACGGCGTCGCGTGCGTCCATGCCGTGGGCGTACGCCTCACGCATGCGCGTGGTGAGGAAGACCTGGTAGTCCATCGCGAGGCCGAACACGATGCCGATGAGCAACGTCGGCATGAAGCTCATGATGGGCTGCGGGTCGAACCAGCCGAACATACCGTCCTGGACGAGCTTCACCGTCACGCCGAGCGTCGCGAGGATCGAGGCGAGGAAGCCCAGCGTCGCGAGCAGCGGCACGACGATCGAACGGAACACGAGCACGAGCAGGACGAACGCGAGCCCGACGACGATGGCGAGGTACGGCGCGAGCGCGTCGTTGAGCTTCTCCGACACGTCTGCGGCGATCGCCGTCTGGCCGGTGATGCCGACCTTGACGTTGCTCGACTTCTCGATGTCGGCCTGACCGTCGCGCAGGCGCGTCAGCAGGTCGTCGGTCTTCTTGTCGGCGGGGCCCGTCTTCGGCGTGATCATGACGACGGCGCCGTCACCCTTCTTCGCCATCTGGACGATCTGCGCGTTGGCGACGTCGTCCTCCTTCGACGCCCACTGCACGACCTTGCCGTACGCCTGCATCTGCTTGCCGGCGAGTTCCTTCTGCGCCGCGGCGTCCGTGCCGGAGACCTTGATGTCACGTCCGTCGAGTACGGCGATCATCGGGGCGTTCTTGCCCGGGCCGAAGCCCTCGGCGAGCAGGTCGGCGCTCTGACGCGCCTCGGTGTTCTTCTCCGCCGTGGCGTCGGAGGGCAGGCCGAGGTGCAGGTTGCTCACGGGTGCCGCGAGCACGCCCAGAAGGGCGACGACGCCGAGCGCGACGGCCCACGGAGCCTTGCGGATGCCGCGACCGAGTCGGACCGAACCGTTGACGAAGTCGTGGTCGGAGTCGTCGGCGGTCGTGTCCTTGCGCACCCGCCCACCGAACGCCTTGCCCTTGAGCATGCCCATGAGAGCGGGCAGCAGCGTCAGGCTGACCATGACGGCGACGAAGACGGTGCCCGCGGCGCCGAGACCCATCGCCGTCAGCATGCCGATGCCGAGCACCGAGAATGCGGACAGCGCGATGAGGACGGTGAGACCGGCGAACACGACGGCCGAGCCGGCCGTCCCGAGGGCACGACCCATCGCGTGGGCACGCTCGTCGTTCTTCGTCCGGTCGACGTGCCGCAGCTCGCTGCGGTAACGCGACAGGATGAACAGCGCGTAGTCGATGCCGACGGCGAGACCGATCATCGACGCGAGCGCCGTCGTCGTCTCCGGCAGGTCGAAGAAGTACGTCGCACCCGTGATGCCGAGCGTGCCCAGCAGCAGCCCGATGACGGCGTTGAGGATCGGCATGCCCGCCGCGACGAACGAACCGAACGTGATGACGAGGACGACGAGCGCAACGGCGATGCCGATGAGCTCCGAGGTGCCGCCGGGCTGCATCATCTCCTGCATGCCCTGACCGCCGGCGACGATCGTCAGACCGTTCTTCGCCTCGGCCGCGGCATCCGAACGGATCTGCTTCTGCGTGTCCTGCTTGATGTCCATGACGTTCTCGACATCGAAGTTCCACGAGATCGTGCCGATGCGCCCGTCCTTCGACAGCGGCGACAGGGCCTGGGCGTTCGCCTCGGCCTGCTCCTTCGTCATGCCCTGCTTCATCGACTGCGCGACGAGCTGCTTGCTCTGCATCTGCGCGGCGACGACGGGGTTCGCGATGGTCTGCGCCTCAGCGCCCTTCGGCATCTGCGGTGCGCTCTGCAACTTCTTGACGAGCGCGTCGATCCGGCCCTTGTACGGCTGCTCGGAGAGCGTGTGACCCGCCGGCGCCTTCAGGACGATCTGGCCGTTGACCTGCTTGTCGGCAGCTTTGGCATCGGGGAAGAGCTCCTTCTGCATCTCGGCCGCCTTGAGCGACGGGATGCCGGGGATGGTGAACTCGCTGGACATCGGCTTGCTCTTGGCGGCGGCGAAACCACCGACCGCGAGGATCGCGATGAGCCAGCCGACGAGGAAGAACGGCCACTTCTTGTAAGCCGTCCGCCCGAGGCGGTAGAGGATGTTTGCCACGAAGATCTCCTTGCGAGTGGCGGGTGGACGAAGGATGCGCGACGCAGTGCGTCGAGACGGTGGTGATGAGACGGTGGTGCGAGACGGGTGGTGAACGTGGGCCGATCGGGCGGGCTCGCGGACAAGGGCTGATGGGGGTCTGAGAGGGCGGGCGTCGCTGCCTCAGTGCTCTTCGTGCACCTCGACGGCGGCTGCGAGCACCTCGTGGAATCGGGTCGTGAAGTCGATCGGCGGAGCATCCTGGCCGCCCGCGAAATCCTCCAGCGTCAGCTTGAGCATGCTCAGCATCGTCGTGGCGAGGACGCGGGCCCGCAGATCCGACGGCTCCCACCCCTCCCGCTGGGCGATGGCGTCACGCAGCATGGCGGCGACGACCTCGAAGCGGTGGGCGACGAGTTGCATCACCTTCGCGTCGGACATGATCGCCCGATTGACGAGGGCGCGGTGTCCGGGGCTCGTGGCGTCCAGGTCGTCGGCGGAGGCGATGACGGTGTCGATGGCGTGGACGAGATCGTCGACGAGTCGGCCGTGGGGCTGCTTCTCGAGGAACAGTTCGAGCGCCCCGGGGCGCGGGTTGTTCTCGTCGAACGGGCCGAGAACGGCCGAGGCCTTGTCCGGGACGTGATTGAACAGGGTGCGGCGGCTGACGCCGACGCGTTCGGCCAATTCGTCCATCGTCAAACCGTCATAACCCCGTTCGATGACGAGGGTCGCGGCAGCCTCCTGGATCTCGACGAGACGCCGCATCGCGCGCGCCGTGCGAGACGCGGGCTGGGTGCAGGCTGTGGTGTGCACGGGCCCCCTTCGACTGTTGCACTGAAATCTTCAGCAGTGCAATGTTGCACTTTCGTCGCGCTAGGTGCAACTACGGCGGGGGTGACCTGCCTCACGGCGGGTGCTGCTCGCTGCGATGGCGCGACGGGGCGTGGCAGCGGACGTCAGGGCAGGGAGCCTGGGGCGGACATCGGTCGTCACGGTGAAGGGGCTGCAGCGGCGGCCGCGTCCGGCGTCATCGAACGACTCGGCGCGGTGCATGGGCGAACGCGCCGCCGGTGGCTAGGCTCGGTCGAGAACAGCGCCGTTCGACGGCGCACGTCACGACGAAGGGGATTGGCCATGATCACCGCTCGCGAGGTGCACGACGCCGAGTTTCGCCGCGCCGCGGCCGGCACGCCGGGATACGACGAGGTGGCTGTGGACGACTTCCTCGACCGTGTCATCGCGACGCTGACGGCGCTCGAGCAGGGCCACGGCAGCGTCACCGACGCCGTGACGTCCCACGAGGTCGTGGAGGCGGAGTTTCCCGAGCGAGCCGCCGACGTCAACGGCGGCTACGACATGGACGACGTCGACGACCTGCTCGACCGCGTCGCTCAGCGCCTCTTCGCCGCCGAGACCTCCGGTTCGAACGGCGGCGAGACGCTCCACGCCGACGATGAGTGGGAGCCCGCGAGTGAGTTGAGCGACGACGATCTCGTCGACCCCCGGCGCGACGACGGTGGTGCCCGTGACGCCGCGGCGCTCGCCGTCGCGTCAGGCGCGCCGCGCGACGCGGTTCAGAGTGACACCAGGGCCGACGACGAGTGGCAGAACGCCGTGGTGACCGACGGCGTTCGTTCTGGCGCCGACAATCAGCGTGGTGGCGCGGAGCCCACCCCCGAGCGTGGCTACGACCAGGTCGACGACTCGCGTGGGGGCTCGTTCGGCGAGCCCGGGGTGCGCGTGCCGCAGGTTCGCCCCGACGGCACGTGGGACGAGGAGCCGACCGACGAGACCCGTCACGAGAGGCTCGCCGAGCCCGGCGTGCAGGTGCCGCGGGTGCGTCCCGACGGATCGTGGGATGACGCCGACGAGCACGCTGACCACGAGGCGCCTGCTCTCGCGACTGGCGACGCCGAGTCTGAGGGCGACCCGGCGAGGGGATTCCTCGGTGCGCATGATGACGCGGGCGCTCAGGACGGTCACCGCACCCAGCGTGTGGTCGATGCAGAAGATGTCGCGGGCGACTCAGAGCGGCGCGGCCCCAGTGACGAGCACGACGTCGAGGCAGGTGCGGGCGGCCGCGTCGTTGATGACGCCGTCGAGGGTGACGGGCACGCCGTCGATGACGAACGGACCGTCCAGCAGGGCATCAACCCCGTCGGTGGGGAGCCGCTCGACGAAGTTGCCGACGCGCGCGACGAGGCCCAAGGTGAGGCGTCGCAGGCGTCGGCGCAGGTGCACCCTGTTGGTGGCGGACTCGCCGCTAGCGGCCACGAGCTGATCGACGACGAGGGCGCTGACGACGATTCTGGCCGCGACGCGGTCGCGTCCGCCGACGAGGGCGACGACAGGAGCGACGAGGCGTCGCGAGGCGTGCCGATCGAACGCGTCGAGCGATCGGCCGAGTCGGGCGATCAGCGCGCGGCGACCATCCGTCCTTCGATGGGCCAGTCGTGGACGGGCGGCGCTGCCGACCACGCGTCCACCGAGTCGGCCGCGGACGCGAACCACGTCGATGAGCAGGGCGAAGAGGCCCAGAGCGCAGGTGAGGTGCCCGTCGTACACGAGCCTGTCAGCGAAGAATCGATCATCTCCTACCCTGCGACGGATCATCGGGTTCCGTTGCCTCGCGGCGATGTTCGCCGTGCGATGTCCGACGCTGACCGCCAGGCGGAGGGGCACTACCACCCCGAGTTCAGCGCCTACGCCACGCCCGAGGTCTTCGCCGAGCCCGCCGGCTCCGAGATCCCCCCGATCGAGCCGGCGGCGCCCCGCAGCGACGTGGTTGCCGAGCACCAGAGCGGACCGCGTCACCTCGATGAGACCCGCGTCGGCTCGGCCGCCGACCCCGCAGCCGCGGATTCCGTCCTCGGTCACGCTGGCATGGACGGGGGTGCGTTCGACCGCACGCCGTCCGACGCTACTCCCGCTTCGACGCAGACCGGTGCCACGACCGAGTCGTCGCCGTGGGACGAGCCGATCGTGTCGCGTGACCCGGCCGTCGCGTCTCATCCCTCCGACGTAGCCGCGGACGACCCGTTTGCCGACGAGGCGCCGGTCGCCGCGTTCGACCCGCACGCTGGAAACGATTTCGATCCCTTCGCCCAGCCGAGCGGTCCGACCGCGATGACGCCGCGCCTGCCGTCGCCCGAGGCGGATGGCACGTCGCGTGCTCAGGTGGACGACGCCGGCGCACGCCACGACGAGACCCCCACGTCGCGTGATGCGGTGCCCGGCTCGCGTCGCGAAGCGTCGGCGCACGTGGGTGAGGCGTTCGAGTCGCGTGACGAGACCTCCGCGTCCGACGCCCACACTGCTGCGCCCGATGACGAGTCGTCAGTAACAGGTAACGCAGCCGCCGGGGGAGACGACGAGGCACCCGCGCCGGCATTTGCGGCGCTTCGCAGAGTCGCCCCCGCCAAGGAGGAGGTCGCTCGCGTGCGTGAGCCCCACGACGATCGCGACGCGATGGGCGCCCCGACGCCCGTCGCCGCCGAACTCGCCCGCCGCGCGGCCGAGCGCGAACGCCTCGCGGCTGCAGGCCACGCTGCAGAGGGAGAGTCTGCCGAGACGGCCCGGACGGTGGGTGACTCGTCAGACGCGTCCTCCAGCGTCCCCGCGCCCCAGGTGGACGGATCGGGCGGTGACGCAGCGGCCAGTTCGTCGCCGCAACGTGCCTCCGACGACACGCGGGCCGCGAACGGCGGTCAGGCCCCGTCGAGTGATGATGAAGACGACGCCTGGAGTGTCGGACGTCCGGAGCCCATCGACGCAGCCGAGCCGATCGACGCCGTGAAGCAGCCAGAGACGATCGAGGCGCCCAAGCCGTTGCCGGCGCGGGACGACACGTCCCGCAAGGGCATTCTGCGTCGCATCTTCAGGGGCTGATTCAAGGGCTGGGCGAGGCCACTGACGCGCCGCCCCCGGCGCGTCCATCCTGGTGGGCAACGTGTGACGGGCTGAGGAACCGATGGGCGTTCCCTGACTCGCTGGGCGTTGCCCATCGGCGCGTCGCCACCCTGAGACCACGGTGCTCGGCGCACCGACGACCCCGCGCCGGCGGTGCGTTCTTGCCCCAGGGGCAGCGATGCTCGCCGTCCTGGTCCATCGACGCATCGAACGCCGACCGGCCCGAGGTGATCAGGCTCGCGCGAACTCCAACTCGACGACGCGGTCGAGCGCGTCGAAGGCGACGGGGTGGTGGCTCACCATGACAACGGTGCGCCCGCCACTGGCTTCGAGCAGGTCGCGGATGACGGCGTCGGCGGTCGGGCCGTCGAGGTGAGCGACGGGTTCGTCGAGCGCGATCACGGGGCGTTCGCTCAGCAGCGCACGCGCAATGCCGAGGCGGGCGCGTTCGCCGCCGGAGAGGGAGCGCTCGGTGGCCGTGCCAGCCGTCGCGGCGCCGTCACGACCGGCGCCGACGAGGTACTCGCCGAGATGGGTGTCGAGGCCCTCGGTGAGCTCGTCGAGCCACCCACCGAGGCCGGCGCGACGCAGTGCCGCGCGCACCTCGTCGTCACTCGCACCCGGCTGCGCGAGAAGCAGATTGGCGCCAAGCGTCCCGGCGAACAGGTGCGGGTCGTCGTCGACGAACGCGATGCGCGAGCGCACGGCGTCGGCGTCGAGATCACGCACGTCGACGCCGTCCCAGCGGCAGGTGCCGCCGCTGGGGTCGAGGTGACGGGCGAGGACGGCGAGCAGCGTCGACTTGCCGCACCCGTTCGGGCCGGTGATGGCGAGATGCTCGCCCGGCGCGATCGTCAGCGTGTGCGGGCCGGTGTCGGTGCGCGCGCCCGTCCACGACGCGGTGACGTCGTCGAGTTCGATCGTCGGCGCGCCGTCGGCGACGCCGTGCGTGCCGCGGGCGGCGACGGCGGGGTCCTGCGTCAGCAGCGCCTGCAGACGATCCCGGGCCGCGGCCGAGCGCGCGAACGAACCGACCGCGTCCGGGATGAGCCCGACGACGTCGCCGAGCGCCAGCGGCGTCAGCAGCAGCAGCGCGGCGAACGGCCCGTCGATGGCGCCCGACCTGACCTCGCCGTCGAGCGTCCACGCCATGAGCAGGGTGGCGGCGCCCGTCGCGAGGAGCGTGAGCGCAACACCTGCGGCACGGCCGCGTGCCTGCGCCGTCGCGGCCTTCTCGACGTTCTTCTGCGCGTGCGCGAGCCACGCCATCGGCGCGTCCGTCGCGCCGATCGCCGCGAGTTCGGTGGCGCCGGAGCTCACGAGGTGCGCGACGCGATCGACCTGGCCGCGCGCCTTGAGGGACGCCGCCTGCCCGTGCCGCTCGAGGGCGAGATCCAGCCACCCGACGAGCGCCGCGACGACGATGAACCCGAGCATGACGAACCCGGCCGGCGGATGGATGAGGAACGTCGCGACGAGCGCCACCGCGGCAGCACCGACCGTCGTGATGAGGGGGACGATGACGCGCACCTGGATGTCGACCTCGTCGTCGAGATCGCGCACGACACCGGAGAGCAGATCGGCGCGTCGGCGAGTGCCCAACCGCGCGGGCGTGAGCGGCAGCAGCTGACGGTAGGCCGCCGTGCGCCGCTCGGTGAGGTCGGCCAGCGCCGCGTTGTGCGAGACGAGCCGCTCGACGTACCGGAAGACGGGGCGTCCGATGCCGAACGTGCGCACCGCGACGATCGCCGTCAGCAGCGTGAGGACGATGGGGCGCTGGCTCGCGCGCACGATGAGCCAGCCGGATGTCGCCGTCAGCGCCACGCCGCAGGCGAACGCGAGAGCGCCGATGAGGCCCGCGATGATGACGCCGCGCACCGGCACGAGCAGCGGGCGGCGCTGATCCGGGCGCGATCCGCGCTCGCGCGCGAAGCCGCCTCGCGCGTCGTCGGCGGGTGCCACATCGTCGGGTGTCACATCGGCATGTGTCACGCCCTGGCGTGACGCACTGTTCGAATCGGCTCGTGAGGCAACGCTGCTCATGCCGTCACCTCCTGGTCGTAACGCTGGGGTGAGCGGGCAGAGACGCGCCACTGATGGTCGGCTGCGGCGGCAAGGGCGTCGTCGTGGGTGACGACGACGACCGGCTTGCGCTTGCTCAGCGCGACGATGGCCGAGCGGATGTCGGCGGCGCTCGCCGGGTCGAGGTGGGCGGTCGGTTCGTCGAGCAGGACCATGGCCGCGTCGGAGAGCCAGGCGCGCGTCAGCACGAGACGCGCGCGTTGCCCGGCGGACAAGCCGAAGCCGTTGTCGCCGAGCGATGTTCGCACCCCGTCGGGCATCGACAGGACGACGTCGTCGAACCCCGTGGCCGCCATCGCGGTGCGCATCTCGTCGACGCTCGCGTCGTTGCCGAGCTCGAGGTTGGCACGCACCGACATCGGCGCGATGAACGCACGTTGGCTGACGAGGTGCGTGCTGGGCACCTCGAGGCGCCCCGAATCGGGCCTGCGCGCGCCGGCGAGGATCTCGAGCAGCGTCGACTTGCCGGAGCCGCTCGGTCCGGTGAGGGCCGTGAGGCCGTCGCGGACGACTCCCGTCGTGTGCGTGATCGCGGGCGCGCTCTGGCCCGGGTAGGTGTAGGTGACGCCGCTCATCATGGCGCGCGCGAGGCCGCTCGACGTCTCGGGTGCGGGGGCGTGCCAGGGGCGTTCACGCTCGTCGGCGAGCAGCGAGTCGATGGCCTCGACGCCGTCGGCCGCCGCGTGGAACTCCTGTCCGACGCGACGGATCGGCCAGTAGGCCTCCGGGGCGATGAGGATCGCCATGAGGCCGGTCAGCAGGGAGACGTGGCCGTTCGCGAGGCGCAGGCCGACGGCGACAGCGACCATAGCGACGGAGATCGTCGCGAGCAGGTCGAGGGCTGCGGAGGAGAGGAATGCGATGCGGAGCGTCCGCATCGTCGCGCTGCGGTGGCGATCACCGACCTTGCGCACCTGCTCGACCTGATGGTTGCCGCGCCCGTACGCGACGAGCGTCGGCAACCCGGCAACGACGTCGGCGAAGTGACCGGCGAGCATCGTCGTCTCGACCCAGCGTTCCGCCGTGGCGCGCTGCGTGTACTTGCCGATGAGCGCGGCGAACAGCGGCAGCAACGGCAGGGTGACGATGACGATGAGCGCGCTGCGCCAGTCGACCCACAGCATCGCGACGACGGCGAGCACCGGCACGACGCCCGCGGTGACGAGCGCCGGCAGATAGCGCGCGACGTACGGCTCGACGGCGGCGGCACCCTTCGTCGCCATCGTCAGCATCGCGCTCGGTGCGGGGCGTTCGTCCGCCGTCTGCGTCATCCAGCGGCGCATCGCGGCTTCGCGCAGTGCGCCGGAGACGCGTGCACCCGCGTGGGCTGCCGCGAGTTCGGTTGCGCCGGAGAGCATTCCGCGGGCTGCGAACAGCGCCAGCACCCACAGGCCCGGCGTCAGCAGCGCGTGCCCCTCGACGACGGCGACGACGAGGTGCGCCACCGCCACGGCCTGTGCGATCGCCACGATGCCGCCGAGGCCGCCCAGCAGGGCCAGCACGGCGACCGGGAGGCGGGTGGCGGGCGCGGCGCGCAGCAGGTGGGGGTCGAACGGACGCATGGCCCCATTCTCGCAGCCGACGGTGACAGCCCTCGCAACGGGCGAAACGGGATTTATGAGAGAGCCCTCGGGGAACCTTGTGACCCAACTCACTGCGGCGTGTCCGTGCTGGGTAGGGTGAGCGCGGGAGGGCTTCTCATGGCTGCCGGCACCTGTCGGCGTGCGGTTCGGGAGGCTCGCGCACTCTGCGCCTGCGTCGATCGATCCCGGGCGGCGCGCGCGGACGAAACCAGGACCAGCAGATTCTCAGGAGAACCCATGAGCCGCTCGATTCGTGTCACCAAGGCCGTCGCCGTCGCGTCGTTGTTCGGCGCCGCGACGATCGTGGCGCCCGCCGCCAACGCCGCCCAGGAACCGTCGATGACGATCACTCTCGGTGCGACCGTCACGGGCAAGACGGTCGACGTCGCCTACAAGGACAGCGGCGTCCAGTACTACGCCAACGACGGCCGGAAGGCGATGAGCCGCTACGGCGCGATGGCGTTCTTCGTCGACTACGGCGACGACAGCGACCCCGACGGCTACGACGGTCGCCCCGGCCTCACCTGCGAGACGACCGGCCCGACCTCGCCGTTCCGTGACTCGGTCTCCTCGGGCTACTCGCACACCTACCGCAAGGCGGGCACGTACACGATCACGGCCACCGGCTACTACTGCGGTGAGGGCGGCCTGCAGACGGTCGAGAAGACGACGACGGTCAACATCGCCAAGCCGGCGCCCGCGCCGAAGGTGAGAGCCGCCGCGCACATCGAGTACACGGTGGACGGCCTGACCGCGACCCTCGTGCCCTCCGTCACCGGCACGCAGCACGAGATGAAGTACGGCCGCAACAAGCACGCCAAGTACGGTGTGCCGCTCGTGTACACGATGTCGTTCCCGGAAGGTGCCGAGGTCTCCGGCGGCGCCACGAAGGGTGGCATCAAGCGTGCCACCTGCACGAAGCACGGCTCGGTCGAGTTCGACCCGGTGATGCTGAGCGGCGATCCTGTCGTTGTCACCTTCCCGAAGCCGGGCACCTACGAGGTGACGCTGAGCGCCGATGTCTGCACGAGCCAGCGCATCGTGTCGAAGACTGTGACGATCGTCGTCCCGCCGACGGACCCGACGCCGACGGACCCGACCCCGGAGCCCACGACGCCGACGCCGAAGCCGACCGAGCCGACCCCCACCCCGACGACGCCGGTCCCGACCACGCCTGCTCCGACCACCCCGGTTCCGACGACGCCGGTCCCGACCACCCCGGCTCCGACGACGCCGGTCCCGACCACCCCGGCTCCGACGACGCCGGCTCCGACGACGCCGGCTCCGACCACCCCGGTTCCGACGACGCCGACGACCAACACGACCGTCCCGACGACGACGACGTCGACGACGGCTGCGACCACGCCCGGCACGGGCCCCAAGGTCGAGACCGACCGCATGGGTGACGACACCAACGCCCTTTCGCTCGGCGTCGCGGGTCTCGTCGGTGCGGGTGCGCTCGGCGGCATCGTCGTCGCTCGCCGTCGCCTTCAGCAGTGACGCCGCGGTCCTGAACCGCTGACCACGCCCCACCCTGGCCCTCGCCCGGTGGGGGTGTGGTGCGTCCGGCTGGCCTTCGAATCGGCGCGGATCCCAGGTGCCACGCGGGCTGGACACGACGCGGAGCGCAGGGCCGACGGGGTGTGCGCTCGGACGCCGACGTGCGGCGGGTGCGCTCATCGCCTACTGTCGCGAGCGAATCCCTCCCCCTGAGTTCCCACTGAATCGAAGGCGTCTCGTGGCCATTGACCTCGTCTGGATCGTGCTCGGCTTCGCGCTGCTGCTCGCGGTCTTCCTCCCGACCGCCGTCGAGCGCTTCCCGTTGTCGACGCCGATGGTGCTGCTCGGCGTCGGGGCGCTCGTCGGCCTCGCGCCGATGCCGAAGGGGTTCACGTTCTCGCCGCAGGAGCACGAGGCGTTCGTCCTGCATGCCTCCGAGGCGACGGTGCTCGTCGCGCTCATGGGTGTCGGTCTCGCGCTCGATCGGCCGATGCGCGTTCGCAGCCTGACGTCGTGGCGCGCGTGGGCGCCGACGTGGCGTCTGCTCGCCATCGCGATGCCGCTCGGCATCGTGGGCGTCTCACTGCTCGGCTGGACGCTCGGTCTGGCCGCGCCGACGGCGTTGCTGCTCGCCGCGGCGCTCGCCCCGACGGACCCGGTGCTTGCCTCCGACGTCCAGGTCGATGGGCCGCAGACGGAGGCCACGCAGGAGATGACGCAGGACACCGAGATCGACGAGTCGGACGAGGTGCGGTTCGCGCTGACGTCGGAGGCCGGTCTCAACGACGGTCTCGCGTTCCCGTTCGTCTACGCCGCGATCCTGTGGGCGAGCGAGGGCTCGCCGTCGCACTGGGGGTGGAAGTGGCTCGGTTGGGAACTCGTCGGCAAGGTCGCGCTCGGCGTCGCCGTCGGCCTCGTCGTCGGGTGGGTGCTCGGCAAGCTGTTCTTCCGGCTGCCGGCGAAGAAGTATCGCCTCGCCGACGCCGGTGAGCCGCTCGCCGCGCTCGCGGCGATCATGTGCTCGTACGGGCTGACGGAGCTCGCCGGCGGGTACGGGTTCCTCGCCGTGTTCGTCACGGCGATGGCGATGCGTCAGGCCGAGCGCGGCCACCGCTACTACGCGGACATGCACGCGTTCATCGAACGTCTCGAGCAGATCCTCACCCTCGTCATGCTCCTGCTGCTCGGCGCGGCGGCGACGAACGGTGTTCTCTCGCACGCTGATTGGCGCAGTGCCGTCATCGTCGCGGCCCTCATCCTCGTCATCAGGCCCGGCGGGGCGTGGCTGTCGCTGCTCGGGCGGCGCGACGACACGGCGGAGGCCGTCGGCCTGACGACGGGGGAGCGCTGGATCACGTCGTTCTACGGCGTGCGCGGCATCGGCTCGATCTTCTACATCGCGTACGCGACGGGGCACGCCGACTTCGCGGGCAGCGACTGGCTGTGGTCGACGATCGCCCTCGCCATCATCGTCAGCGTCGTCGTGCACGGCTCCACCGTCACGCCCGCGATGAACTGGCTCGAACGTCACCGCACGAACCACCGTCGGGTGCTCGCGGACGCTTGATCCACCGGCGCCCCGGCGGCGCCTGCGCTGCACCCCGGCACCGGGCTGGCCGGGCCGCACACGCGGGCGCGTTTTCCTCACCCCTCGAGGTGAAAAACTGCGTGCAGGAATGCTTCTGGGGGCCGGTGGTGTTGTGATCGATGAGAGAGCTCATCGATCTGAAGGAGACACCTCATGGCCTACCGCACCGAGAACCCCGCCACCGGCGTCGTCGAGAAGGAGTACACCTCCGCGACGGATGCTGACGTCACCCGCGCCATCGAGCGCGCCGACGCCGCGTTCGGCACGTGGCGCACGACGGACGCGTCCGAGCGCGCCTCCGTCCTCGCCAAGGTCGCCGACATCTACGACGAGCGCGCCGACGAGCTCGCCCGCGTCATCGGCGCCGAGATGGGCAAGCCGCTCGCGCAGGCGCAGGGTGAGGTCGCGCTCGCGTCGTCGATCTTCCGCTGGTACTCCGAGCACGGTGAGGAGCTGCTCGTCGAGGAGCAGCTGAACATCGGCGACGACGCGAAGTCGCTCGTCGTCACCGACCCGATCGGTGTGCTCATGGGCGTCATGCCCTGGAACTTCCCGCACTACCAGGTCGCGCGGTTCGTCGCGCCGAACCTCATGCTCGGCAACACGATCCTGCTCAAGCACGCCTCGATCTGCGCGCGCACGGCCGAACTGATCGAGGAGATCCTCCACGCCGCGGGTGTGCCGCAGGATGCCTACATCAACCTGTTCGTCAGCAACGAGCAGATCACGTCGATCATCGAGGACCCGCGCGTGCGCGGCGTCTCGCTGACCGGTAGCGAGGGCGCCGGCAAGGCCGTCGCCGAGACCGCGTCGCAGAACCTCAAGAAGAGCGTCCTCGAACTCGGTGGCTCGGACGCGCTCATCGTCCTCGACGACGTCGACGTCGCCGAGACGGCGAAGGCCGTCGCCACCGCGCGCATGAGCAACGCCGGGCAGGCCTGCAACTCCCCGAAGCGCATCTTCGTTCCGTCGACGATGTTCGACGACTTCGTCAACGGCGTTGTCGCCACCGTCGAGGGCATGAAGGTCGGCAACCCGGACGACGAGGGCACGGACATGGGCCCGCTTTCGTCAGTCGAGGCTCGCGACGACGCGATCGCCCAGGTCGAGCGCGCCGTCGAGCAGGGTGCGACCCTGCGCACGGGTGGCACGGCGCTCGAGCAGGACGGCGCCTGGATGGCCCCCGCCGTGCTCACCGGTGTCACGCGTGAGATGGACGCCTTCAAGGAGGAGATCTTCGGCCCCGTCGCCGTCGTCTACTCCTACGACTCGATCGACGAAGCCGTGGAGCTCGCCAACGACTCCTCCTTCGGCCTGTCCGGCTCCGTCTGGGGCAAGGACACCGACAAGGCGGAGCAGATCGCCCGACGCCTCGAGGTCGGCATGGCCTATGTCAACGAGCACGGCACGACGAAGGCCGGCCTGCCATTCGGTGGTGTGCGCCGCTCCGGTTACGGGCGTGAGCTCGGACGCTGGGGCTTCGGCGAATTCGCCAACACGAAGCTCGTCCGCGTCGCCAAGTGATCGATGCGTCGTGACCCGCGACGCGAGGAGGAAATAACCATGACTCGTTTCACCCGACTGATCGAGTCCGTCCGGTCACTCGCCGAGCCGGCCCCGCCTGCGACCCGTGGGCAGGAGGTGGCCCGTCTCGGCCTCGGAGCCTTCATGTCGTTCGCCGGTGTCTCGCACCTGACGTTCGCCCGCAAGGACTTCCAGGCGCAGGTGCCGGACTGGTTCCCGATGGACAAGGACGTCGTCGTCCTCGCCTCCGGTGTCGTCGAGGTCGCGTTCGGTGCGGCGATGCTCACCCTGCCGCAGCGTCGCGCTGCGGTGGGGGTGGCGCTCGCCGCCTTCTACGCCGCGATCTTCCCCGGCAACATCAGCCAGTACGCGGAGCGGCACGACGCCTTCGGCCTCGACACCGACACCAAGCGCCTCGTCCGCCTGTTCGGCCAGCCCGCCCTCATCGCTGCGGCGCTGTCGGCGGCCGGCTTCCCCCGACGCGGCTCGCGTCGCTGATCTCACCGTTTCGCACCCAAGCGAAGGAGACCCCAATGTCAGACACCACGCAGCTCACGTAGACCGAGAAGGCCAACCTCGACCTCGCGCACGAGTACACATGCGCCCTGTTCCGCGTCGAAGACGGCGAGCTCGTCGAATTCGTCAAGGAGTGGAACAAGCTGCCGATGTGGCAGCAGCTCGGCTGGCCGATCGAGGAGTGCCTCACCTACCACGAGTGACGACTCGCCCCGATGCGGACGCCGCTCACTGAATCACCAAGGAGATTGACATGTCCAACGTTCTCTTCGTCGTCACCGGCGCCCGCTCCTGGACCCTGGCCGACGGCTCGAGCGTCCCGACGGGTTACTGGGCGGAAGAACTTCTCACCCCCTACCGTCTGATCACCGGGGCAGGTCACTCGGTCACGTTCGCCACGCCCGGCGGTGTGACGCCGGTGGCCGATGAGGTCAGCCTCGCCCCCGACGCGAACGGCGGCGCTGACGTGCGTCCTGACCTCGACGCGATCGACGGCCTGCAGCACCCCATGAAGCTCGAGGACGTCGTCCTCGGCGACTATGACGCGGTGTTCTACCCGGGTGGGCACGGCCCGATGGAAGACCTTGCGCAGGACGCCACGTCCGGCAAGCTCATCGCGGACGCACTCGAGGGCAGCAAGCCTGTCGCCATCGTGTGCCACGGCCCGGCAGCGCTGCTTCCGGCGCGGACGTCGGCGGGCGAGACCGTCGTCGCCGGACGCAAGATCACCGGCTTCTCGAATGAGGAGGAGAAGGCCGCCGGCAAGGCTGACAAGGCCAAGTGGTTGCTGGAGGACCGGCTGCGCGAACTCGGCGCCGACGTCTCGACCGGCCCCGCCTGGCAGCCGTTCACCGTCGTCGACGGTGACCTGCTGACGGGTCAGAACCCGGCATCGTCCGAGGCGCTCGCCAAGAAGCTGCTCGAGCGCCTGAGCTGAGCCTGGCTGCGCCACGCGCGAACATGCTGAAGGCGCCTGGATCCCCATGGGGTCCAGGCGCCTTCGGTGTTCACGGGCGGCCGGCGAACGGCCGATTGGGCTCGGCTCTCACGTGGCGTGGCGCCTCGTCGTGCGAGATGAACGGGCTCAGTCCGATGCCCCGCGCATCATGGGGATGCTCGCGACGAGGACGACCAGCGAGGTGAGCGCGCAGAAGAGAGCCAGGCTCGCGCTGATGGACAGGCGTGTCGTGAGCAACCCCGCCAGCACGACGGGGATCGTGATGCCGATGTAGGCGGCCAGGAAGACACCAGCCACGCTTCCCCCGGTGTGTCCGGCCTCGCTGACCGCGGAACCGACGGCGACAGCACTTTGGAAGAGCAGGCCGATCCCGGCCCCCGCCATGACCGCGCCGCCTGCGTACAGGACGAAGGGGTGGGTGAGTGCGGACGCCGCGACGCACCCGAGGCCGGCGACGGCGAACAGGACGCCGCACGCGATCTTCGTTCGCGGGTTGGGGATCGGAAGGGCGACCTGGGCCAGTGCAGATGCCCCCATGGCGAGGAAGGCGACCACGCCGCACACGAGCGGAGACGAGCGATGTGCGACGTGCGCCAAGAACGTCCCCGTCATCGACGTCAGGATGCCCAGTGCAGCGAAGGCCGCGCCGGCCACGACCTGCGCTGAGCGAAAACGGGCTTCATGACCTGGTCGGACGACGGCGCGCTGCGGTCGATACCTCGGGCGCTCGTTCGCCGGGGTTGCCGGGTTGGTCTCGGGAACCAACGTGAGCGCGAGGCCCACCCCGGCGAGCAGGACGAAGAAGACCACGTAGGGCGTCCTCAAGGGGGCCGGGGCCCACTGCACGAGGACTCCACCGACGAGGGGGCCGAGGGCCAGCCCGCCAGTGTTCACGCTCGAGGCCACCGTCGAGGCGAAACTGCTCGGCTCGTGCGGGCGATGAACGCGCCGCAATTCACCGAGCATCGCTGTTGCTGCCGGAGTCAGTATGCCGATCCCCACACCACACAGCAGCCGGGCGACCAACAGCGCCGGCACGGACGGCGAACCGATGAAGATCGCCGCGCTCACCAGAGAGACTGCGGTGGCGATCGCGATCATGCGGCGTCGCCCGAACTGGTCACTCAGGTGGCCCGCGAGGTAGAGGCTTGCCATGACGCCCAGCCCGTAGGCCGCGAAGATGGCGGTGATCATCACGGTGGGGAAGTGATCGTGGCGTTGGTAGAGCGGATAGATCGGCGTCGGCACGGTCGAGTAGGCCATGAGGATGGGAAACGCCGCAGCGAGAAGCCAGAAACCGCGGGCGTGGCGCTCAGCGGCCGCAGGCGTGGTGGGTGTCGTGGTCACGGGGTCAGGATGATACGGGAGCGTCGCGAGAACGACGGCACGAGCTCTTTCGCTTCGTTCTTGTTGATCCCATGCACTCGTCGGTCCATGGCGGACGACGCAGCAAGCGCCACCATCCCGCTCGGGGTGGTGGCGCTTGCTGTTGCACCTTCGCTCACAGCGAAGTCATGGGGCGATCGTGGGCCAGGACGTGAGTCGTCAGTGGACCTTGATCGGGTCGGGGCGGCTCGGGTCGACCGCCTTGGGGATGTGACGCGTCGTGATGCGCTTGCGGAACACCCAGTACGTCCAGCTCTGGTAGATGAGGACGATCGGGGTGAAGATCAGCGCGACCCACGTCATGATGACGAGCGTGTGGTGCGAGCTCGCCGCGTTCGTCGTCGTCAGCGACCACGCCGGGTTCGTCGAGCTCGGCATGACGTTCGGGAACAGCATGAGGAAGTACGTCAGAACGAACAGGGCGATCGCGACGAACGTGCACAGGAACGCCAGGCCCTCCTTGCCGCGCATGTTGAAGAACAGCCCGGTGAGGAAGATGACGGCGAGTGCGACGGTCGTGATCCACGACCACACCGAGCCGCCTTCGATGCCCAGCCACAGCAGCAGGACGACGGCGGCGACGGCGGCCGCGAGGCCGATCTTCGTGCCGAGCGCGCGAGCGTCGTGACGGATGGCGCCGTCGGTCTTGAGCGCGACGAAGAAGCAGCCGTGCGTCATGAACACGAGCATCGTCGTGACGCCGCCGAGAAGCGACACCGGGTTGAGCATGGTGAGCAGGTTGCCCGTGTACTCCATGTCCTGGTTGATCGGCAGGCCGTGGACGATGTTCGTCAGCGCGACGCCCCAGAGGATCGCCGGCAGGAACGAACCGAACACGATGGCGGCGTCCCAGCCGCGGCGCCAGCCGTCGGAGTCACGCTTGTGGCGGTACTCGAAGCCCATGTTGCGCACGATGAGCGCGACGAGGATGAGCAGCAGCGGCAGGTAGGCGCCCGAGAACAGCGTCGCGTACCAGTTCGGGAACGCGGCGAAGGTCGCGCCACCAGCAGTGAGCACCCACACCTCGTTGCCGTCCCAGACCGGGCCGATCGTATTGAGCATGACGCGGCGGCGTCGCTCGTTCTCGCCGATGTGGTCGGTGACCGGGTCGGTGACGCCAGTCGCCTCCGCCTTGCCTTTGCCGAGCACGGGAAGCAGCATGCCAACACCGAAGTCGAAGCCCTCGAGGACGAAGTAACCCGTCCAGAGCACGCCGATGATGATGAACCAGAAAGTGGTGAGTTCCATCGTTCAACCTCGCCTATCAGTACGCGAACGCGAGTTCGTCATCGTCGGAACCGGCGGAGCCGTGGCCATCGTCGTGACCACCGGGCAGATCCTCACCGTCGGAGGCGACGGGCTCGGCGCCCTTCTTCATGTAGTCCATGAACAGCTTCACCTCGACGACGGCGAGTGCGCCGTACAGCAGTGTGAAGACGATCATCGACGTCAGCACCTCACCCGAGGTGACGCTCGGACTGACGCCCTGCTTCGTCGTCATGAGGCCGTTGACGATCCACGGCTGACGGCCGATCTCGGTGAAGATCCAGCCGATGCTCATCGCCGCGACCGGCGACAGCGCGCCGACGAGGGCGGCCGGGCCCATCCAGCGGTTCGTCGCGTTGCGGCCCTTGCGGGTCAGCCACAGCACCCAGCAGGCGATGAGCATGGAGATCGCGCCCCAACCCATCATCCAGCGGAAGCTCCAGTACGACCACATGATGTTAGGCGCGTACGTGTCCGCCGCCGTCAGCTCGTTGCCGCTGTACTTGGCCTTCTGGGATTCCTCGAGGTTGTTGATGCCCTCGACCTTGCCGTGGAAGTCACCCGTCGCGAGGAACGACAGCAGGTTGGGCACGGTGACCGCGAACTTCTCCTGCTTGCCGTCACGCGTACCGACGGTGAAGATCGAGAACGGCGCGTCCTTCTCCTGCGTCTCGTACAACGCCTCGGCGGCAGCCATCTTCATCGGCTGCACCTCGGTCATGACCTTGCCCTGCAGGTCGCCGGTGATGACGACGAACAGGCTCGAGACGAGCAGGACGATCGCGCCGACGCGCGAGCCCTTGCGGTACATCGTGAGGTCGTCGGAGGTCGACGCCAACTTCGTCGCGCCCGTCGAACCGTCGGAACGGCCTTCGAGAGTTTCACCCTTGATTGCTTCGGCAGCAAGAGTGCGCTTGCGCAGATTCCACAGCATGACGCCCATGACGACGGCGCCACCGACCATGTACGAGCTCGCGATGACGTGCGGGAACGTGACGAGCTGGACCTTGTTCGTCAGGACGGCGACGAAGTCGGTGAGCTCCGCGCGGTGCGTCGTCGGGTTGTACTTGTAACCGACGGGGTTCTGCATGAACGAGTTCGCGGCGAGGATGAAGTACGCCGACAGCACCGTGCCGATGTGGACGATCCAGATCGTCGCGGCGTGCAGCTTCTTCGGCAGTCGGCCCCAGCCGAAGATCCACAGACCGAGGAACGTCGACTCGAGGAAGAACGCGAGCAGCGCCTCGATCGCGAGCGGCGCGCCGAAGATGTCGCCGACGAAACGCGAGTAGTCGCTCCAGTTCATGCCGAACTGGAACTCCTGCACGATGCCGGTGACGAGACCGAGCGCGAAGTTGATCGTGAACAGCTTGCCGAGGAACTTCGCGACCCTCAGATGCTGCGTGTTACCCGTGCGCAACCATGCGGTGTGGTAACCGGCGACGACGGCAGACAAGCCGATCGTGATCGGCACGAACAGGAAGTGGTAGACCGTCGTGATGGCGAACTGCCATCTCGCCAGCTCCAAGGCATCCATGAGTGACCCCTCGACGAGACGAATGTGAAGACTTTCACAACCACGCTACGGGGTGAGTTCCGCAATCCGTGGGGACCATGGTCCTGACGTAGGCGTGTCGTGCCTCACGCGGCGCCCGAACCGGCGGCCGGCCACGCGTCAGGTCGTGGCCTCGCCGGACGGTGACGGGTCCGGCGCCATCTCCCCACCGTCGAGAGCGCCGACGGGGCGCGGCACCGCGATCTTCTCGTTCCAGCGTGAGAACGTCGCCGTGCCCAGGTCGTCCGTGCCCGCGGCCTCGTCGACGACCTTGAGGAGGTCGTGCGTGTCGTCGGTGGTCACCCAGGCGCGAGTGTCTCCGTCAGCGCTGACGATCTTGTACGCCGGCCTGCCGTCGAGCGTCTCGGGCGTCAGGGTGCCGTCGCCGAGGTGACCCCACTTGGCGTCGGTGGTGTCGCCCATGGCCTCGATGTACGACTTGGCGCTGAGGTCGGACAGGTCCTTCTGGGCGAAGGCGCTTTCGGGCACCTTGATCCACCGGTTCGCCGGTGGGCTCGAGCCCTGGAGGGACGGGTCGTCCTTGTCGACGGAATCCCAGTACGTGCGATCGCCCTTGAGGTAGACGTCATGGGAGATGCGACGCATCGTCACGTGGCCCACCTCGTCACCCTCGTAGGACATCTCCGACGGCTCGCCGTCCAGCTCGCCGAGGAAGGTGGCCCTGGGGCCGGAGCCGTCCGCGCTGTCCGTTCCCGTCAACGACAGGGAGGTGTAACCGCGCACCGACTGCTGGGTGCGCGACCAGACATCCTTCGCGCTCGGCTGTTCCGCAGGGGCCGAGGCGCTCATCGATGCGGTGCCTGGTGCCGTCGAGCTCCCCGACGGGCCCTTCACCGGACCCGACGCGGGCTGCCCCGCGTCATGCCCCATCGTGCAGCCGCTCAGCACCACCACCGTCACGGCGATGGTGCTGAGCGTGCGGGACGCGGGCAACGCGGTCGTCCTGTCGGGGAGGCGGGGGACACCTCAGCTGCCCATCGCGTCCGTGATGGACGTGGCACCGCTCGGTGCCTTGATGCCGTAATCCTTGTCGTGCGACAGGAACGTCACCGTCTTCATCGACTCATCGGACTTCGCCGACGAGCCCGACGTGGAGGCGACGGAGGCGCTGTCGAAGCCCTCGGTCTTGAGGATGTCGCGGCGATCCTCCTGCGACACCCACGCGGTGACCTTCTTGTCCTCACTCTGGATCTTCCAGGCATCCTTGCCGTCGACCTTGTCCTCCGACACGGTGGCCTTGTCGGAGAGCAGCTTCTTGTTCGGCTCCGAGGAGTCGTTCTTGATGTTGTCGATGAGTTCCTTGAACCCGGTGTTGGACGAACCGTCCGCCGGCATCTCGAGCCACTTGTCGGCGATCTTGTCCGTGTTGGATGCCGCGGGCGAACCCGAACTCGTCTGCGTGAAAAAGGCCTTGTTGGCCTTCATGTAGTTCTTGGAGTCAACTGTGATGAGGTCCATCGTGCCGTCGCCGATCTTGCCGCTCATCTCGAGCTTGCCGCCTTTGACGTCGCCTTTGGCCGTCATCGTGGCCGGCTTGCCGTCCGAGGTGCCTTCGCCCTTGAGCTCGAGGCTCTTGTAGGCGCCGGCGGTGTCCTGGGCCTTGTTCCAGGCGTCCTTGGCCTTCGGAGCCTCCTTGCTCGAGCAGCCGGTGACACCGGCTGCCGTGCCGGCCGCGAGGACGAGGGCGAGGGCGGACGTGCGGAGCTTCGTCATGGTTTTCCTCCCAGAGAAGTTGGATGTGCCCCCAGTGTTGCAGGTGGCCTTCACCGTTCAGACGTGTCGGGCGCCGTCATCGTGCCCTTCGTCGCCGAGGGAGTCGAGCGGTGGGTGCCCCGGCATGATCGTGTGCGTCGTTCGGGCCGCGCGCTGCCGGCGTGCGGAAAGGAATTTGCGCGCGCCACTAATCTTGACGTCATGGACGCCATCTCCGCACTGACCGGTCATCTGAGCAACGCGATCGCCTCGGCCCTCGGTGACGAGTGGCGCGACGCCGACCCCGTCATCCGTCCTGCGAACAAGAAGCAGACGAGCGCCGACGTGCAGGTCAACGCGGCGATGGCGCTCGCGAAGAAGGTCGGCAAGAACCCGCGCGAGGTGGCGTCTGCGATCGTCGAGGCGCTGCGCGCGGACGACGAGGTCATGGCACTCGTCGACGACGTCGAGATCGCCGGGCCCGGCTTCCTCAACATCACGCTGTCGACGGATTGGGTCGCGGCGCAGGCGTCGACGATCCTCGCGGACGGCTCGCTCGGCGTCGCGCCGGCAGCGAAGACCGAGATCATCCCGATCGACTACTCCTCGCCGAACGTCGCGAAGGAGATGCACGTCGGGCACCTGCGCACCACCGTCGTCGGGGATTCGCTGGCGCGTGTGCTCGAGCGGCTCGGGCACACCGTCATCCGGCAGAACCACGTCGGCGACTGGGGCACGCCCTTCGGGATGCTCATCGAGCACCTTCTCGAGGTGGGCGAGGATTCGCCGGAGGCGGCGCTGCTCGAGAGCGACCCGAACGCGTTCTACCAGGCGGCGCGCACCAAGTTCGACACGGCCGAGAAGGCCGAGCCCGCCGGTTCGAAGGGTGACTTCAACACGCGGGCCCGCAAGCGCGTGACGTTGCTGCAGGGCGGTGACCCCGAGACGCTCGCGCACTGGAACAAGCTGATGGAGCGCTCGAAGGCGTACTTCAACAAGGTCTACGGGTTGCTCGGCGTGACGTTGACCGACGCCGACCTCGCTGGTGAGTCGACGTACAACGACGAGCTCGCGGGCATCTGCGACGACCTCGAGTCGCGTGGCATCGCCGTCGTCTCCGACGGGGCGCTGTGCATCTTCCAGGACGAGTTCACCGGGCGCGACGATGCGCCGGTGCCGCTCATCATCCGCAAGTCCGACGGCGGGTACGGCTACGCGACGACCGACCTCGCGACGGTGCGTCACCGCTCGTTCGACCTCCAGGGCGATCGGATGGTGTACGTCGTCGGCGCGCCGCAGAACTTGCACTTCCGCATGACGTGGGCCGCCGCCGACAAGGCCGGCTACATCCGCCCCGAGTCGACGCCGATCCACGTGCAGATCGGGTCGGTGCTCGGCAAGGACGGCAAGATGTTCAAGACGCGCTCGGGCGACTCGGTGCTGCTCATGGACCTGCTCGGCGAGGCCGTCGACCGCGCCGCGGGCGTCGTCAGCGAGTCGAAGGCGGAGATGAGCGACGAGGAGCGCGCCGTCGTCGCGCGTCAGGTCGGCATCGGCGCGGTGAAGTACGCCGACCTGTCGGTCTCGCACGACTCGGAGTACATCTTCGACTTCGACCGCATGCTGGCGTTGACGGGCAACACCGGCCCCTACCTCCAGTACGCGGCGACGCGCATTCGCTCGATACTCGCGCGTGCCGCCGAGGCGGGGTACTCGCCAGCGGCGGAGATCACGCTGGGCGAGGACGCCGAACGCGCCCTCGCGTTGAAACTGCTCGACTACGGCGCCGTCGTGGCTGCCGTCGGCGAGTCGTTGGAGCCGCATCGCCTCGCCGGTTACCTGTTCGAACTGGCGACGACGTTCACGGCGTTCTACGAGAAGTGCCCGGTGCTCAAGGCTGATGACGACGACGTCCGTGCGTCGCGTCTGGCGTTGTGCGAACTGACGCTGGGCGTCCTCGTCGACGGATTGTCGCTGCTGGGCATCGAGACGCCCGAGAAGATGTGACGCTCGGGGCCCTCTCGAACCTGCCCCATCGGCGATTTACCTCCACATTCGCTCGATCCTGCAGGAGCGTCACGGATGTTCCGGGCGGGGCTCGAACCAACGGAACGTCAGGTTGATGCGGGGTTCGGTCACTCGCGTGCGTTTCGGAACGGCGTGCTGCCAGGCGCTCTGCGAGTCCTCGCGCATGACGACGAGGCGCCCGTGCGTGAGTGTAAGCGTCTCCTTCAGGGTGTGATCGTCCTTGCGGCGCATGACGAAGTCGCGCGTGGCGCCGAGCGAGACACTTGCGATGGTGGGCGCAGGGCCCAACTCGGCTTCGTCATCGCTGTGCCAGGAGATGGAGTCCTGGCCGTCGCGGTAGAGGTTGAGCAGCACCGAGTTGTAGGGCGCTCCGGTGTCGGCGGCCAGACGCTCCCGCAGCGCGGCGAGCTTGGGCGTCCACGCGTTCGGCGGCTGTGTCGAGCCGGAGAAGGTGTACGGCGCGTCGGCGTACCAGGCGATGAGGCGTGGCATCGCGATCATGCGGCCGTACATGGTGAGCGACGACGTCCGCCAGGGTGTCGCGCCGACGAGGTGCGACATGAGGTGGTCCGCCTCCTCCGTCGACAGATACGTCGCGCGCAGCTCGATCGGTGCCTCGCCCATGCCGCCCCTTCCCTGGCAGGTGCCCGCCCCCATGATGCGGCACGACGCACGAGTGGGGCATCCCGACGTCGCCCTTCCTCACTCGAGCGATTCCACGCATGGGTGGGGCATCACGAGGCGCGTAACCTCACCTCGGCGCGACAGCGGTGAAGACCGCGACGACGAAGCCGTCGTCATGCGCGGGGGAGCGCATCTCCCACGTCGAGAAGCGCGCGTCGAGGCGCCAGCCGGCGGCGTCGGCGTCGTCGAAGAACTGCTCGAACGTGTAGCCGCGGCCCGCGCCGAAGCCGACGGCGAGGCGCCCGCCGTCACGCACGCACTGACGCATCGCGGCCAGGCCGTCGCGGCGTGCGTCGTCCGGCATGAACGGCATGACGTTGCCCGCGCAGACGATCGCGTCCAACGGCGTGACGTCGAGATCGTCGAGGGACAGCCGTGCGAGGTCGACCACCTCGAAACGCAGCGACGGGTGGTCCTCGCGTGCGGCGGCGATGAGGACGGGGTCGAGGTCGACGCCGACGACGTCATGCCCGAGGGCACTCAACGCGGCGGCCACACGTCCCGGCCCGCAACCCGCGTCGAGAATGCGTGAGCCGGGCGTGACGAGCGCGTTGCGAGCCGCGCCTCGCCACCGAGGTCGTCGCCGCGCGCCGCCATGGCGCGGATGCGGTCGACGTACCACTGCGAACGCGTCGGATCCTCGCTCACCCACTCCGCCCAGCTCGGGTTCTCGCGTCGCGACTCGCGCGTCGGCTCGGTCATGCCAGTCTCCTCGTCGTGGGTCGCACGTCTGCTTCCATCATCGGGGCCGGGGGCACAGGACGGCGCGTGGTTCGGCGCCTCGCCGAAGCCTGAACATGCGGGGCACGGACTCGAGAGACCGTGCCATGCGGTTTCCGAACGGCGTCGGCTCAGCCCCCGAAGCCGTTCGGGTTGGCCGACTGCCAGCGCCACGTGTCAGTGCACATGTCGTCGATGGTCTTCTGGGCCTTCCAACCGAGTTCTTCGCGAGCGCGCGTGGGGTCGGCGAACGTCGTCGGCAGGTCGCCCGCACGTCGCGGCCCGACCTCGTAGGGCAGTTCGCGGCCGCACGCCCGCTCGAACGCGTGCAGCAACTCGAACACGCTCGTGCCCTCACCCGTGCCGAGGTTGAACGCGCGCGCCGAATCGTCCATGGCGTCAAGATGATCCAGCGCCGCGACGTGCCCTGCCGCGAGATCGACGACGTGGATGTAGTCGCGCTCGCCGGTGCCGTCCTTCGTGTCGTAGTCGTCGCCGAAGACCCCGAGCTTCTCGCGGCGCCCGACGGCGACCTGCGCGATGTACGGCATGAGGTTGTTCGGGATGCCGCTCGGATCCTCACCGATCAGCCCCGACGAGTGCGCGCCGATCGGGTTGAAATAACGCAGCAGCGCGGCCTTGAAACCGGGCGAGGCAGCGGCGACGTCGGTGACGATCTGCTCGATCATCGCCTTCGTCCAGCCGTACGGGTTCGTGGCGCGCAGCGGCTCGTACGTCTCGCTGTACGGCAGCGGCGCGTCGGGCCCGTACACCGTCGCCGACGACGAGAACACGAACTTCTCGACGCCGTGCGCCGTCATCGCCGACAGCAGCGAGAACGTCGAGTCGAGGTTGTTCGTGTAGTACATGAGCGGCTTCTCCACGCTCTCACCGACGGCCTTGTACCCCGCGAAGTGGATGACGGCGTCCGGCTTCACCGAGGCGACGAGGGCACTCGTCGCGGCAGCGTCCGTCAGGTCGATCTCGTGCAAGTCGATCGAGCGGCCGGCGATCTTCTCCAGGCGCGGCAGCACGGCCGGGCTCGAGTTCGAGAAGTTGTCGGCGATGACGGGTTCGTGCCCCGCCTCGATCAGGGCAAGGACGGTGTGGGATCCGATGTAGCCGGCACCACCGGCAACGAGTACGCGCATGACCTCAGCCTAGGCGCCCCACCCGCCGAGAACGATGAGACGCGGCTGTGCGCCGGCCCAGGGCATCTCGGGCATCAAGGGCGCCGCGGCCGTAGCCGACATCCCCAGCGCCCCGCGGCGAGGGCTCACCGATACGTGATGAGCGAACGATCCCCGCCGAGATGAGCGTGGTCGTTGAGGCTCACTGCGGTGAGCGCCGACCCGGCAAGCACCGTCGTCACGCCCGTGTTGACGGTCACCTCGTTGAGGCGCCGCCACACCGTCGCCGCACCGTCAGGCAACGCCGCGGGCAGCGTCGATGCCGGTGACGGCGCCGTCAGCAGCCCCGCGGCGACCCACGCGATCGGCCCGCCGGAGCTGACGACGACGGCGCTGCGCCCCGACTCGAGGCGCGAGGTCACGCGCCCGAGCGCGAGCGCGACGCGGTCGCGGAACTGCGAGAACGTCTCGGGATAGTCGTCGTCGAAGTCGCCACTCGCCCAACGCGATGCGGCCGCGACGAACATCTCCTGAAACGCCTTGCGCGGGTGACGGTGACGCGCGAGGTCGGCGCGCATGACGGCGTGGTTGCGGTACGCGGGCTTGTACGCCTCGATGATCGCGTCGTGGTCGTACTCGTTCCACCCCGCATCCGTGCTGACGTCCGACTCCCACCCGGCGGCTTCCCACAGCCGCGACCCGGTGAGTTGCTGACGCCGCATCGTGCCCGTGACGAGGACGTCGGGCGTCACGCCGCGCGCCGCCAACCCCTCGCCGGCGAGGCGTGCCTGACGTTCGCCGAGCTCCGACAGCTGGTCGTATGCCGCGCGCGACGGCCCGGCCTGCCCGTGCCGCACGAGGTGGATGACGCTCACGACAGCCGTCCCGCGCGTCGCATGAGGCGCCGGCAGCGCCATTCGAGGTAGATCACCAAGCCGCGAAACTGCTTGAACGCGGGGTTGCTCGTCTGACCGTTCGCATACCGGTAGTAGATCTGCTGGGCGATGACGGCGAGTCGGAACAGGCCGAAGATCTCGTAGAACAGCTGATCCTTGGGGCTGATCGCACGCCCTGACGCGTGCGCGTAGTACTGCCACACCTCGTCGCGCGTGAGCATGCCGGGCGCGTGCGTGGGCTGACGGCGTGAGCCGCGCATGATGCGGTCATCGTCGGCCTGCACCCAGTAGGCGAGGGCGCCGCCGAGATCCATGAGCGGGTCGCCGAGCGTCGCCATCTCCCAGTCGAGGACACCGATGACGCGCGTCGGGTCGTCGTGCGCGAGGACGAGGTTGTCGAAGCGGAAATCGTTGTGAATCAGGCAGTTTCCGACGTCGTGTGGCTGGTGCTCGTCGAGCCAGGCCATCACCTTCTCGAACGATCCGGTGCCGTGACGCACACCGTGCGTACGTGCCTTGCGGTAGCGCGCCGACCATCCGTCGACCTGCCGCTTGACGTACCCCTCCCCCTTGCCGAAGCGCTCAAGCTCGGTGCCGGCGACGTCGATCGAGTGCAACGCGACGAGCTGGTCGATCGCGGCGGTGCACAGTGCCCGCACCTCGGCCTCGCCGAGACCCAGCTCAGCGGGAATGTTCTTGCGCAGGATGATGCCGTCGAGGCGCTCCATGACGTAGAAGTCGCTGCCGATGACGCCGGCGTCGTCGCAGAACGCGATCATCGGCGCGACGGCGGGGAACACGGGCGCCAGCGCGCGTTGGATGTCGTGCTCACGGCGCATGTCGTGCGCGCCCTTCGCCTTCGTGCCCGCCGGCGGACGACGCAGGATGAGGTCACGGGTCGGGTAACGCAGCAGATACGTCAGATTGCTCGCGCCGCCGGTGAACTGCTTGACCTCCGGCGCCGCGTCGAGTCCGCTCGTGTCTGCGTCGGGGTGCGCGTGCTCACGCAGCCATGCGGCGACGCGTTCGACGTCGAACGCATCCTCGCTGCGCACGTCGGAGGCGTTCGTCGCGACGTCGTCGACGGGCGCCGCCGTGGGGGCGGTGGGGGCCGAGGGAGCGCCAGGAGTGTCCGGGGCCGGGCTCACTTGGCCTCACCCTTCACGGCGGCCAGGTAAGGCTTGAGCTCGGCGCGCGCGACCATGCCGAGGTGCACCTCGTCGGGGCCGTCCGCGAGACGCAGCGAACGCGCCGTCGCATAAGCGGACGTCAGGGGGAAGTCGTCGCTCATGCCGCCGCCGCCGTGCATCTGGATGGCGAAGTCGATGACGTCGCAGGCGATCTGCGGCACGACGGCCTTGATGGCGCTGACGTCGACGCGCGCGCCTTCGGTGCCGTAGGCGTCCAGCTTCGCTGCCGCGTTCTGCACGAGCAGACGCGCCATGTCGATGTCGATGCGGGCCTTCGCGATGCGCTCGCGGTTGCCGCCGAGCTGCACGAGGGGCTTGCCGAACGCGACGCGCTCGGTGCCACGACGGCAGGCGCGCTCGAGCGCCATCTCGGCGAGCCCGATGAGGCGCATGCAGTGATGGATGCGGCCCGGGCCGAGGCGTCCCTGCGCGATGGCGAACGCCTGACCCGGCCCCGACAGCACGTTGGACGCCGGCACGCGGACGTTCTCGAGCGACACCTCGCAGTGCCCGAGCGGCTCGTCGAGCTGACCCATGACGGGCAGCGCACGCTCGATCGTCACACCGGGCGCGTCGGCCGGCACGAGAACCATCGAGTGCTGGGCGTGACGCGGTGCGTCCGGGTCGGTCAGACCCATGAAGACGAACACCTTGCAGTCGGGGTGCGCTGCACCGGAACTCCACCACTTGCGGCCGTTGATGACGATCTCGTCGCCGTCGACCTCGGCGCGCGCCGCCATGTTCGTCGCGTCCGAACTCGCGACCGCGGGCTCCGTCATGAGGAACGCCGAACGAATCTTTCCCTCGAGCAGCGGCACGAGCCACTCCTCCTGCTGCTCGCGCGTGCCGTACTTGAGCAGCACCTCCATGTTGCCGGTGTCGGGGGCGTTGCAGTTGAAGATGAGCGGCGCGAGCGCCGTGCGGCCCGTCTTCTCCGCGATGGCGGCATAATCGACGTTGGAGAAACCCTTGCCGCCACGCGTGCCGAAGCGTGCGGCCCACTCGTCGCCGTGCTCGCCGGCGGGCAGGAACAGGTTCCACAGCCCCGCTTCGCGCGCCTGCGCCTTGAGCTCGTCGATCTTCGGGTGCACGACGAACGAGTTCTCGCCGCGAGCGCGCATCGAGGCGTAGTCGCGCGTGATCTCGGCCTCGGCGGGCTCGATCCTCTCGCGCACGAAGGTGTCGACGTCTGCGGCGATCTCGGCCGCGCGGGGCGAAACGGTGAGGTCCATGTCTTGACCGTAACCCCTTTGTTGAGCAATGCTCAATAGGGTGAGCGAGAAAGATTCCAGACCCCGTCAGCGCCTGACACAGGACGAGCGCCGCCGTCAGCTGCTCGGCATCGGGCTGAAGATGCTCACCGAGCGACCCATCCAGGACGTCGCGCTCGACGCCGTCGCCGAGGAGGCCGGCATCTCGCGCGGGTTGCTCTTCCATTATTTCCCGTCGAAGACCGCGTACTACGAGGCTGTCGTCGCAGCCGCGGGTCGCCGCATCCTGCGCAACGTCACCCCGCCCGACGACGTGACGGGCCGCGCGGCGCTCGCCGCGATGGTCGAGGCGTTCGTCGCTCAGATCGAACGCCGACACGAGCTCTATCGCGCCCTCGTCGAGGGCAGCCTCGCCGACGTCGGGGGAGCCGAGGTCGCTGTCACGCTGCGGGAGCGCCTCACCGGCATCGTCCTCGATTCGCTTGCCACAGAACCCGATTCGACGACGCCGCACCCCGCCGTCGTCCACGCCTGGCTCGCGTACGTTGAGGATCTTGCCGTCCAGGGCACACGCCCCGCCGTGCGCGAGCAGTTCGACGCCGGCGCCACCGTCCGTCATGCGCTGGCGGCGCTCGACGCGTTGAGCGGCGTGGCGATCACGCCGTCGCACTTCTCCCCCCAGGACGACGGCGCGCCCCGCCACGACTGCGGGCCTGACGTGCCCAAGCCTGTCACCCCTCACGATCACACCTCCCAGACCCCCACCAAGGAGTAGCCATGCGCGCAGTTCAGGTCGTCACCCTCGACGGGCCCGGTGCCGTCCGTATCAACGACGTCGACGCCCCCACGCCGAAGCCGCACGAGGTGCTCATCGACGTGCGCGCCGCCGGGTTGTGTTACCCCGACGCGTTGCTGACCCGTGGGCTGTACCAGATGAAGCCCGAGCCGCCGTTCACGCTCGGGGCCGAGGTGGCGGGCGTCGTCGCCCAGGCGCCCGAGGGGTCGGGGTTCAGCGTGGGCGACCGTGTCGTCGCCTTCCCCGGCTTCGGGGGGATGGCCGAGCAGGTGTGCGTCGCAGCGCCGTTCGTCTTCCACCTGCCGGACGACGTCAGCTTCGAGACGGGTGCGGCGCTGCCCATGAACTACCTCACCGTGCAGTTCGCCCTCGACCGACGTGGGCGCCTGGCCGAGGGGGAGACGGTGCTCGTGCATGGTGCGGCCGGCGGCATCGGCATCGCCGCGATCCAGCACGCCAAGGCGCGTGGTGCGCGCGTGATCGCCGTTGCCTCGAGCGACGACAAGCGCGCGATCGCCACCCAGGCCGGCGCGGACGACGTCATCGCGCCCGACGGGTTCAAGGACGCCGTCATGGAGCTGACGGACGGCCGCGGCGTCGACATCGTCGTCGACCCGGTCGGCGGCGACCGCTTCACCGACTCGCTGCGCAGCCTCGCAGTCGAAGGCCGCTTGCTCGTCATCGGGTTCACCGGCGGCGCGATTCCCGAGGTGAAGGTCAACCGGCTACTGCTCAACAACGTCGATGTCGTCGGCGTCGGGTGGGGCGCGTTCTGGATGCCGCGCCCCGAGACCGTCCCCGCGCAGTGGAAGGCGATCGAGCCGCTCGTCGCCTCCGGTCAACTCTCACCCGTACTCGGCGAGGTGCGCCCCCTCGAGCGTGCCGGCGAGGCCATCGCCGAGATGGAGGAGCGCCGCGCGACGGGCAAGCTCGTCCTCACGCTGTGACGGTTCGGGTGCCGCCCGGTGCCGAGCCGGGCGCACTCGCCTCGTTCTGCTCGGGATCCGCTCTGCAGGCCCGGCGCACGAGCAGGCCGGTGGCGCCGATGAGGGCGCCGACGACGAACACCGTCACGGCGAGCAGCCCCAGCATTCCGGCCAGGACGGCGTTGATGACACCGGAACCTGCGTGGGTCGTGACGTACTCGCTCGTCGGCAAATGGCCTCCCCCTCAGCAGCCGCGTCGCCTGCGCCGATCGCGCTTAGGGTGCGACTCACGCTCTTGGCTCAGCCAAGCACGGATCGTCGGCGGGCGGGGTTTGCGAGGACGTGAAAAGGTGGGGGCATGTCGTGGAGTTCCGAGCAGATCGCCTGCGTCGAAGGAGCGCGTTTCGCGCCGAGCACCATCGGGTACGAACGTGAGGACGTCGAGCGCCTGCGCCGTCGCGCCGTCATCGCGATGAGAGCCGGCAAGCCGCTGCCCGACCTCGATGCGATGGTAATGCGGCGCACCGCGCGCGGCGGGCTGAACCTCGGGCAGGTCGACGGTCTGCGCACCGTGCTGTCGGTGTGGCGACGCACCACGCCGATCGAGGATCCGCAGGACGTGGCACGTCGCGCTCAGGAAGCCGAACTGGCGGCCTTCGCGGGGGTGCGTGACGGCGCGCCGCGCTGGAGTTCGCAGCAGATGGATCGCGTGCGCGACAAGCACTTCACGTTGCTGCGGCGCACGGCGACGAGCTACGACGAGAGCGACGTCGACGACTACCTCGACTCCGTCGTCGTCGCGATGCGCCGCGGCGTCGAGCTGCCCGACCCGGCGCAGGCGCGTTTCGCGTCGTCGGGCTTGCGGCGCGGCTACGACCCGAAGGAAGTCGACGACTTCCTCGACGAGATCGCCCACCTGCGACCGGAGGGATGACGAGCGATGACCGATCCCGACAAGCCCGCCCACGACAGCCGGGCCCCTGAGAACCAGGCTCCCGAGAACCGCGCCCTCGAGAACTCAGGCGATGAGAAGTCAGCCCCCGCGACGAGCTCGCCGGTCGACGACGCCGCGCAGAGCGGCACACCTGCAGGGGCCGACGAGTTGCGTCGTGCGACGCGCGCCGAGGTCGACGCCGAGGGCCTGCCCGACGAGAACACTGTCTCGAAGGCGGCGGTCTACCTCAACCGCAAGCTGCCGCGTACGCGCACCATCACCCAGGGGCTCGTGCGTGACGCCGAGGGTCGGGTCATGCTGTGTCAGTTGTCGTACAAGAAGTTCTGGGATCTGCCCGGCGGTGTCGTCGACCCGCACGAGTCACCGGCGCACGCCCTCGTGCGGGAGATCGCGGAGGAACTCGGCGCGACGGCGACGATCACAGGTCTGCGTGTCGTGTCGTGGCTGCCGCCGTGGCGCGGCTGGGACGACGCGATGCTCTACCTGTTCGACGTCGAACTCGACCGTCCGGCAGGCGAATTCGCGCTGCAGCGCAAGGAGATCGCCGGCATCCACTTCGTCGGCCTCGACGAACTCGACGACCGCGTCGCGGCCTACACCGCCAAGGTGATCCGGCGCGCCGTCACGGCGATCGAGAACGGCGAGAGCGGTGTCTACCTCGAGAACGGTGACGAGCCGGGCTGGGCCTGAGCCTCAGACGCGGTAGTCGCTGCGCTCGTCGTCCGGGTCGATGATGAGCCCGAGGACCCATGACACGACCGACACGATGGCGGCGCCGACGACAGCGGTCGGCCAGAAGCGGTCGATGTGGAACGCGAAGCCGAGCTGACCCGCGAGCCACGACGTCAGCATGAGCATCGCCGCGTTGATGACGAAGATGAACAACCCGAGCGTCAGGATGAGGAACGGCAGCCCGAGCAGCTTCGCGAGGGGCCGCGCGAGCGCGTTGACGACGCCGAAGAGTGCGCCGACGACGAGTGCCGTGACCAGCTTCGTCGAGTTCGTCGTGAACCCGTCCGCGAGCGTCATGCCCTCGAGCAGGGCGGCGGCCACCCAGATGGCGGCCGCGTTGATGGCGACCTTGACGAGTGTGCGCATGAACCCACTCTGCCCCGTAGGGCTGAATGTTTCCTCGATCTGAGCGGCGCGCTCGCTGACGGCCGGCCTCAGGTCTGCGGTTGGGTGAACGCCCACTGGATCATCTCGCCCAGGTGGGGGACGTATGTGTTGTAGTTGTGCCCGCCGTGCGCGATCCACATCGCCGACACGTGCGGATCGGCCTTGGCCAGGTCGGCCATGCGCTTCGAGGTGGTCCAGGTCGCCTTGTCCTCACGGCTAGCGACGAGGAGCATGCGCGTCGTGGGCATCTGGTAGAGGCGGTAGAGGTAGGACGGGGAGTTGAGGTCGCGCTCACTCTTCGAGCGGTAGAGGTCGCCCGTCGTTCCGTCCGTCATCGATTCGAAGTACCCACCCATCGAGACTGCCGAGCCCCATGGTGAACCGGAACGGGTGTAGAGCGCCTTGGCCGCGCAGTACCCGCCGGTGCTCCAGCCCAGCGCCGACCACTGCTTCGACTCCTTGGCGACTCGCAGGTGCGAACGGATGGCGTTGGGCACCGTCCGCGTCAGGAACGTCAGTTCCTGGGGGCCGTGCGTGATGTTGGTGCACTCGGTGTCGCGTCCCTGCACCGTCTGGTAGGGCGCGAACACGGCGACGAACGGGGCGGTCGTCCCCTTCTCGACGAGAGCGCTAGCCGTCTGACCGAAGTTGAGGTTCTCGACGGTGGAGCCGACGGTGTTGGCGTAGCCAGGCAGCACGACGAGGACGGGGTAACGCTTGTTGGCGTTCGTCTTGTCGTGGTAGCCCGGCGGCAACCAGGCGACGCTCTGCGCGGTGCCACCGCCCGGTGTGGTGATGGGGAACGACTCGAAGCGGCCGCTGCCGGCTGAGCTGGCGTCGACACCACCGGCGGCGATGGCGGCCGCGCCGTTGTCCGTCTTGCCGAGCGCGTCGTCCCAGCTCGAGTAGAAACCGTACTGACGGTTGACGTACAGCCCGAGGGAGGCGACGGCGAGCACCTGGGCGACGACGACCGCCACCCAACTGCCGACGGCGCGCTGCCACGTCGCCTTCGTGCGCTGGCGCACCAGGACGAGCGCCAGTGGCACGATGACGGCGCCGATCACCACGAGGGTGAGCAGCGACGGGCTGGTGATGGACAAGGTGGCCTCCCCTGATCTGATTCTCGGCGTCATTAAAGGTGCCCTTGCTGGGGGAACGATGAGGAGCATCTGGAAACCTCGCGCGGCCTAGGCTGGGAGCATGAGCGAATCGCTGGAGACCCCCGTCCGTCTGCGCACCACCCTCGACTCCGTGCCGGGATACAAGCCGGGCAGGCCGGCGGCCATGGCCGCGGAGGATTCCGAGCGCGGCGTCACGAGTGTGTTCAAGATCTCCAGCAACGAGAACCCGTACCCGCCGCTGCCGTCCGTGCTCGACATCGTGCGCGAGGCCGCGACGACGATGAACCGTTACCCGGACATGGCGTCGTCGGAGCTGACGCACGCCCTGGCGCAGCGGGTGGGTGTGAGCGCCGACGAGGTGAGCTTCGGCACGGGCTCGGTGGGCGTCCTCGCCTCCCTCATCCAGATCACGTGCGAGCCGGGCGACGAGGTCGTCTACGCGTGGCGCTCGTTCGAGGCGTACCCGATCGTCGTCGCGCTCGCGGGGGCGCGCTCGGTGCAGGTGCCGCTCGACGCCGACGCGCGGCACGACCTCGATGCGATGGCGGCTGCCGTCACCGATCGCACGCGGCTGCTCATCGTCTGCACACCCAACAATCCGACAGGCCCGAGCGTGCGTGCTGACGAGTTGCGCGCGTTCCTGCGGTCGCTGCCGGAGGATCTGCTCGTCGTGCTCGACGAGGCTTACCTCGAGTTCGTCGTCGCGGACGATGCGCCGGACGCGCTCGCCATCTACCGCGAGTTTCCCAACGTCGTCGTCCTGCGGACCTTCTCCAAGGCCTACGGCCTCGCGGGGCTGCGCGTCGGTTACGCGTTGGCGCGCCCGCGCATCACGACGGCGCTGCGCAAGGCGGCCACCCCGTTCGGCGTGAGTGACATGGCGCAGAAGGCCGCCATCGCCAGCATCGCAGCGTTCGACGAACTGCAGGAGCGCGTCGTCTCCCTCGTCGCTGAGCGTCGACGCGTCGTCGACGCCCTGGGCGAGGCGGGCGTCGACATCCCCGACACGCAGGCCAACTTCGTGTGGCTGCCGCTCGGCGAGCGGGCACTCGAGTTCGCCGCCTTCGCGGACGAGAACGGACTCGTCGTGCGCCCCTTCGACGGTGACGGCGTGCGCTGCACGATCGCCGAGGTCGAGGCCAACGACCGTCTCATCGACGTCGTGACGCGCTTCTACGCGGGGTGAGTCGTCTCTGCGGGCTAGATTCGAGTGATGCCGATCACATCGTGAGACGGGGGTTTCGCGCCTCGATACGACTGTGAACCTGGCCGAAGAAACCGTCGTTCGGATGCGAATTACTCGTCGGTAGCCAGGTAGCGTCTCCTAGGTGGCGTGACCTGCGTCACAAGCCCTGTGGTGGCGTCCCGCACTCCGTGACGTCACCCCCGAACGCCTCGCGCCCCGCACTCAGGGCGACGTCGCGCAAGGAGGAAACGATGACGATTCCCGACGCTTCGCGCACCAATCACGCAGCGCACCTCGATGGGGTGACGCACGTGGCCGGTCATGCCCTCGACGGCAAGCCGGACATCACCGACGGCGGCCCCGACATGGTGCAGCTCATCGCACCCAACGGCACCCGCTCGCCGATGACGAGCGTCAATGAGCCCTACATGGAAGCGCTCAAGGCCATCACGGCCGAAGAGGTGCGCGCGATGTACCGCGACATGGTGCTCGTGCGCCGATTCGACATCGAG
The DNA here is from genome assembly GCF_044878485.1 of Dermacoccus sp. BD5. Classification (NCBI taxonomy): domain Bacteria; kingdom Bacillati; phylum Actinomycetota; class Actinomycetes; order Micrococcales; family Dermacoccaceae; genus Dermacoccus; species Dermacoccus sp. BD5. The sequence goes on along the minus strand of NZ_JANJER010000006.1, from coordinate 107,435 downwards.
GGCTACAGCCTGCAGCGCCAGGGCGAGCTCGGCCTGTGGCCGCAGCTGCTCGGCCAGGAGGCCGCCCAGGTCGCCGCCGGCCACGCGCTGCGCGAGCAGGACTACGGCTTCCCCGGCTACCGCGAGCACGGCGTCGCGTTCTGCCGCGGCATCCAGCCGAGCCAGGTCTTCGCGCTCTACCGCGGCGTCACGCACGGCGGCCACGACCCGCGCAAGCACAACTTCAACACCTCGACGATCGTCATCGGCAACCAGATGCTCAACGCCGTCGGCTATGCCATGGGCCTGCGCCTCGACGGTGTCGTCGGCACGGGGGACGTGAACGTCGACGCGGCCGTCATGGCATTCACCGGCGACGGCGGCACGAGCCAGGGCGACTTCAACGAGGCGATGGTCTACGCGGCCGTCAACCACTCGCCGATGGTCTTCTTCATCCAGAACAACGGCTGGGCGATCAGCGAGCCGAACACGCGTCAGTTCATCATCCCGCCCTACAAGCGCGCTGACGGCTTCGGCTTCCCCGGCGTGCGCACCGACGGCAACGACGTCCTCGCGACGTACGCCGTCACCCGTCGCAGCCTCGACAACGCGCGCAGCGGGCTCGGCCCGACGCTCGTCGAGGCGTTCACCTACCGCATGGGCGCGCACACGACGTCCGACGACCCGTCGCGCTACCGCGACTCGGCACACGTCGAGGCGTGGAAGGCAAAGGATCCGATCGCACGTCTGCGTTCGCTGCTCGAGCGCGAGAACCACGCCGACGCGGCGTTCTTCGACGACGTCGACGCCGAGGCGAAGGAGCTCGCCGCCGAGTGGCGCCGCTCGTGCCTCGAGATGCCCGACCCAGAGATGACGGCGATGTTCGACCACGCCTACACGGTCATGGACGACCAGCTCACCGCTCAGCGCGACGAGTTCGCGGCCTACCTCGCCTCCTTCGAGGACGATGCAGCATGAGCGGCGCTTCCACGAGCACGGCCCCCGGCGCCGAGAAGGCCGCGAAACCCAAGAAGGCCCCGAAGCTCTCCCTTGCCAAGGCGCTCAACGCGGCGATGCACGACGCGATGGCGGCCGACGACAAGGTCGTCGTCATCGGTGAGGACGTCGGCGAGCTCGGCGGCGTCTTCCGCCTGACCGACGGGTTGAAGAAGGAGTTCGGCGACCGCGTCATCGACCCGCCGCTGGCCGAATCCGGCATCGTCGGTTCGGCCGTCGGCCTCGCGATGCGCGGGTACCGCCCGATCGTCGAGATCCAGTTCGACGGGTTCGTGTACCCGGCGTTCGACCAGATCGTCAGCCAGGTCTCCAAGGTGCACAACCGCACCGAGGGCGCCGTCAAGCTGCCCATGGTCATCCGCATCCCGTTCGGCGGCGGCATCGGCGCCGTCGAGCACCACAGCGAGTCGAACGAGGCGTACTTCGCGCACACCGCCGGCCTGCGCGTCGTGGTCTGCTCGCGCCCCGTCGACGCGTACTGGATGATGTGTCAGGCCATCGACTGCGACGACCCGGTCATCTTCTTCGAGCCCAAGCGCCGCTACCACGAGCCCAGCCCCGACCAGCTCGACCTCGCAGCCGGCCCCGCTCGCGGCCTGTTCGAGGCCGAGGTGCTGCGCGAGGGCACCGACCTGACGCTGCTCGCGTACGGCCCGATGGTGCGCACGTGCCTCGACGTCGCCGCGGCCGCCGAGGCGGAGGGTCGCTCGCTCGAGGTCATCGACCTGCGCACGCTGTCGCCGATCGACGAGGAGACGATCTGCGAGTCCGTGCGCAAGACGGGCCGCGCCGTCATCGTGCACGAGGCCGCACGCTCGTACGGCGTGGGCGCCGAGCTGGCCGCGCTCCTGCAGGAGCGCTGCTTCTATTCGCTCGAAGCGCCCGTGCAACGCGTCACCGGCTACGACATCCCCTACCCGCCGAGCCGCCACGAGCGCGAATACCTGCCCGGGCTCGACCGCATCCTCGACGCCGTCGACGCGTCCTTCAGCTTCTAGGAGTACCGCCGAACATGGCCATTCAAGAGTTCACCCTGCCCGACCCCGGTGAAGGGCTCGTCGAGGCCGAGATCGTGACGTGGCACGTCACCGCAGGCGACACCGTCGACGTCAACCAGGTCGTCCTCGAGATCGAGACGGCGAAGTCGCTCGTCGAACTGCCCATCCCGTGGGCCGGGACGGTCGCATCGATCCTCGTGCCCGAGGGCGAGACGGTCGAGGTCGGCACGCCGATCGTCACGATCGACGTCGGCGACGATACAGCCCCTGCGGACGATGGCGCTGCCGGTGCCGCCAATGACGCTTCCGGAGCTGCCGACGGTGGCGAGGTCGCGGCCGAGATGCAGACGGCGGCCGACGTCGCGCCCGCCGAGACCGGCGAGTCGGATGACGAGCCGCAGCAGAAGACGCTCGTCGGCTACGGCCCGACGCCGTCGAGCTCGACGCGCCGCGCTCGTCGCGGCCGTGGAGCCGGTGGCGGCGCGTCGGGTGGCGGCACGCTCGCCGCCCCCGCGACGCGCGGGTTCGCGAAGCAGCAGGGCGTCGACATCGATACTGTCGAACCCTCGCGCGACGACGGCGTCGTCACTCGGGACGACGTGAAGAAGGCCGGGGGTTCAAACGCGCCCGCGGCGATGTCGACGCCGAGCGTCGCGTCGAGCGCCCCACCAGCGCCGAGTGCGGACACCGTCGCGAAGGCTGCGGCCAGTGCCCCGTCGGTGCGCCCCGACAAGCCGACGGCTGCCGCTCCGGCCCCGGCCGGTCTGAGCGACGAGCGCATCCCGATCAAGGGCGTGCGCAAGGTGACGGCGCAGGCCATGGTGAGCAGCGCGTTCACGGCGCCGCACGTCACGGAGTTCCTCACCGTCGACATGACGCGCACGATGGAGTTCGTCCGCGAACTGCAGGGCATGCGCGAGCTCAAGGACATCAAGGTGACGCCGCTGCTCGTCGTCGCGAAGGCGTGCCTCATCGCGATGCAGCGTGAGCCGATGATGAACGCACTGTGGGACGACGCGAACGGCGAGATCGTCATGCGTTCCGAGGTGAACCTCGGCATCGCCGCGGCCACCGACCGTGGGCTGCTCGTGCCGAACGTCAAGGACGCCGGCCGCTTCGGCCTCGGCGACCTGGGGCGTGAGATCGCGAAGCTCGTCGAGATCGCACGTCACGGCAAGCCGAGCCCGGCCATCCTCAACGGCGGCACGTTCACGATCTCGAACATCGGCGTCTTCGGCGTCGATTCGGGCACGCCGATCATCAAGCCCGGTGAGAGCGGCATCCTCGCCATCGGCACGGTGCGTCCGATGCCGTGGGTCGTCGAGAACGAGCGCGGCGAGCAGGAGATGGTGATCCGCCAGATCGCGCAGCTGTCCTTGAGCTTCGACCACCGCATCATCGACGGCGACGTCGGTTCGCGGTACCTGTCGACCGTCGGCCAGATTCTCGAGAACCCTGCGAAGGCGATGCTCTGGGGCTGATTTCGCTCCCTCGTTCGGCCGGCTGAGTCACGTCGTGCCACCTGCGTCAGTCCTGACTGACTCGCGTGGCACGAAGTGACTCAGCTGCGCCCTGATCTTCCTCGGTGCGTGAGTCGTGGAGGGCGTGCAGATCGGCCGCGAGGCGCGCGTACGCGTGACGCTTGGCCCACTCGGCCTTCTTGCGCTCCGAGCGTCTGCGGTTGCGGTTCGCGGTGACGCCCCAGAACGCGGCCGCGACGATGGGTACCCATACCTTCGGGTGCTCGAGCAACCATGCGAGCCAGCCCGGTGGGGTCCACGACGGCAGCCTGGGCCACGGGATCGACGGCAGGTCGACCGAGGGCCACGAGACGCTCGGCCATGGGATGTCGGGCCAGTCGATGTCCGGCACGAGTGATGCCATCCACGCGATGATCGGGCCGAAGATCCACGCGAGCAATCGCGCGACGAGGGGACCGAGGACGAGCACGCTGACCGCCCATCCACTCTTGCCGAGCCCGCCGAGGATCGGGTACAGCACCCGCTTGAGCGGCGACGAATCCATCGCGGCGTACCGGTGTGCCGCCATCGAACCCACCGGCGCATCGAAGGCGGTGACCCCGCCGTCGTCGCGCAGCTGGACGTCCATGACGTACCCGCGCACCGGGTTGACGCTCACCTCGACGCGCGGCTTCTCCGTCGCCTGGGTGTGCTCGGTGAAGTGCCCGTCGGGTGTGGAACGCACGAGGCGGATCTTGACGTTGCCGATGCTGCGGCGGCGGGCGAACACCACCCCGTCACGCATGAGCACGAGCCCTGGGCGCGCCCACTCATCGTCGAGGCCGAGGTGGGTGCGCAGCTTCTCCTTTCGACCCGGCGAGAGGGGCAGACGCTCGCCTGCCCGGCGGCGGGTGCTGCCGCGGGCGCGACTGGCACCGGCCGGCGTGATGACCGGCGCACCCGTCGAAGATTCTTTGACCCCGTGCCCCTCGTCGCCCACCGGCGACGCGCCCGTGCCGTCATCGTCGCGGCCGGGATCCGGTGCGCCGGGTGTGAATCCCGGGTCGACGGTACGGAGTTCGTCAGCCGACCCGACGTAGGCCTCCAACGTTCCGCGTTCGGGGTGATCGAGCTGCCACTGCTCCATGCCTGTCCCTCCCTCGGCCCGGCGTGCGGCGCCGACGATGAACCGCCCATTCAAACATCGGGTGCGCCGAAGACGAGTGATGCCCACCCCGACCAGGTCGGGGTGGGCATCACTCAGCGTGCGTCGCGAGCAGCCGTCACTCGTCGTGGGAGGCGTGACGAGCGACCGAGTGATCGACCTGCTCGCCATGCTTGCGCGCCTCGACGCGCGCGATGGCAGCGGCGACGGCGTCGCTCACGTCATCGTGCGTCTCGTCGGCGGGCGTCGAACCTGCGTCCACGCCACCGTCGGCTACGGTGTCGGCGCGACGTGCCGCGCCACCGTCAGCGGCGAGCTCGGCGTTCGACTTGTCCTGCGCCGCGGCCGCGGCCATCGCCGATTGCTTGCGCAACTCGATCTTCGGCAGGAACAGCAGGGTGATGAAACCGAGCAGTGCGATGCCTGAGGCGAGCAGGAACACGTGGTCCATCGACTGCGCGAAGCCTGCCTCGAACGGGTGAGCAACAGCCTTCGGCAGGCGAGCGATGACGGAGGAGTCCTCGCTCACGTTGTTCAGGGCGCCGCCGCCGGACTTCGGGTTCGCCAGGCTCTGCAGGATGCCGTAGGCGTGCTCGTCCTTCATGAGCTCCTTGTCGGCGAGACCGCTCTTGAGGGCCTGCTGGAACGCGGGCGTCTTCGCCTCGTCGGTGAGGTTCGTCTTGATGTTGCCGCCGACCGTCGAGAACAGCATCGACAAGAAGATGGCGACGCCGACGGTTCCACCGATCTGACGGAAGAACGTGGCGGACGAGGTGGCCATGCCGATCTCGCGGGGGCTGACGGCGTTCTGCACGATGAGCGTCAGCGCCTGCATGCAGTTGCCGAGGCCGATGCCGACGATGGCCATGAACACCATGACCTGCCACAGCGGCGTGTCGGCGCTGATCGTGTGCAGCAGGAACATGCCGACGGTGACGATGGCGGTGCCGATGATCGGGAACTCGCGCACGCGACCCGTACGAGCCGTCAACTGGCCGGCTGTGATGGAGGCCGTCATCATGCCGGCGACGAGCGGCAGCATCATGAGGCCCGACTTCATCGGGGAGGCGTTGTGCACGATCTGCATGTAGAGCGGCAGCATCATCATGGCGCCGAACATCGCCATGCCGATGATGACGGAGGCGACGACGGTGACCGTCACGGCACGGTGGCGGAAGATGCGCAGCGGGATGAGGGCCTCGTCCTTCATCTTCGCCTCGGCGAGGACGAAAGCGATGAGGCCGAGGATGCCGATGGCGAAGCAGGCGATCGACTTGCCCGAACCCCAGCCCCACGTTCGTCCCTGCTCGGCGACGGTCAGCAGCGGCACGAGGCCGACCGTGAGCGCGACGGCGCCCCAGTAGTCGATGCGGTGGTCCTGACGCGTGTGCTCGAGGTGCAGGGTGCGGGCGACGACGAGGAAGGCGACGATGCCGATCGGCACGTTGATGAGGAAGACCCAGCGCCAGCCGGTGAGACCGAGGATGTGGCCCTGCTCGGCGAAGAAGCCACCGATGACGGGGCCGAGGACGGAGCTCGTCGCGAAGACGGCGAGGAAGTAACCCTGGTACTTGGCGCGTTCGCGCGGCGGCAGGATGTCACCGATGATCGCGAGGGCCAGCGACATGAGGCCACCGGCGCCGATGCCCTGGATGGCGCGGAACGCGGCAAGCATGTACATGCTGTTCGCGAATGAGCATGCGAGCGAGCCGATGACGAAGATGACGATCGCGAACAGGTAGAACCCGCGGCGGCCGAAGATGTCGGAGAGCTTGCCGTACAGCGGGGTCGCGATGGTCGAGGTGATGAGGTAGGCCGTCGTCACCCAGGCCTGCGCGGAGAGGCCGTGCAGGTCGTCACCGATGGTGCGGATGGCGGTGGAGACGATCGTCTGGTCGAGTGCGGCCAGGAACATGCCCATCATGAGACCCGCGAGGATCGTCATGATCTGGCCGTGCGAGAGCTCTGCCGAGCTCGATTGCTGCGCGGGTGGCGCAGCGGTCTGTGCAGACAAGAGGGTGCCTTTCGACGTTCAGGCTGGGGGACGGAGGGGAGTGGGTTGCCCGGCGCGGGGCGTGCAGCCGCCCTGGTAGGCATCGAGCGATGCGGTGAACTTGAGCAGCAGGTGCTGGAACTCGCGGGCTTCCGCGGTGCTCCAATCGGTGAGCAGGTTCTGCATCCACACTGCGCGATCCTCGCGCAGTGTGCTGACGAGTTCGCGCGCGTCGGGCGTCAGGGTGACGAGTTGCGCGCGACCGTCCTGCGGATCACAGATCTTGGTGACGAGGCCGCCGTCGGTGAGTGCGCTCACCTGGCGACTGACCGTCGAGACGTCGGAGTGGACGATGTCGGCGAGGGCCGAGACGCGCAGCGGCTCCGCCTCGAGGGCGTAGAGCAGGGGCAGCGCGCCGTGGTCGGCGTGCGGGTGGGGTCGTGGCAACTTGCGCTTGTGCGCGCTCATCGCCTTCGCGGCCCCGACGAAGGATGTCGCGATGTCGCGTGCGACGGGGAGGTCGACGGTCACTTCGGTTCCTTGAGGGGAGGGAGTGCCCAAGAATGCTTGGGCTGCACAACTATATGTTTGGTTGTGCCATGCAAGCAAATTTATTGGGGTGGGGTCGATCGGATGGATGGATGGGTCGCCGGGCCGCGCGGGCCCTGTCGGGCATGACGACGCCGGACGTGCGGGGATCGGGTGGCGCGAGGGGTTGTCACCGGGCCCACGTAGGCTGGGCGCATGAGTTCGAGCGCCACGAAACCCACCCCGTCTGCCCCCACAGGGCCGCTCGGTGGCGGGCGTCTGCTCGCGGCTGCGATGGCGCTCGCGGTCGCCGTCGCGGCCGGAGCAGTCGTGTTCACCGGGGCGAGCAAGGCGCAGCAGCTGCTCGACGCCGGCGCGATCGTGCGCTGGGGCATCGCTCTGTTCAAGCCCGCGGCGGACGTCGCGATGGCGGCGACCATCGGCTTCACCGGGCTCGGTGCGTTTCTCGTCGCCGAGGGCCACAAGACGATGCGGGTCGCGCGCATCGGGCGCTGGGCCTCGATCAGCGCAGCCCTGTGGTTCGGCGCGACCCTCGTCGTCAGCTACCTCAGCTACGGCGACCTGGCCGGCATCCCCGTCGGTTCGCGCGGGTACACGGGTCAGTGGTGGAGCAACACGTGGCAGCTGGAGATCCTGCGCAACCCGATGCTGACGGCGATCGCGGCGCTCGTCATCGCGGTGGTCTGCTGGTGGCACTCCTCGCGTACGAGCCTGGCATGGATGACGGCACTCGGTCTGCTCGCGCTGTGGCCGATCGCGTTGAGCGGCCACGCCGCCGGTTCGAGCGATCACGAGACGGCCGTCGACTCGCTCATCATGCACCTCGTCCCCGTGACGCTCTGGGTGGGCGGCATCATCGCCCTCGGCGTCATGTGGGGCCGCCTCGGCAAGGCCGCGGCAGCGTCGGTGCGGCGCTACTCGAGCGTCGCGACGTGGTGCGTCGGCTTCGTCGCTTTCTCCGGCGTGCTCGCCTCGACGCTGCGCGTACCCGACCTCAGCCAGTACGTGACGACGCGCTACGGCCTCGTCATCGTCGCGAAGGCACTGTGCCTCGTCGTGCTCGGCGCGCTCGGGCTCATGCAGCGACGCCGTGTCGTCGCCGTCCTCGAACGTGACGCGAGCGACCGGCCCAGCAAGGCGCTGTTCGCCCGGCTCGCCCTCGTCGAGGCGCTCGTCATGGGCGCGACGATGGGCCTCGCTGCGGCGCTAGCGCGCTCCGCGCCGCCGTCAGGGCAGGTCGTCGAGAGCGCCGACCCGGTCGTCGCGCTCACCGGATACCCGGCGCCGCCCGTTCTGACGCCCGCGAACTTCTTCTCGCAGTGGCGCATCGAGTGGCTGATGACGACGTTCGCCGTCATCGCCATCGTCCAGTACGTGCGCTGGGCTGTGCGCCTGCACCGCCGCGGCGACCACTGGCCGATCCACCGCACGATCCTGTGGGTGCTCGCTTGGCTCGTGTTCATCGTGACGATCGACAGCGGCGCCGGGGTCTACGGACGCGTCATGATGAGCGTCCACATGGCCGGACACATGGTCATCTCGATGACGGTGCCGATCCTGCTCGTCATGGCCGCGCCCGTCACCCTCATGCTGCGGGCATGGCCCAAGCGCTCCGACGGCACACGCGGACCGCGCGAGGTGCTGCTGTCGGTCGTGCACAGCCGTTACCTCAACGTCGTCGCCAACCCTGCTGTCAGCTCGGCCCTGTTCTTCGTCAGCCTCATCGTCTTCTACTACACGCCGTTCTTCGAGCTGGCGCTGCGCACGCACACCGGGCACATCCTCATGAACATCCACTTCCTCGTCAGTGGCTACCTGTTCGCGTGGGCCCTGATCGGCATCGACCCCGGCCCCAAGAAGTGGCCGGCGCCGCTGCGGCTGCTCGTGCTGCTCATCACGATCACGTTCCACGCATTCTTCGGTGTCGCGATGATGACGGGTAGCACGTTGCTCGCGCCCTCGTTCTTCACCGCCCTGCACTACGTCTCGGATCCGCTGCGCGACCAGCAGGCCGCCGGAACGATCACGTGGGGCTCCGGTGAGGGCCCGACATTCTTGCTCGCCATGGTCGTCGCCGCGCAGTGGTACCGATCCGACCGCATCGAGGGTCAGCGCGCGGAGCGTCGTGCCGAACGCGACGGTGACGCTGAGCTCAAGGCCTACAACGCCTACCTCGCCTCGCGGGGTGGTCAGGGTGGTCAGGCTGCGTCCCCCGTTCAGGCGGAGGGTGAAGAACCGGCCCGTCAGATGTCGTCGAGCACGACGGAAGCAGCGGCGTCGACTACGGTCGAGGGTGAGCACGACGAACGTCCCGAGCAGCCCTCTGGGCGCGCCGAATCCGGCCGCGTCACCGTCGGGGGCATCGACAAGGAGTAGCCATGCGCGTCGCCGTCATCCAGCTTGCCTACACCGATTCGGAGCCGATGGGGGCGCGCATCGAACGCGTCGCGTCGCTCGTCGAGTCGCAGAAAGGCGCCGACCTCGTCGTGCTGCCGGAGCTGTGGAGCGCCGGAGGTTTCGACTACCCGGCGTGGAACGAGAAGGCGCAGAGCGTCGAAGGGCCCGTCGCGCGGGCGTTGTCAGAGGCCGCGGCGAACGTCGGCGCATTCGTTCACGCCGGCTCGATCATCGAGAAGCCCGGCGAGAAGGGCCCCGAGGGGCGCGGGCTGTGGAACACCTCGCTGATGTTCGACCGTGACGGCGACCTCGTCGGCACCTACCGCAAGATCCACCGATTTGGCTTCGGCAACGGCGAACCCAAATTGATCGAAGCCGGCGAGGAGGTCATCGTCCTCGACCTGGCGCTGGGTGACAGGGCCGGTGGCGCCATGGCCGCCGAAGTCGCAGTCGACGACGGCGACGGCGCCGTCTGCGACCCGGCGAACCCGGAGGCCTGCGTCGAGGCGTCACAGAGCGAATGGGCGATGGGCGCCGAACTGGCCGGGGTCAACCTCGACGGCGACATGAGCACCTCCAGCGAGGTGGACGATGCCCCCGCCGCGAGTGTCGCCGACGATGCGAGGAAGGGCGCGTCTGCGCCCGACGGCCACGTCAAGGTTGGTCTGTCGACGTGCTACGACCTGCGTTTTCCCGAGTTGTACCGCAAGCAGGTCGACGCGGGCGCCGAGGTGTTCGTCATCCCTGCCGCTTGGCCGGCTGCGCGCGTCGCGGCGTGGCGCACGCTGCTGCAGGCTCGCGCCATCGAGAACCAGGCGTTCGTCATCGCCTGCAACACCGCCGGCACGCACGCCGGTACGGAGATGGGCGGCAACTCGGCCATCGTCTCGCCGACCGGTGAGGTGCTCGCCGAAGCCGGGCGCGGCGAACGCACCATCACCCTCGACATCGACCTCGACGACGTCGCCGCCACCCGCGAGGCCTTCCCCGTCCTGAGCGACCGTCGCCTCTGACCGCGGCCCCGGATGTTGTGTCATGAACGCGCGCCATACCGCGCGTTCATGACCCAAGGTCGGGTTGTCCACAGGGCCTCAGCGCGCGCCACCCCGATTCGGGCACCCTCGGAGGGTGACTTCAGCGCAAGCGACCCACGTTGACGCCTGCGAACTGGCGTCGAAATGTTCGGGGTGGTGTCGCGGGGGCAACTACGTCAGCTGGGCAGCACGCGTCATCAGATCCGGACGCACGTGGTCGCGGGGCGATTCCGCGTGCTCGGGACACAGGCGGTGCACGTGCTCGCAGCCGGGTGGTGAGACGAACGATCACCCATCGTGGTCGCCGTGCTCAACGCCGGCAATTCCGCCTGGGCTGACGGCGAGAGGCGGTGATGCTGGCAGGCCTGCGCGGTTGGCGTCATGGGCGCGCAGTGATCGTGCGGCGGCGACCGTCCTCAGCATGGTGGCGCAACGACGAATGGCGCGGCCCGAGGCGATGATGCACGCCCTGCGGCTGCTGCCCAAGCTCAAGCGTCAGGTGTTGGTCGGCGACGTGCTCGGCGACGTGAGTCAGCCTTGGCCGGTGCAGCCGCTGATCTTGCGTCGTGAACGCGCGGTATTGCATGCGTTCGTGACGCAAGATCGGGCGCGTAGGGTAGCGGTCATGAAACTTCGGGCGCCGGAACTGACGGGGCGGGGCTGGCTCAACACCGGCGGCGCCGACATCACGCTGACGAGCCTGCGCGGCAAGGTCGTCGTCCTCGACTTCTGGACGTTCTGCTGCATCAACTGTCTCCACGTGCTCGATGAATTGCGCCCGCTCGAGGAGAAATACGGCGACCAGCTCGTCCTCATCGGCGTGCACTCGCCGAAGTTCGAGCACGAGGCCGATCGCGATGCCCTCGAAGCCGCCGTCGAGCGGTACGCGGTGCACCACCCCGTCCTCGACGACCCCGACCTCACGACGTGGCAGGCGTACGCGGCGCGCGCGTGGCCGACGCTCGTCGTCCTCGACCCGGAGGGCTACATCGTCGCGTCGATGTCCGGTGAAGGACACGCGCACGGATTGAGCGTGCTCATCGACGACCTCATCGCCGAGCACACGACCAAGGGGACGCTGCGTCGCGGTGACGGTCCGTACGTCGCGCCGCCTGCCCCCGAGACGTTGCTGCGTTTCCCGGGAAAGGTCATCACCGCGCCGGCTCGCCCGGTGCAGGCGCAGCCCACGGGCCGTCAGAGCGCGGACGACGCCGCCGCTTCCGCGGGTGCCGGGGAGCACCTGACGAGAGGGGGTTTCTTCGTCAGCGACACCGCGCACCACCAGGTCGTGCACCTCGCCGAGGACGGCGAGACGGAGCTGGCGCGCTACGGCGGCTCGGGGGTGTTCAACGAACCACAGGGGCTGTTGCTCCTTCCCGAAGAGGCTCGCGCACGCACCGGCGACGACCTGCTCGTCGCGGACAGCGTCAACCACGAGATCAAGGCGATTCGGTTGAGTGACGGGCGGATTCGCACCGTCGCGGGCACCGGTGAGCAGCTGCGCGAACGTGACGGCGGCGGCCCGGCGCTGCATCAGGCGCTGTCGACGCCGTGGGATCTCGCGTGGTGGCACGACCGCGTCATCATCGCGATGGCGGGCACGCACCAGCTGTGGGCGCTGCATCTGGGCGAGAGCCCCGAGCTCAACACCGTCGCCGTGCTCGCCGGCACGAGCAACGAGGGCATCCGCGACGGCGCCGCCCACGACGCCTGGTTCGCGCAGCCCAGTGGTCTCGCGACGAGCGCGGACGGCTCACACGTCTGGGTCGCCGACTCCGAGACGAGTGCCTTGCGTAGCCTCAGCGTGAGCAACGAGGGTTTCGAGGTGACGACCCACGTCGGGCAAGGGTTGTTCGACTTCGGCCACGTCGACGGCGCGGCTGACGCGGCGCTGCTGCAGCATCCCCTCGGTGTCACGGAACTACCCGACGGATCCGTCGCCGTCGCCGACACGTACAACGGCGCGATTCGGCGCTTCGACCCGTCGAGCGGCGAGGTGACGACGCTCGCCACGGGCCTGGCCGAACCGAGCGACGTCATCGTCGTCCCGGGGGAGGTGGACGCTGATGCACACCTGCTCGTCGTCGAGTCGAACGCCCATCGTCTGACGCCGGTGGCGCTGACCGCCGAAGCGCAACGCATCGAGGGCGATGCGCAGCAGACGCAGCGCCCGCCGAGCGAGATCGCCTCGGGCGCAGTGGAACTCGTCGTCACGTTCACGCCGCCGGCGGGGCAGAAACTCGACCACCGTTACGGCGACCCGACGATGCTGCAGGTGAGCAGCTCTCCCGAGGCGTTCCTCCGCGACGGAGCGGGCAAGCAGCAGGGGCTCACGCGCACGCTGACGATCGACGAGAGCGTCGGCTCGGCCATCCTGCACGTCAGCGTCCGCGCAGCCGCCTGCGACGGCGACCCCGACACCGGCGAGGTGCCCGAGCACGCCGCCTGCCATCTTTACCAACAGGATTGGGGCATCCCCCTCGTCATCACCGGCGACGGCCCCCGCACGCTGACGCTCGACCTGCGCGGCGTCTGACGATCACGTCTGCTCTTGCCGGCCCCGGGAGCTGCAACTCGGCGATGCGGGGTCGCCGCTCTCAGGCAGTGCGCCCGCATGGGCGGTGTTCAGCACGTCGAGTAATCGATCGATGCTCCGCCGACGTGACGTCAGCACCCCTTCGAAGCGTGCCCCCCGGGCGTCAGACGAGCGGAGCGTAGAAGTACGTCTGGCGGTAGGCGATGTGATCGCCGGCGCCGAAGCGGAAGAAGTCGGCGAACTCGAGGTGCGCGTCGCTGCCGTCCTTGAGCACCCCGTTGAACTCGCCGCGCACGAACGCCTCGTCGCCGTCGATGAGCAGTGACGTGACGCTGTGGCGTCCCGATTCGATGACGCGATCGCCCGAGTAGAACGCCCGCAGCGCCTCGCGGCCGGCCATGGGTTCGTATCCGGGGCGGCAGTAGGTGGCGTCGTCGGTGAAGATGTCGAGCACGCCCTCGACGTCGCCGGCGTCGACGACCTCGTAGTAGCGGCGGATGTGAGCGTCGCCGGATTCGCGCTGCATTCGGGTGTCCTCTCGTCACGTGGTTGTGGCGGCCGAGCATCGTCCGTCGCCACCGCCATGCGGTCGGCCCGAGCCGACCGCATGCCGTGTATCGCTGTCTGACCTCAACCTAGTGCGCGAGTCTCACCGCGGCTAGGCTGCCGCGATGACAGAAGCATCGCTGCCCAATGCGTCGGTGGCACCCGCGACGGGGACGTCGGTCGCCGCACGCCTCGACCGGCTCCCGATCACACGCAAGCATCTGCTCGCCACGGGCGTCATCGGCCTCGGGTTGTTCTTCGACGCGTACGAGAATTTTCTCGCCTCGACGATCGCCGCGGTGCTGAAGGAAGACTTCGCGCTGAAGGGCGACGTGCTCAAGTGGGTGCTCGCGTCGGCGTTCATCGGGCAGTTCATCGGGGCGCTGTTCATGGGGCGCCTCGCCGACCGCATCGGGCGGCGCAAGGCGTTCATGGTCAACCTCGCGCTCTACTCGGCGTTCTCGCTCGCGGGCGCGTTCACCCCGAACGCGGCGTGGCTCGTCATCACGCGGTTCTTCGCGGGCATCGGCATCGGCGGCGAGTACGCGCTCGGCGACTCCTACCTGTCCGACATCCTGCCGAAGAACAAGCGCGGGCAGTTCATCTCGTGGGCGTACACGATCAGCTTCCTCGGGGTGCCGACGGTCGGCTTCCTCGCGCGCTGGCTCGTGCCGATGACGCCGTTCGGCATCGACGGATGGCGCTGGCTGTTCGTCTTCGGCGCGATCGGCTCGATCGTCGTGTGGGCCGTGCGTACCGGGTTGCCCGAGTCGCCACGCTGGCTCGAGGCACAGGGCCGTCACGACGAGGCCGACGCGATCACGCGCGAGTTCGAGGACGCCGCGCGCGCCGAGGGCCACACCCTCGCCGAGCCGGACGCGTCGCTCACGCCCGTCGCGTCCCGCCAGGTCTCGATGGCGTCGCTGTTCAAGGCGCCGTACACGAAGCGCACGATCATGTTGTGGCTGCTGTCGGCCCTCGAGGTGTTCGGCTACTACGGCTTCGGGACGGTGGCGCCGCTCGTCCTCGTCGCGAAGGGCTACAGCGTCACGAGTTCGCTGCTGTTCGTCGCGCTCAGCTACCTCGGCTACCCGCTCGGGTCGCTGCTGGCCGTGCCGATCGTCGAGCGCATCGAGCGCAAGTACCTCGTCATGGCGACGGCGACGCTCATGGCGATCTTCGGCCTGTGGTTCGGATTCGCGTCGTCGACGGCTCAGATCATCGCCGCCGGCTTCCTGTACTCGTGCGCGTCGAACCTGTTCTCGAACGCGTACCACGTGTATCTCGCCGATTCGTACCCGACGGCGATCCGTGGCACGGCTGCCGGCGCGGCGTACTCGTTGAGCAAGCTCGTCACGGCGTTCCTGCCGTTCATCCTGCTGCCGGTGCTCGAAGACCACGGCAGTACACCGGTGTTCGTCATCGTTGCCGTCGCGATGGGCTTGCTCGTCGTGACGGTGGGGGTGCTCGGTCACCGCAGCACGGGGCGTAGCGCGGACGCGGTGTGACGGATGCCCGAGGCGCCGCGGAACCACCACCGGGGCACCACCTGGATCCGTCGCCCGAACCCGACGACAATGGGCCCATGACTCGCACGCTGCACGTCCTCAACGGCCCGAACCTCAACCTGCTCGGTGAGCGCGAACCGTCGATCTACGGTGCCGACACGCTCGCTGACGTCGAGGCGCTCGCCGCGCGGGTCGGTGACGAGCTGGGGTTCGGCGTCGAGTGCTTCCAGAGCAACCACGAGGGGGCGCTCGTCGACGAGATCCAGCGCATCCGTCACGACAGCGGGGGCATCGTCATCAACGCGGGGGCGTACACGCACACGAGTGTCGCCATCCGGGATGCTCTCGCGAGTGTCGAGGCGCCGTTCGTCGAGGTGCACATCTCGAACGTCCATGCGCGCGAGGCGTTTCGGCACCACTCGTACTTGAGCGACAAGGCGGTGGCCGTCATCGTCGGGTGTGGTGTCCAGGGCTACGAATTCGCGCTGCGTCGCCTGGCTGCGCTCGCCGCGACCCCCTGACCCAACTGCGATTCCTGTCCACATCTGCGATTTTCTCCACATTCGTCGGGTGTGGTGTTCGGTACCGACGCACGGCTGACTCGGGCGGACGCGTCGCCCGACGCACGGGACCAAGGTCGCGGACGGGTTGTCACCGCTCTCGCCTAGGGTGGAAACCATGACGCGCAGTGTCTTCGTCACCTCAGCCGAAGGTGAAACCGGCAAGTCCACCGTGGCCTACGGGCTGCTCGACCTCCTATCGCGCCAGGCCGGGCGCATCGCGATCTTCCGGCCCGTCGCCACCAGCTCCCGCGACAAGGTCGTCGACCTGCTGCTGTCGCACCCGGCCGTCGACCAAGCCTACGAGGACGCGCTCGGCGTCACCTACGACCAGATGCACGATGACGAGTCGGGCTCGCTCGCAACGATCCTGGCCCGTTTTGACGAGGTGTCCGCCGACGCCGATCTCGTCATGGTGCTCGGCAGCGACTTCGCGGACGTCTCGACCGGCCGCGAAGCCGAGATCAATGCCATGGTCGCCGCGAACCTCGGCGCGCCCGTCGTCCTCGTCGTCCACGGGCGCGAGCGCACCCCCGAGCAGATCGCGCAGGTCGCCGTCATGGGTTGCGAACAGTTGCGCGCGAGGCACGCGACGCCCGTCGCGATCGTCGTCAACCGCGCCACGAGCGGTGACGTCACCGGCATCCGCCTCGCACTGACGAAGGACGCCGAGACGGCGTCCGTGCCCGTCGCCGGCGTCATTCCCGAGGTTCCGTTGCTCGTCGCACCCACCGTCGCGGCGCTCGCAGAAGCCGCCGGCGCCGAGCTGTGGCGCGGCAATCCCGAGTGGCTGCAGCGCGAGTCGCGCGGGTTCGTCGTCGCTGCGATGTCACTGCCGAACGTGCTGACGCGCCTCGTCGAGGACGTCACCGTCATCGCCCCCGGCGACCGCTACGACATCCTGCCCGGGCTCGTCCTCGCGCATCAGTCCGGCACGTTCCCCGGGCTCGCCGCCATCGTCCTGACGGGCGGTTATCGCCCGCCGGAGAGCGTGCAGCAGCTGCTCGACGGCACGAAGCTCGACGTGCCGATCCTCGTGACAGATTCGGGCACCTTCGAGACGACGGCAGCCCTGGCGCGCACGCGCAGCGCCCTCAGCTCCGGCAGTGTCGTGAAGAAGCAGACGGCGCTGCGTGCGTTCGGCGAAGCCATCGACGCCGACGGCCTTCTCGCCGCCATCGACATCGACGAGGCGGCCGCCGTCACGCCACTGATGTTCGGCCACCGTCTGCTCGATCGCGCGCGCAGCGCCCGCAAGCACATCGTCCTGCCCGAGGGTGACGATCTGCGCATCCTCAAGGCCGCCGACGAGGTGCTGCGCGGCGGCATCGCGCAACTGACGATCCTCGGTGACGAGACGCAGATCAAGGCGCTCGCGAGCAGCAACGGCCTCGACATCTCGTCCGCCTCGATCGTCTCCCCGCACGACGAGGAGCTCGTCGAGAAGTTCGCCGCCGAGTACGCCGAGATCCGCAAGAAGAAGGGCGTGAGGATCGAGCAGGCCCGGGAGACGGTGCAGGACGTGTCGTACTTCGGCACGATGATGGTCCACCTCGGGCTCGCCGACGGCATGGTGAGCGGCGCCGCGCACACGACGGCGCACACGATCAAGCCGAGCTTCGAGATCATCAAGACAGCGCCCGACGCGGACATCGTCAGCTCCGTGTTCCTCATGGCGCTCGCTGATCAGGTGCTCGTCTACGGTGACTGCGCCGTCAACCCCGACCCGAACGCCGAGCAACTCGCCGACATCGCGATCAGTTCGGCGAAGACGGCGTCGGCGTTCGGCATCGAGCCGCGCGTCGCGATGCTGTCGTACTCGACGGGCACCTCCGGCAGCGGCGCCGACGTCGAGAAGGTGCGGGCCGCAACCGAACTCGTGCGCGAGCGCGCGCCGGAACTCGCCGTCGACGGGCCGATCCAGTACGACGCGGCCGTCGAACCGAGCGTCGCGAAGTCGAAGATGCCCGACTCGCCCGTCGCAGGGCGCGCGACGGTGCTGATCTTCCCCGACCTCAACACCGGCAACAACACGTACAAGGCCGTGCAGCGCTCGGCGGGTGCCGTCGCCATGGGCCCGGTGCTGCAGGGGCTCAACAAGCCCGTCAACGACCTGTCGCGCGGCGCGCTCGTCGAGGACATCGTCAACACCATCGCCATCACGGCCGTGCAGGCGCAGGAGGAGAAGGCATGAACGACGTGGCGCACGCGCCGAGCAGCGAGCGGGACGGCGGGGCCGGCAACGTCCTCGTCATCAACGCGGGGTCGAGTTCGCTCAAGTACCAGATCGTCGACCCGGTGACGGGGGAGTTCGTCGTCAAGGGCCTCGCCGAGCGGGTCGGCGACTCGGGTGGCACGATCACGCACGAGTACCGCAGCGAGAAGACGACGCACGACGTCGACATGGCCGACCACGGCGTCGCCCTCGAGGAGATGACGAAGGTCATGGCCGAGACGGGGTTGCCGATCGAGGACGCGGACGTCGTCGTCGTGGGTCACCGCGTCGTGCACGGCGGGCGCAACTTCACGGGCCCCGAGATGATCACCGACTACGTGCTCGACGAGATCAAACGCCTCGGAACCCTTGCGCCGCTGCACAATCCGGCGCACGCGCTCGGCATCGAGGCGGCTCGGCGCATCTTTCCCGACCTGCCGCAGGTCGCCGTGTTCGACACCGGGTTCTTCTCGACGTTGCCCGCCTCCGCGTACACCTACGCGATCGACGCGAAGCTCGCGAAGGAGCACGCCATCCGTCGCTACGGCTTCCACGGCACGTCGCACGAGTACGTCTCGGCGCGGGTCGCACAGTTTCTCGAACGTCCCGTCGAGGGGTTCAAGCAGATCATCTGCCATCTCGGCAACGGCGCGTCGATCTCGGCGATCGACGGGGGCCGAGCCGTCGACACGTCGATGGGCATGACGCCGCTCGAGGGCCTCGTCATGGGCACGCGTGGTGGCGACATGGACCCGGCCGTCGTCCTGCACCTCAACCGTGTCGCGGGGCTCGGCGTCGACGAGATCGACACGCTGCTCAACAAGAAGTCGGGCATCCTCGGGCTGACGGGGTCGGGCGACTTCCGCGACCTCATGGGGCGCGTCGACGACGGTGACGAGACGGCGCAGCTCGCATTCGACGTCTACGTGCACCGGCTCGTCAAGTACATCGGCGCGTACGCGGCGGCGCTCGAGGGCGTCGACGTCATCACGTTCACCGCCGGCGTCGGCGAGAACAACGCCGCCATCCGCGAGGCCGTGTGCCGCCGTCTCGGGTGGCTCGGCGTGACGTTCGACGCAGCCGCCAACAGCGCCGACGATCATGACGCGCGCATCATCTCCGCGGCAGGATCGCCTGTGACCGTGTGCGTCGTCCCGACGAACGAAGAGCTTGCCATCGCGCGTCACGCGGTGGCGGCGATCGACGCCTGACGCGCGCCCCCACTCGTTGCAGTTGCGCACCGAGTGGGTCGCGGTGCGCCCGCGATCTCCCCACATCGTGCGTCTACGCGTCATGTGGGGCGTCGCGGAATCGCTGCGGCCCGGCTCCCTTCGTGAGGGAGCCGGGCCGCAGCGGTTCTGGTCGAGACCGGTGAGGTCAGATCAGAAAGCGCTCTCCGGGACGTCCATGAGCGAGCCGTCCTCGGCGATGGTGATGGCCTTCTCCGACGCCATGCGCGGCAGCACGGTGCGCGCGAAGAACTGTGCCGCGGCAACCTTGCCGGTGTAGAAGTCGGTGTCCTTGCCGGCGTCGCCCGCCTCGAGGCGGGCCTGCGCGACGATGGCGGCCCGCAGCAGCAGCCAGCCGATGACGACGTCGCCCGCAGCGAGCAGCAGACGCGTCGACGTCAGGCCGATCTTGTACGCCTCGGCCGGCTTCTCCAGCGAACCCATCGCGGCTCCGAACATGAACTCACCCATGTCCTTGAGGTCCGTCGCGGCCTGCGCGAGCAGACCCGCCTCACGCTTGAGGGCCTCGGGAGCCTGGCCGATCGTCGTCTCGATCTCCTTCTGCAGCATGCCGAGGGCCACACCCTGATCCTTGACGATCTTGCGGAAGAAGAAGTCGAGGCCCTGGATGGCCGTCGTGCCTTCGTAGAGCGTGTCGATCTTTGCGTCACGCACGTACTGCTCGAGCGGGTACTCCTTGAGGAAGCCCGACCCGCCGTATGTCTGCAGCGACTCGGTGCCGAGCAGCACCCACGCGCGCTCCGAACCGGCGCCCTTGACGATGGGCAGCAGCAGGTCGTTGAGGCGCGCCGCCATCTCGGCGGGGCTGCCCTCCTCGAGCTCGGCGGCCGGGTTGCCCTTCGTCGCCTGGTCGACGACGTCCTGCTGGCACGCGGTGTACATGACGAGCGAACGCAGACCCTCGGCGTAGGCCTTCTGCAGCATGAGGCTGCGGCGCACGTCCGGGTGGTGCGTGATCGTGACGCGCGGCGCGTCCTTCTGCGGCGTCGTCATGTCGGCACCCTGGACGCGCTCCTTGGCGTACTCGAGCGCGTTGAGGTAGCCGGTCGACAGCGTCGCGATCGCCTTCGTGCCGACGAACATGCGGGCGTTCTCGATGACCTTGAACATCTGCGCGATGCCGTCGTGGACGTCGCCGAGCAGCGTGCCGACGGCGGGGGCACCGTCACCGAACGTCACCTCGCAAGTCGTGGAGACCTTGAGGCCCATCTTGTCCTCGACGTTCGTCACGTATGCGCCGTTGCGCTCGCCGAGCTCACCCGTCTCGAGGTCGACGTGGAACTTCGGGACGATGAACAGGCTGAGGCCCTTCGTGCCGGGGCCGGCGCCCTCAGGGCGGGCGAGGACGAAGTGGACGACGTTGTCGACCATGTCCGACTCGGCCGAGGTGATGAAGCGCTTGACGCCCGTGATGTTCCACGTGCCGTCGTCGTTCTGCGTGGCCTTCGTGCGGCCGGCGCCGACGTCAGAACCGGCGTCGGGCTCGGTCAGCACCATCGTGCAGTGCCAGCCACCGTCGACGATGTGCTTGGCGAGCTTCTTCTGCTCGTCGTTGCCCATGAAGTACAGCAGCGACGCGAACGCGTAGCTCGCGGAGAACATGTGGACGGCCGGGTTGGCGCCGCAGACGAGTTCGGCGAGCGACCAGCGCACGGACGGCGGCACCTTCATGCCGTCGAGCTCGACGGGGGCGTCGAGCATGCCCCAACCGGCGTCGATGTACGACTTGTACGACTTCTTGAACGACTCCGGCATCGTGACCGACTTGGTCTCCGGGTCGTAGACCGGGGGGTTGCGGTCGGAGTCGATGAGGCTTGCCGCGAGGTCACCCTCGGCGAGCTTCGCGACCTGGCCGATGATGTCCTTCGCGACGTCGACGTCGACGTCCTCGTAGATGCCGGTGCCCAGCACGTCCTGACGGTTGAAGACCTCGAAGAGGTTGAACTCAAGGTCGCGAACGTTGCTCTTGTAGTGAGACAAGATGTCCTCCGAGATCGGTAGGGGTGCAGCGCGATGATCCAGGCGCTACTCGCCGGTAAGTCTACTCATGAGTACGTGAGGTTGTGCTGAGTGCTCGGTTTGCCTCGCCGGTGGGGAGCCCGGACGATGGAGGCATGACCCCTCGAAGCCCTGACGCACGTGGTGCTGCAGCGAACGCTGACGTGCCCGCGGGCGCGATCCCGAGCGAAACACGCCGCGACGCAGCGCTAGCGCGACTGCGGGCGCGCGGAGAACGCGTCACGCCTGGACGACGAGCCGTCCTCGACGTGTTGAGCCGCGAACCGGGTCACATCGACGCCGACGCCGTCGCGGCGCTCGTCGACGAGGTCGAACCGGGTATCCACCGCGCGACGATCTACCGCTCGCTGCAGGCTCTCGTCGACGCTGACATCGTCACGCACACCCACGTTCCGGGCGGCGCGACGATCTACCACCTGGCGGCCGACGTGGCGCGTGAGGGGGCGAAGGCCGATGTTGGTGCATCGGATGGGGACTCGGGGGAGGGCGCTGCCGCCGGGCACGAGGTCACCGGGCACGTGGCCGAGCCTCACGCCCACGCGCACCTGCAGTGCGACACGTGCGGGCGCTTCGTCGACGTCGACGTGGCCGAGTTCGCGCCACTCGCCGCAAGAATCAAGGAGCTGACGGGGTTCACGCTCGACGCCGAGCACGGGGCGCTGCTGGGGCGGTGTGCGCAGTGCTCGAAGGAGCCACAGCCGACCTCGCGTCCCGGCGAGGCCGAGCAAGAATGACGAAAGGGGCCGGATCCCATCGTATCCGGCCCCTTTCACATGCTTGGAGCGAGTGACGAGAATCGAACTCGCGTATTCAGCTTGGGAAGCTGATGTTCTACCATTGAACTACACTCGCGAGCCCCGCCACGGCGGGGTTCTTGCCTGTCCGGCGCCCGTCCTGGTGAACGTCCGGCGCGTCGATCAAGCGCCTCGTACTCTAGCGCGTCCGCGCCGTACGTGCATGTCATGACGGACGGTGTGTCGGTCTCTCGCCACCGACGGCGCCGATGAGTGAGAGCGGGGCCGCGGCAGACGCGCGTCGATTACCGTAGCCGTGTGCTGCTTTCGGACCGTGACATCAAGAGCCAGATCGATTCCGGCCGGGTCGTGCTCGACCCGTACGAACCGTCGATGATCCAGCCGTCGAGCATCGACGTGCGCCTCGACAAGTTCTTCCGGTTGTTCGACAACCACAAGTACCCCTTCATCGACCCCGCCGCCGAGCAGCCGGAACTGACGCGCCTCGTCGAGGTCGACGCGTCCGAGCCGTTCATCCTGCACCCCGGCGAGTTCGTCCTCGGCTCGACCTACGAGCAGATCACGCTGCCCGATGACGTCGCCGCTCGTGTCGAGGGCAAATCGTCGCTCGGTCGCCTCGGATTGCTGACGCACGCGACGGCGGGCTTCGTCGACCCCGGTTTCTCCGGCCACGTGACGCTCGAGTTGAGCAACGTCGCGACGCTGCCCATCAAGCTGTGGCCGGGCATGAAGATCGGCCAGCTGTGCTTCTTCCAGCTGACGTCCCCCGCCGAACACCCTTACGGCAGCTCCGAATACGGCTCGCACTACCAGGGCCAGCGCGGCCCCACCGCGAGCCGCAGTTTCTCCTCCTTCCACCGCACCGACGTCTGACGATGGCCGACGAGAGCGACGACGACGTCACGTCGCTGCCGGCGCGCGCGGCTGTCGAGCTCAGCCGTCGTCTCGGCTCCGAGCTCGAGGTCGAGGTCGCCCCGGGGCAAGCAGATTCTCCGCGCGTACCGGACGGTGAAGCCACCCCCGTCGACGAGACCTCCCTCGGCGACAAAGTGGTCGGCCTCGCCGCCGACGCCGCCGATGCGCTGCTGCGCGACGACGAACTCGGTGACGAGGCGCTCGACGGTGTCACCGTCGATGACGACGCCGACGCCGTGAGGGCACCGCAGCATGCCGCAACGACTCGTCGCGAGTCCGAAGTGAGGGAGTCCACCAACCCGCCGATGCCCATGCCGCACGTGCATCGTCCTGAGGGTGAGGACGACGGGGACGGGCAGGATGACGGCAGGGCGGACGACGACGGCGGGCGAGCCGATGCCGGGGGTGCCGCTCCTGACTCACCCGCGCAAGACGGTTCGGGTGTCGTCGACGCCCCCGTGAGCGTCGAGGCGCCACCGCGTCCGGCGACGATGAAGCGCGGTGGTGCGGCCGTCGTCGCGAGTCCGTTGCTGACGATGCCGCGCGTGCGTCACCCCGAGGCGATCGTGCTGTTCGTCCACGGAGGCGCCGTCGAAGGTCACCTGCGGATGCGTCGCGGTGACCCCGCCTACCTGCGCATCGTGCCGTTCGCGCGCGACGTCGAGCGTCGTAGCCGCGGCCGAATCGGGGGTGCGACGCTGCGCCTCGCCGTCCGTGGGTGGAACGAGCCGGAGAAGCCGGCCGTCGAGGACACACGGTGGGCTCTCGGCGAGCTGCGCGATCGCTACCCGGGCGTGCGGCTCGCCATCGCCGGTCACTCGATGGGCGGGCGGGTTGCGCTCGACATCGCGAGCAGCGAGGACGTCGCCGCCGTCGTGGCGCTCGCGCCGTGGGCGGCGGAGGCCTACGACCCCGCGACGTTCCGCACCATCCCGCTGCTTGGCATCCACGGCCGACGCGACACCGTGACCAACCCCGTCGCGACGAAGAAGCTCATCGACGACGTCGCGGCCCTCGGGGGCGACGCCCGCTTCGTCTCGATGCCGGGCTGGCACGCGATGCTGTGGGCGGCGCGCCGATGGCACCGTGAGACCTCGCGGTTCCTCATCGACCATCTGCTCTAGGGTGCCGCCCCGGGCGACCGTGCCATCCCGGCAACCGGTGCGGAGGACGTCGAGACGTAGACCGTCGGCGGCGGGGTCGTCGGCCCGGCCACCAGGCCCTGACGCCGCAGCCGCAGCGTCCCGGCGAATATGGACGAAAATCGCGAATGTGGACAAGAATCGCGGATCGGGACGGGGATTGCGGAGGGGCGCGGTCATGGCGAGGTCACCCGGTACTGCCCGGCGGGGCCGACGCCGAAGTTCGGCGTCGGTGACGGCTTGTGCGTCGTCTCGGACGTGCACGTCAGCGTCGGCGTGACGGCGTTCTGCGTTGCTTCGACGCCGGGAGCGCGCGAGGCGTCGTACCGGTAGGTGCGAGCCTCGCCCTCGAAGAACGGCGCCGCGCTGGTCTCGAAGTCGACGGCGGCGCTCGGCGGGCCGGGGCGTCCGCGTTCCTGACCCATGACGGCCTCGTAGTTCCACCGGTACTTCTCGTGCGAGTGCGGCTCGATGATGCTCGTCGAACCCTTCGCGGTCACCGCCGACGTCGGGTCGTCGATGACGAGTCGGACGCGTCCAGGGTCGCCGTCACCGGTGGCCCGCCCGTCGATGCGATGGATGAAATCAGCCGAGTTCTCGATGTTGAGCGTACGCACCCCCGCAGGGAGCTTGGCGGCCCCGACCGGCGAACCGTACGTCGTGACGTGGGTGACGTTGAGACCGTCGGAGCGACGGCGCGCGAGGTTCGTCATCACCATGCCGCCCTGCGAGTGACCCACGAGCATGACCGGCTCGCCCTTGCCGAGCACGCCCTCACGCCGCATCGCATCGCGCAAGGCATCCCGGACGGCGACTTCGCCACCGCTGACGAGACCCGCCGCGGCGGCAACGTTGCCGGAGCCGTCGAGTGGCGTGCGGGCGTTCCAGGAGAACGTCGCGGTGCCGGGGATCATCGCGATCCAGCGGCCCTGGCCAGTGGCCGGGTCGACGACGCGCTGCACCTGGATGTGGGCGGAGTCGTTGCCGTTCTCGTACAGATCGTCGATGCGTCCCATGCTCTGGCCGACGCTGCGCACTGCGGGTGCGGGCCGGGGCGCATCGGGCCCGCTGACGATCGAGGTGGTGACGGGGTTCGGAGTGCCCAGCGCACGCACGAGGCCGATGTTGATGCCGGCGACATTCTCCTCGTACGAACCCGGCAGTCTCGCGTCGATGATGGCGACGACGTCACCGACGATCATCGCGGTCGTATCGGGCGAGGGCGCGTTGCCGGTCCACTGACGCATTGAGATCTTCGCCAGAGTCACCGTCAGCGAGTACGTCGCGATGGCTGTTTTCATGTGGGCGACGGCGCAGGCTTCGGCGAGCTCGTAGGCGTCGAGCGAGGCGCTCACGAGAGTGCTGAGCAACTGCGCGCGCAGCGCCGTGGCCGTCAGGGTGGCCGCCAGATCGAGTGACGCCGTGGCGCATGTCGTGGCCGTGCCAGGGGAGAGGGCATCCCCGGTGAACGGCAGGCCCCAGCCGATCGACAGGCTCGTGGTGGAAGCGCTGCTCGCGTCACCGTGCGCCGTCGTCAGCGCGGCGGCGAGGGTGCGCAGATCAGCGAGGTTGGCGTCGACGGCGCTCGGGCCGGCGCTCTTCTTCGCGATGACGGTGCCTGTCACCGACGAGCTGGGCGGGTCGACTCTCATGCGGCGTGCTCCCATCCGGCGCCGGGACGCATCTCATCCTGGGCGTCGCCGGCCGCGAGGCAGCCGCTCGGCGCGCCCGATTGCGCATGGAGGCCGACGAGTGCCGCCACGACCTCGGCGCGAACGTCGAACCAGTCGCGTGTTGCGTCGTCGAACCCGACGTCGCACCACTCGCCGCCTCGGCGCGCTGCGATGAGGCAAGGTGTCGCGACCTCGTCCAGACAGCCGATGACGACGAGGTCGGCGTCGGCGTCGGGCGGGGCGTCGACGACGAGCTGTAGCACGGCGCTGACGACGTCCTCGGCGGCGTGGACGCTCGCGCCCCGGGTGCTCGCGAGGCGGAACAACCCGTCAGCGAAGGTGACCTCGAGCAACGACGTGTGTTGCCCGGCACGGGCTCGCACGAGCAGGAACGGCTGCGTCATCGTCATCCCCGCCAGTCGCCGTAGTGGGAGTAGTCGTACGGACCCTCGCTCTCGTCGCGGTGCAGGGCCTTGCCCACCTTCGACAGGCCATCGCGCGCGAGATCGATCGGCGCCATGACGACGTTGGTCACGCTGGCCTGATGCGATTCGACCGATGCGGCGTGCCGGCCGATGTCGGTCGCGAACGACGCCGCGTCGTCACCGCAGGCGTCGAGGTCGCGGGCGAACGAGGTGAGGACGCTGCGGCAATGGTCGGCCGCACCGGACGTCCACTGCGTCGTCGTGATGGTCGTGCGCAGATCCGTGGCGGACTGTGCGAGGTCGCTCGAGAGCAGGTCGGCTCGCCGCTGCTGCGCCCGGATGTCGTCTCCGAGAGTGCTCATGACGGCGACGCTAGGTCCGCGCGTCGCCCCCGCGCAGCCCGGGCGCCGCGACCCTGTGGATCAGCCCTCCCGAGAGCATCGAAACGGCCCGTGGCCGTCACTGCCTGTGGATGACGAGGCCGCGCCGCCGGTCCGCCTCGTCATCCAGATGCACCCGGGTGCATCTGGACGCACGAGGCGGGGGCGTGAGTAGCGGAACCCTGGCAGGCGAACTCGGATGGACGAACCCCGCTCAACGAACCTCGCTCAACAAACCCCGCCCGAGGCGCCCCATGAAACGACGAACGGGGCGCCCGTCCCGCTGATCTCTCAGCGGAACGAAGCGCCCCGGGTGTCAACCCTGGTGCCCGTGACGGGCGGGTGCGGCGGCTCAGACGGTCTGCGTCGCGCCCTCGTCGACGGTCTTCGTGTCCTCACCGCGACGCACCGCGGCGAGCAGCATGTTGGCGACGTCGACGACCTCGACCTCTTCGCGCGCGTTGCCGTCGCTCTGCTCGGCCGTGAGGCCGTCCGTCATCATGACGCGGCAGAACGGGCAGCCGATGGCGATGCGGTCGGCGCCGGTGGCGACGGCCTCCTTCGTGCGGTTGAGGTTGATGCGCTCGCCGAGCTTCTCCTCCATCCACATGCGGGCGCCGCCGGCGCCGCAGCAGAAGGACTTCTCGCCGGAGCGTTCCATCTCCTTGTACTCGACGCCGGGCAGCGACGCGATGAGTTCGCGCGGCGGCGCGTAGACCTGGTTGTGACGGCCGAGGTAGCACGGGTCGTGGTACGTGACCGACTTGCCCGTCGACGCAGCGCCCGACTTGTCCTTCGGCTGCTGCGCGAACTCCTCCGGCGCCGCGACGGGCGTCAGCTTCTTCTCGCGCACGAGACGGTTGAGCAGCTGCGTGTGGTGGACGACCTCGTACTCGCCACCGATCTGCGGGTACTCGTTCTTGATCGTGTTGAAGCAGTGCGCACACGTGACGACGATCTTCTTCGCCTTCGCCTCGTTCAGCGTCGCGACGTTCTGGCCGGCGAGCATCTGGAAGAGGATCTCGTTTCCGGCGCGGCGTGCCGGGTCGCCGGTGCAGCTCTCGCCGTCACCGAGGACGGCGAAGTCGACGCCCGCTGTGTGCAGCAGCTCGGCGACGGCGCGCGTCGTCTTCTTCGCACGGTCCTCGTAGGCGCCGGCGCAGCCGACCCAGAACAGCCACTCGACCTCGTCGGCGGATTCGACGTCGGAGCCGATGACCTTGACGTCGAACGGCAGGCCCTTGGCCCACTCGAGGCGAGCCCGCGCCGACATGCCCCACGGGTTCGACTTGTTCTCGAGGTTCTTGAACAGGCCCGCCAGTTCGGTCGGGAACGCGGACTCGATGAGCGTCTGGTAGCGACGCATGTCGACGATGTGGTCGACGTGCTCGATGTCGACGGGGCACTGCTCGACACAGGCGCCACACGTCGTGCACGACCACAGGACGTCCTCGTCGATGATGGCACCGGCCGCGTCACCGTTCGCGGTGGCGCCGGCCGGGTTGTACGCCGTCAGCGGGTTTGCGATGTCGTAGCCGGTCGAGCCGATGAGCGGCGTGCGCAGCAGGTCGACGCCGGAGTGGTCGGCGACCGTCGGCAGGCCCTTCTCGTCGACGGGCCCGGACGCGGCCGCAGCGGCCTGCAGGAACGGCGCCTTCGCGGCGGAGTGGTCGCGCAGCGTCATCATGAGCAGCTTGGGCGACAGCGGCTTCTCGGTGTTCCACGCGGGACACTGGCTCTGGCAACGACCGCACTCGGTGCAGGTGGAGAAGTCGAGCAGGCCCTTCCACGTGAAGTCCTCGACCTTGCCGACACCCAGGACGGTGTCCTCGTCGAGCTCGAGCTCCTCGACGTCCTTGAGCGGCTCGCCGTCGACCATCATCGGCTTCGCGGCGCCGAGGGCCGTGCGGCCGTCCGCGTTGCGCTTGAACCAGATGTTCGGGAACGCGAGGAAGCGGTGCCAGGCAACACCCATGGTCGTGTTGAGCGAGATCGTGATCATCCACGCCATCGAGATGAGGATCTTGATCGCGGCGATGACGACGATGAGCTGCTCGAGGCCGTCCTTGCCGATCGACTCGAACGGCTTGCCGAGGAAGAACGTCATCGGGAAGTGCAGGACGCTCGCGTGGTGGCTGCCGTCGACGCGGCCCAGCGCGTACTCGAGCGCGCGCAGGCTGACGATGCACAGACCGACGCCGAAGATCGTGAACTCGACGTAGTAGGCCTGCCAGAACGACGAACCGAAGAAGCGCGACTTGCGGCCGTCCTTGCCGGCCGAGCGGCCCGGGTGGTTCTTGCGGCGGTTCCAGATGAGCCAGCAGATGCCGAGGAAGCCCGTCCACGCCATGAACTCGGTCAGCCACTCCCAGGGAGCGAACGTTCCGATGATCGGCAGCGTGAAGTCGGGGTTGAAGATCTGGCCGTAGGCGGTGACCAGGGTGAAGAACAGGATGCCGAAGCTGATCATCGTGAACCAGTGCGCGACGGCGACGATCGGCAGGCGGGACATGCGCGTGTGTCCGAGGAACTCGCGCAGCAACGTGACGGTTCGCGCACCGGGGTTGTCCGTGCGCTTTTCGGGTGCGCCGACCTTGAACCGCGCCACCATCTGTGCCACGGCGCGCACGAGCAGCGAGACGCCGATGACGGTGATGACGACGCAGATCACTGCGGCGACGATCTGGAGGGCTGACATGGGCCCCAGTCTAGACGGGGCTACCGGCCGGTAACCCGGGGGCGGGGCGATGTCGTGTCCATTTCGAATTAGTCAACGAGCACGTGTGCTATTGCCTGGCCCGTGGGCATAAACGTAGATAACGCAGAGTTGGTAAAGTCATAAGCAGTCATCGCACCGCGTCTGCTCGCCTCCTTGGGGCGAGAGTGGACGCGCCGCCACCGTCGAAAGGCCCCCTCATGCCCATCCTCGCCAACGTCACCGAGGCCATCGGCAACACGCCGCTCGTGCGCATCAACCGCATCATCGACGCCCCCGACGTCACCGTCGCGGCGAAGCTCGAGTTCAGCAACCCCGCCGCCTCCGTCAAGGACCGCATCGGCAAGGCGATCGTCGAGGCAGCGGAGGCCTCCGGCGAGCTGAAGCCGGCCGGGACGATCGTCGAGGCGACGTCGGGCAACACCGGCATCGCGCTCGCCATGGTCGGCGCCGCCAAGGGCTACGACGTCGTGCTGACGATGCCCGAGTCGATGTCGAAGGAGCGTCGCGCGCTGCTCAAGGGCTTCGGCGCCGAACTCGTCCTCACCCCCGCCGCCGAGGGCATGAAGGGCGCCGTGACGAAGGCCGAGGAGATCGCCGCCGAGCGTGACGGCGCCGTCCTCGCCCGCCAGTTCGCGAACACGGCCAACCCCGAGGTGCACCGCAAGACCACCGCCGAGGAGATCTGGCGCGACACCGACGGCGCCGTCGACATCGTCATCGCCGGCATCGGCACCGGCGGCACGATCACCGGCATCGGCGAGGTGCTCAAGGAGCGCAAGCCCGACGTGAAGATGATCGCCGTCGAGCCCGCTGAGTCGCCGATCCTCAACGGCGGTCAGGCCGGGCCGCACAAGATCCAGGGCATCGGCGCCAACTTCGTGCCCGACATCCTCAACACCGACATCTACGACGAGGTCATCGACATCGACGCCGAGACCTCCGTCGAATGGGCGCGCAAGGCCGCGACGCAGGAGGGGCTGCTCGTCGGCCTGTCGTCCGGCGCCGCACTCGCCGCAGCCTCGCAGGTGGCAGCGCGCCCCGAGAACAAGGGCAAGACGATCGTCGTCATCATCCCCAGCTTCGGTGAGCGCTACCTGTCGACGATCCTGTTCGAGGGCATCGTCGACTGACATCCGTCTCATCGGCCGGGCGCGTGGTGCTGCACCGCGCGCCCCGGCGTTCGGGCACCCCGGGCGGGTGCGCCGATGATGAGCAGAGCTGTTGGGCGAGAGTCGAGTTCGAGGAGATGACGGTGGCGAAGAACCCGTTGACGCGTGCAAGGGCTGCGCTGGAGACGATGAACGAGGACGTCGACGCGGCCCTCGCACGCGACCCCGCCGGGGGTTCGCGGTTGGAGATGGCGCTCGCCTCGCCTGGTCTGCACGCTGTGTGGAGCCACCGGGTCACGCATGCGATGTGGCAGCGCGGCGGCCGCTGGAAGCTGCCGGCGCGTCTCGGATCGCAGGTGACGCGGGCCGTCACCGGCGTCGAGATCCATCCCGGTGCGACGATCGGTCGGCGTTTCTTCATCGATCACGGCATGGGCGTCGTCATCGGGGAGACGAGCGAGATCGGCGACGACTGCATGCTCTACAACGGCGTCAACCTGGGCGGGCGGACGCTCGCGAAGGTCAAGCGTCACCCGACGCTCGGGGACGGCGTGACGGTGGGTGCGGGCGCTCGTATCCTCGGCCCGATCGTCGTGGGCGATGGCGCTCAGGTCGGCGCGAACGCCGTCGTCGTCAAGGATGTGCCCGCGACGGGCGTCGCCGTCGGTGTGCCCGCGAAGGTGCGGGTGCCCGCCGTCGAGCACGACCCGTTCAGCGACCCTGCCGTCTACATCTGATCGTGTGCACTGCCCCGCGCTGACCTCGATGTTGCCCGGGTTTCTGGGGATCGATTGCCCGAAAGCCGGGCAACATTGTCGGGTGACTGGCGCGCGGCCAGGCATGACGAAGGGGGCCGCTTCACCGATGTGGTGAAACGGCCCCCTTCGTCAGATCAGGCAGTTCAGCCCTTGGCGGCAGCCTTGAGCTTGGAACCGGCCGTCACCTTCGCGGCGTAGCCGGCCGGGATCTCGATCTCGGCGCCCGTCTGCGGGTTGCGGCCCGTGCGGGCGGCGCGCTCGACACGCTCGATCGTGAGCAGGCCGGGGAGCTGGATCTTGTCACCGCGGCCGACGGCCTCGATGATGACGTCGTTGAGGCCGGCGAGGACGGCGGTGGCGTCCTTGACGCTGACGCCGGTGCGCTGGGCGATGGTGCTGGCGAGGTCACTGCGGTTCATGAATCAATCCTGTTCTATCCGACTGGTCGTGGCCGAGACAGCCACCCGAAGGGCTGTGTTAGGCCGCGCTGTCTGCGAATCTACGCGAAATCCCGCGAGATGTCGCGCCTGACGCGGGGTTCTTCGCACGTCGTGCGCCTCGAGCGTCAGGGCGAGTCGAGTGGGTTGGGGTCAGGGGAGCTTCTCGCCGCCGGGGCCGAAGCCGCTCGTGTCGGCGTGAAGGTCGCCCTTGGAGTCGCGGTGGATCGTCTCGGGCAGGTCGCTGTCGTCCTTCGCAGCGTGCTTGCCGCCGGACGTCTTCGACGAGACGGCGTCCTTCGCGTCGGCGGCCTTGGAGGTCGTCGCGTCCTTGGCGTCCGACGCCTTGCTCGCGACGCCATGCGCTGCGTCCTTGCTGACGTCAGCGGCCTTCTGGCCGACAGCCGCGGCGACGACGGGCGCCTTGGCCTTGACGGTCTCCGTCGCGGCGGTGACCTTGTCCTGCACGGCAGGGTTGCTCCAGGCCTTGTCGGCCTGCTTCTTGATCTGCTCGTAGCGCTTCTCCCCAGCGCGCGTACCGAGGACGTAGCCGACGACGCCGCCGGCGAGGAAGGAGATCTTGCCCATGATGTGGCTCCATTTCATGTGAACGGACAACTTGCCGTCGAGCCTACCCAATCTGCGTTGGCGCGCCAGTGCCTTACGATGGTTTCTCGTTGCCCGGTTGCCGTGCGACGCCTGGGTTCGGCCCTGCTGGGAGCATCGATGACGATGCGCTCGACGGGTCGTTGCCCGTGGTGTTCGCGGTTGGTGCAGCGACGAGGAGGGCTCGCATAGTGGCCGAGTGCACCGGTCTTGAAAACCGGAGTTGGGAAACCAACCGTGGGTTCAAATCCCACGCCCTCCGCAGGTGAGTAGGACCCCCGCCGGACCAGCGACGAAGTCGCCCGGCGGGGGTCCTACTCACCTGCGGCATGACATGCTGGGGATTTGGGAGGGGCGACGCGCGAGTGAGCGATAGCGAGCCTGCGCGGCGCGACGGTTCCCACGCACTCCCTCCTAACGGTGCAGAGCGACCCAACTGCGATTTTCGTGCACAACGATCGGCCGACTGTTGCTCCTGCACACCGTGGGTGCTTGGGTGGCATGAGGGCCCCATTCGTCGGGGCTGACGGTCGACACCAGGGAGCGCTGAAATGCTCGACGACACCCAGGACACAGGCGCCCGCACCAACACCACGCATCACGCCGGCGCCGGCGCCTACCCGTCCGGCATCCAGGGCGACGGTGTCCGCGACAACACCCACCCGCCATACCCGCGCGACGGCGCTCTTGGAACCGCTACCCGCGACGCCGGTGCCCGCACGTCAGGCGCCGACGCCGACGTCAGGGCCGCCGGTGGACTCGACCCTGCAGGTGCGATCGTCGCCCAGGCGAACGAGGCGCCCACCGCAGAACGCCCCGTCGAGGGCGTCGTTCAGGTTCTCTCACCCCGCCAGGTTCCGCTCGGCGGGCTGCGTGCCCTCGAGGTGCGACGCACCCTGCCGCACCGCGACCGCTCGTTCGTCGGGGCGTGGTGCTTCGTCGACCACTACGGCCCGGAACGCGGCGTCGGCATGGACGTGCCGCCGCACCCCCACACCGGTCTGCAGACGGTCTCGTGGTTGTTCGAGGGCGCCATCGAACACCATGATTCTGGTGGCGCGCACGCCGTCGTCCGCCCCGGCGAGGTCAACCTCATGACGAGCGGCCACGGCATCGTCCACTCCGAGGTCTCGACGCCCGGCACCGAGACGCTGCACGGCGTCCAGCTCTGGGTGGCACTGCCCGACGTGACCCGCGACGGCGACCGCGCGTTCGAACATCACGCGCCCGAGTGCGTGCCGCTACCGAGCGGTCAGGGTTCGGCGCTCGTCTTCATCGGCGAACTGCGCGGCGTCGCCGATTCGCCGATCGTCACGCACACGCCGCTGCTCGGCGCCGAATTGCGCCTCGACGCGGGCGCGCGTGTCACCCTCGATGTCGACGAGGGGTTCGAGCACGGCATCCTCGTCGACACCGGCACGGTCACCCTCGACGGCGCGCGCCTCGAACGCGGCGACCTCGGCTGCGTCGACGAAGGCCGCGCGACGCTGACGCTCGACGTCGGTGATGAGCCCGCGCGCGTCATCCTGCTCGGCGGCACGCCGTTCGAGGAGGAGATCGTGATGTGGTGGAACTTCATCGGCCGCAGCCACGACGAGATCGTCCTCGCGCGCGACGAATACGAGGCGGGTGCAGAGCGTTTCGGCTCGGTCGAGGGATATGTCGGCGACGTCGAGCGCATCCCCGCGCCGACCATGCCCCCGGTTCGCCTGCGCCCGCGTAACCGTCGCGGGCGCGGCGGAGGGTGACGATGGCTCGCGAACGCGACACACGTCGCATCGCGACGAACCCGCCGACCATATGCCCAGCCCCGCAACGAGGACCGCCCGTCGCATGACTCGCTCAGCCCGACCCCATCGAAGGAGAACGCCGTGTCCGACCTGACGTTGACGAAGAACACCGACGCCAACCGCTACGAGGCGTGGGACGGTGACGCCCTCGCCGGATTCGCCGAATATCAGCTCACCGATCAGCTCATCGTGCTCACGCACACCGAGGTGGATCCGAGCTACGAGGGCAAGGGCGTCGGCTCACAGGTCGCGAGGTTCGCGCTCGACGACGTGCGCGCCGACGGCACTCACGACGTGTTGCCACTGTGCCCGTTCATCAAGGGCTGGATCGGGCGTCACCGCGAATACGTCGACCTCGTCCACGGCGCACCCGAGACCACGGCGAAGGACGAACGCATGCCCGCCGAGCCCAACGGTCCTGACGGCGTGCCCCGCGCCGACAGTCCGGACGCGGCCACCGATCCTCACCGCCCGTCCGAGTCTGACGGCCCTGACGGCGTGCGCCGCGTCGACGTCATCGTCGTCGGTGGCGGGCCGACGGGCGAGAACGTCGCTCAGTACGCCCATGACGGTGGGCTGAGCGTCCTGCTGATAGAGGGCGAACTGCTCGGCGGTGAGTGCTCCTATTACGCGTGCATGCCGAGCAAGGCGCTGCTGCGCCCGCTCGACGTCAGGGCGACCAGCGAGCACCTGCCCGGCCTGCGGCCCGCCGAACTCGACGTCGCGGCGCTCCTCGCACGCCGCGACGCGTGGGTCTCGCACTACGACGACACCTCCCAGCTCGACTGGGCGACGGGCGCAGGCCTCGACGTCATGCGCGGCCACGCACGTCTCGTCGGCGAGAAGACGGTGAGCGTGAGCTCGGACGGCGGCGCGAGCACCGTCGTCGAAGCGGGCGTCGCCCTCGTGCTGGCGACGGGTTCGGTGCCCGTCGTCCCGCCGATGTTCGCCGACCTGCACGCCTGGGGGTCGCGTGACGCGACGGGCGTCGTCGAGGTGCCTGACCGGCTCGTCATCGTCGGCGGCGGGGTCGTCGCCTGCGAGGCCGCGACGTGGATGAGCGCCCTCGGCAGCAGCGTCACGATGCTCGTGCGCGGTGATGCGCTGCTCACGGACCAGGAACCATTCGCCGGCGCGGCCGTCCTCGACGCGCTGCGTACGGCCGGCGTCGACGTCCGCCTCGCCACCCGAATCACCGACGCCAGCCGCGCCGGCGCCGCCGACACCGGCCTCGGTCGCGTGCACGGCGGGCCGGTGACGCTCGCCGTCGAACGTGATGAATCGGGCAGCGAGCGGATCGTCGCCGACGAACTCCTGCTCGCCACCGGCCGTCGCCCTCGCCTCGACGACGTCGGTCTCGACGCGGTCGGCGTCAACGCGGACGACGTGCGCGCCGGGCGCCTGCCGACCTGGCTGCACGCCATCGGTGACGCCGGCGGCGGTGCGCCGCTGACACACATGGGCAAGTACGAGGCGCGCGTGCTCGGCGCCCGACTCGCCGGCGCGCACGAGACGCCGCCGCCGCGTGACGTTCCCGTCCCTCAGGTCGTGTTCACGGACCCGCAGGTCGCGGCGGTCGGCTCGAGCGAGGCTCAGGCGCGCGAAGCAGGGCATGACGTCGTCACCGTCGCGGTGCCGTTCGCGAGCGCGGCGGGCACGGCCCTGCTGCGTGACGACGGTGTGGGGAGCGCCAAGATCGTCGTCGACCGTGCCACCGGGTGCCTGCTCGGCGCGACGTTCGTCGGCCACGAGGCGGCCGAACTCATCCACGCGGCGACGGTCGCCATCGTCGGCCAGGTGCCGATCGGCGTCCTTCGGCACGCGGTGCCGAGCTACCCGACGTCGTCGGAGCTCTGGCTGCGCCTGCTCGAGGAGCTGCCGACGAACCTGCGCTGACGCGTGACGGCGGGGGGCTCGGGGGCATGACGGACGACTTGTCGAGCGCGCACAAAGGGACGGTTGCGTCGTACATCACAGGGCAAGAGCTACGCGTTGACGGGCGGCACGGCGTCGCGGGCTCCGGTACAGCTGGCACGCCGAACGGCGGCTGCAGTGGTCCTGCCAGTTCAACAGCCCAGGTCTGCAACACGTACATCGGCATCTCACTCACGAACTCCTCCGGCACGAGCAGCGCCAACCCGGCCTCCGTGTCGCTCAGTTACCTCGTGACTGTCGACGGCTACCGCACGACAACCGTGACGCTCAACGTCGCGTCCTTCATCAAGGACGGCACCAAATGGGCGGGGTCGGGCGTCACGTTCTGCTGACCATCGGAGCGCCGTGTCGGCTCAAAACGCCTCCCCACCCAAGGATGGTGTGTCACGAACGCGCGCTATTTCGCGCTTTCGTGACACAACATGGGCCGTCTCGATGCTCATTCTGCTCGGAGCGCCTGAGCCCCGACGGGGCCTGAACGGCCGCCGGCTCTCCAGTTTCGTCAAGGAGACCGGTGCGACGTCAGCGCCTCAGCGCACCCGGTAGTCGATGGGTTTGCAGACGCCGGCGTTCGATTTCTCGGCCGAGCATGCCGTCAGCCCGACGAACAGGTCAGCTTCGGCGCGGATGGCGAAGACGTCACCCGCCTGCGTCGGCGGCGGGTCGATGTGCAGTTCACCGTCGGGGCTCGTCCACACGTCCATGAAGATGTTGAGCGTCGTGCCGATGTGGTCGGGCGCGACGCCGACGGGTTCGAGCGCGCCGCACAGGTTCGCGAAGCAACTCGGGTGCGGGGCGCCGTCGAACTCGGGGTAGAGGATGTCGA
The DNA here is from genome assembly GCF_044878485.1 of Dermacoccus sp. BD5. Classification (NCBI taxonomy): domain Bacteria; kingdom Bacillati; phylum Actinomycetota; class Actinomycetes; order Micrococcales; family Dermacoccaceae; genus Dermacoccus; species Dermacoccus sp. BD5. The sequence continues at coordinate 70,739 of NZ_JANJER010000006.1, read as the reverse complement.
ACGTCTGCTGGCTGCACGGCGTCACCGTCATGTCGTGGATGCCCACCGAGTCCGCGACGATCGTCGCCATGACGCTGCTGCGGTTGCTCCACAACCGGTGCCCAGTCGATGGGTACAACGTGTTGTTGTAGTCGACGGTGCGCCCCGCCGAGAAGCACTCGGCGATGTCGTCCTGCATGACGGCGTAGAAGTCGCTCACCTGCTCGCCACACGGGTCGACGACCTCGAGCACCTGACCGGCCGCCAGCGGCACGAGCACCCCCGTCTGCGGGGCGATGCGCGACCAACCGTCGGCGGGAGCTTCGGGGCCGCCCGCGTACGGCGGCCGCGGCGTCGGCGGGTGGGGGGAGCGCGGGCGTCGCGGGTCAGTCATCAGGATTCTCCTTCGAAGGGTGCGCGGTGAACGGGGCACGCCAGTCGTCCTCCACGTGCCGCCCAGAGTACTGACGCGCCTCCGACGAGCGTCCATGATCGGTGACGACCGGGTTGATCGAACCCTGCAACGCAGCATCGCGACGGCGGATCGCGTCGCGCATCCGGTCGAAGCCGCCGTCAGCTCGCAGCTGCTCGAACTGATCGTGCAGGTTGAACACGACCGTCGTCAGCGGAGCACGGCGCGCGATGCGCGAGGCCTGCGGATGCAACCCGACGAGGAAGAACGGCACGCCGCCGAGGCTGAAACTGAAGTGCGGTGACGTCGTGTCGGGCGACACGCGCTCGGCCCACGGCGCGTCGTCACGATCGTGCAATCGCTGCAGCATGCCCCACAGAAGGTTCTCGAACTCCCGCTCGTCGCCCGCCCGCGGGCGACGGAAGACGGCGATGAAAGAGCCGAACTCGCGCGGGCCACGCTCGATCGCGGCGAAGTCGGCCAGTTCAGCGCTGAGCGTTGAGAGACACGCGTCATCGGTCATGTCGTCGAAGACGCGGACGAGCGCGCCGTCGCGTTTCAGCGCCGAACGCGCTCCGAGGCACGGAAACCGAGGGTGCTCGATCATCGCGCCGATGACGTCGCGGATGGCTGCCTCGTCCGCGCCCTCGAGGCCCGCGTCGGCTTGTTCGGCGAGCCAGTCGGCGAGGTCAGGGGCCTGCGACTCGTCGTCATCGGTTGGGTGCGTCGACGAGCCGGATGATGAGGTGGGGGCCGCGGCTGGCGGCCAGTGATCGTCAGACACATGACCACCGTAGCCGCGCGCCAGACCCCACAACACGGCTTGAGGGCGCGTCTGCACGTCCATCGCGCGGTAGGCGCCTCTGATGTGCGACTTGATGCTGTTGACGCTCAGGTGCAGGCGCTCGGCGATCTGCGCGTTCGGCATGCCCGAGCAGATGAGATCGACGATCTGCGCCTGACGTGCGGTCAGCCCGTCGGAGGGGACGGTCGGCCGCGCGTCCGTGGGGGAGGGTCGAAGCACCGCGGGGCGGACGATTCGGCCCGCGACCACGTCATCGACCCCGGCGCGCAGATCGGCGGCGCTCGCCGACCGTCCGACGACTCCCGACGCGCCGCGCGCGAGGAGCCGGCTGATGGCGGCCTCGTCGGTGTGCAGCGACGACACGAGCAGCTTCGTCGTCGGGTTCGCGGCGTGCAGCGCGCGCAGTTGATCCCAGGCGTTGCGGTTGGGTTCGTTCCACTCGAGCACGGCGACGTCGGCATCGAGCGCGAAATCCTCGGCTCGCAGGCCCGGGCCACGCACGAGCACGAGGCGTGTCGCGACGCCGAACGCGTCGAGAGCCGCCATCGCGCCGCATCCGAACAGCTCGCTACGTGCGACGACGGCGACGGTGAGGCGGGGCACAGCTCTCCTTCGAGCGATCCGACGATCAAGGGTCGTGAGGTGTCGGTGGTGATGAGAAGTGTTGTCGCTCACCGTGTTTCGCGCCACACCCGCAAGGAGGTGAAGCGTCGGCTGCCTGATGGATCGCCGTTGCGCGGCGCCATGCTGGAAAGTGGTGAGCGCGTCAGGGCCGGCCGTCGACGTGCAGTCCGCGCGCGACGCCCCACAGCACCGCCTCGCTGCGGGAGGCGACGCCCATGGTGCGGTAGGCGGAGCGGATGTAGCTCTTGAGCGTGTTGAGGGAGACGTTGAGTTCGTGCGCGATCGTGCCGTTGGGCAGGCCGCGGCAGATGAGCGTGACGGCCTGCGCCTCTCGCTCGGTGAGCCCCTCGGCGCGCCCAGGCCACCAGTCGTCACCCAGCTCGACGGGGAACGCGGGGTCGACGACGCGCTCGCCGCGGGCGACGCGTTCGAGTGCGGTGACGAGCTCGTCGGCCGTCGCGTGCTTCGTCAGCACGCCCGCGACGCCGAAGTCGGTGAGCGCACCGACGTGCGCCTGCGGAGGGTCGTTGGTGTAGACGACGAGGCGCGCGACGGCGGCTGTGTCGCGCAGGCGCGCCAGCGTCGCCCACCCCGGCTCGGGGGCGGCGAAGCAGTCGAAGAGCGCGACGTCGGTGGGTTCGGTGGGCACGCCGCGGCTGCACGTCGCCTCGACGCGTGCGGCGTAGGGCGCGAGCAGTGCCTGAAAACCGGCCATGACGAGGGCGTCGTCGTCGACGAGGGTGACGCGCAATGCGCGGGGTGCGGGCGCGCACCTCGACTCCTCACCCGTCGCCAGACGGAGGTGTGCGGCTCCATCGGTGCTCGGATGGGACGACATGGGGATACCTTGCCAACATGTTGCGACACAAGGAAATCAACCATGACGAACTTCCGACATCCACCGTGTTGCGTCGGGCTGGTCGCGCGCACGGTGACCTCCTAGGCTGACGGTGACACCCGTTCTCGCAGACCTGCAGGAGGTCGATCATGGAATCGCGCGACAAGTTCGTCACCAGCTACGTCGCTCATCACTGGGCCGCATCGAAGGGCGGGCTCGACCTGTTCGAGCGCGCGTCGCGCTCGCAGAGTTCGGCGCGCACGCGGAAGGTGCTCGCGACGCTGACGCGGGAGATCGCCGAGGACCGCGCGCGCCTGCGCGTCATCGCCGACGCGCTCGGGGCGGGTGAGGCGCGGCTCGCGCAGCTCGCGCTGAGCGTCGGCGAGACCGTCAGCCGCGTGAAACTCAACGGCCGTTTCGTGCGCCGCTCGCCGCTGAGCGACGTGCTCGAACTCGAGGCGCTGCTGGCGGCCGTTCGTGGCAAGCGGGCCGGCTGGGAGGGCATGCGCGTGCTCGCGATCAACGATGCGCGCATCGACGTCGCCGAACTCGACGACCTCATCGTGCGCGCCGACAGCCAGATCGAACGCCTCGTCGCCGCCCATGCCGAAGCGGCCGCGACGCTGCGCTGAGCTGACATCCGCTGCGCTCCGCTGGCGAGCCGTCGGACGAGTCACCCCGCTGGATCGCGCGGGCGCCTCGCCCTGCCTGATCGCCCTGACGCGGCCTGACCCCAGCTGCCCAGGTTGGTCGGTGGTGTCGGCCATGTGTGGCGTCCCTCCCGAGGCGCTTTCATGGGCGCCACCTGCTGGCCAGTAAAAACAGGGGTCATTCAAGTATGGCGCGCACCACAGTGCATGCCGCCGCTACATTCGAGGTGAAGTTCATCAGCACCCTGCTGTGCAACGTCATCGACGGCGAGGTACACGGGGAGGGCCGACTGGACGTCGTCAACCCCAGCACCGGCCAGGTCGTCGCGACGTCGCCGATCAGCGGCGCCAGGGACGTCAACGCCGCGTTCGACGCGCCGGGAAGGCCGCGAAGACGTTACGGGCAGGTCAAGGTCACCGAGGTGGCGCGCAAGGCCGTCGCCGCGTTCATCGCGACCGTCGTAGCCGGCCCCAGAACGCACAGCCGTGCCAACGTCGGCATCGACGAGCCCCGCACCGACGGCGACAGGCCGGCCTGGTACTGCGCGGCCCCAGGTGTTGTGATTCCAAGCTCCGGGGGAGCGGGCGGCCGCTGCGTCACCTTCGACGATGGGATGGCGGGTGACTCACGGGTCGGCGCGCGTAGTTGCGTGCCTACCCGTGAGTTACCCGCTCTCCCGTCGTATGGCCGGGGGTAGGGCCGACGCGCTCAACCCATCGCGACGATGCGTTTGGCTTCCTCGACGGCGCCGTCGAACGCGAGCTCGGGGCGGGTGCGCAGCAGGTCGGTCGCGCGAGCATGTTCGGTGACGGCCGCGTCTTGGCTCCGGATTGCCGACCTGACCGCTGGGACGGCGGCGTCGCCGAGACCGAGCAATGCGACGCTCAACGCCATCTGCGTGCCGGCGTCACCACGGCCGAACTCCTTGACCAATTCGTCAGCGAGAGAGCCATGTTGACTCTGCGGGGCCAGTGCGGCGGCCGCGCGCCAAGCGGTGCGGGCGAGATCGTCGTCGGCGTCGTGCAGGAACTCGGACGTGATCCAGGGCCATGCGCGCTCGTCGCCGACCTTCGACAGCACGTGCAACGCCTGCGTGCGCGCCTGGATGTTCTTCGACGCCAGCTCGCGCTGAACGCGCGGCAGGACGTCGTCAGCCGGCAGGCGCGTCAGCGCCCAGGCGAGGGTTTCGCGGACGAAGAAGTCGGGCTCGACGCCGCAGCGACGCACGAGCGTCTCCAGCAGGTCGGGATGCGGATGTGTGCCCGCCGCCATCGCGGCCTGCAACCGCACCGACTGATCCTGCACGTCGAGGGCGCGGGCGATGTTCGCGGCGTACTGCTCGGGCGTCATGCTCACTGCAGCGCCCGTCGCGCCCGCACTATTCCGCGCACCATTCCAGGCGGCGCCGCCTGGACGTAGAACGCACGATGGCGGGTAACTCACAGGTCGGCGCCTAACCGCGCGCCTACCCGTGAGTTACCCGCCATCCTGTGGTGGCCGGGCGGCCTGGTGGCCCAGCGTCTCGGTGGACGCCGACCCGATCCCAGACCGTCAGTGCGTCAGGGCTTGAGGACGACCTTCTGGCAGCCGTCCTGCTTCTTCTGGAACACGTCGTACATCGTCGCCGCCTCGTCGAGCCCGACGCGGTGCGTCGCGAGCTGCTCGACGCCGAACGGGTCGGCGTCGACGAGCACGTCGCGCAGCTCGTCGGTCCACTGCTTGACGTGGCACTGGCCCATGCGCATCGCGATGCCCTTGTCGAACATCTGCATCATCGGCATCGGGTCGAGCGCGCCGCCGTAGACACCGGAGACGGAGACGGTGCCGCCGCGGCGGACGCTGTCGATCGCGGCGTGCAGCGCGGCGAGACGGTCGACGCCGGCGCTCTTCGCAAGCGGCTCGGAGATCGCTGACGGCAGCTTGCTGACCGCTGTGATGCCCACGCCGGCAACGGGATTGCCGTGCGCCTCCATGCCGACGGCCTCGACGACGCCGTCGGCACCGCGCCCGTCCGTCAGGTCGCGCACGGCGTCTCCGACGGCGCTGACCTGCGAACCGTCGAGGTCGTCGAGGTTGATGGTGCGCGCGCCGCGGGCCTTCATGCGCTCGAGGCGCTCGGGGATGCGGTCGACCACGATGACGTCCTCGATGCCCAGGTACTGCGCGCTCGCGACGGCGAGCTGGCCGACCGGCCCGGCACCCATGACGGCGAGGGTGTCGCCGGGGCGCACGTCGGCCCACTTCACGCCCTGCCACGCCGTCGGCAGGATGTCGGACAGGTAGAGGTAGCGCTCGTCGTCGCCGGCGTCGGGCACCTTGATCGGCCCGAAGTCGGCGTGCGGAACGCGCACGTACTCGGCCTGGCCGCCCGGCACCGCGCCGTAGAGGTTCGTGTAGCCGAAGAGGCTCGCTCCGGTGCCCTGGTCGACGTTCTGCGTCGTCTCGCACTGCGCGAACAAGCCTCGGCTGCACATCCAGCAGTGCCCGCAGGAGATGTTGAACGGGACGACGACGCGGTCGCCGGGCTTGATGGAGGTGACGCCCGAACCGACCTCCTCGACGATGCCCATGAACTCGTGGCCCAGCACGTCGCCCTTGTTGAGGAACGGCGCGAGGACGGTGTAGAGGTGCAGGTCGGAACCGCAGATCGCGGTCGATGTGACGCGCACGATCGCGTCGGTGGGCTCCTGGATGCTCGGGTCGGCGACCTGCTCGACCGAGACCTTGCCCTGGCCCTGCCAGGTGAGTGCTCGCATCAGTTTCTCCTGGAGAGGATCACCGCGACGTGCGGCGATCGGGTGGTGGGGATGGGGTGGTGGGGAGCGTGGTGCCGGGAGCCGCCGCGCGTCGGTTCGGCTCCCGGGTTCATCACAGCTCGGTCGTGGCGCTCTGGCCCTTCGGACGCTCGCCGCTGACGCGCGCCTTGACGATGCTCGCGAGCGCGGAGGCCTTGCCGCCGGGCTGGCCCCAGAACTGCGCGGACTCGCTGACGACGCGCACGAGGCCCAGGTCCGGGTCGTCCTTACCGCCGTCGTACCAGGCGGCGACGTCGTCGCTCCACAGCTCGTCGATCTTGGCGCGGTCGTCGACGAACTCGACGCGGCCCGCGACGGACAGCCACGAGCCGAGGTGCGCGAACGACAGGTTGACGCGCGGGTTGCTCTGCAGCGCCTGCGCCTGCTCGGTGCCGAGGCCGACGAAGAACCACACGTCGGCGTCGTCCGTCACCTCCTGCGGCGTCATCGGGTGGCTGTGCAGGGCCCCGTCGACTGCGATCGAGGTGAGCATGACGAAGCGCTCACCACGCATGATCTCGACGACCTGCTCCTGCGAGATGTCGGACTTCGGGGTTCCAGCAGACATGGTGCGTGCCTTTCGTCGGGGGTCTCGGATGGTCGGGTGGTTGGGTTCAAATCTTCGGGTGGCGCGACCCGGGGCCTCTCAACCCTCGGGTTCGAGGTTGCTGCGCGACGCGCGATCACCGAGCGTCGTGAGGAGCTTGACGAATCGTCCGGCCTTCGGTGCGAGCTTCGATCCGGGGATAGGCGTTGTCGCACCGGGAACGGGCCCAGGCAGCGCACGCCCGACGAGGCCCATGACGCGCGTCGTCACACCCGGCATGACGCCGTGGACGCGCGCGCCCAGCTTCGCGGCGGGCGTGAGGATGACGTACGGCTTGCCGGCCAGGACGCCGTCGACCATGCGTCGCGCGGCCTTCGTCGCGTCCATGCTGACGAACGGCAGCGACGCGGCGGGCGCAAACCACGCGTATTCGGCCTGCGCGTTGCCGTAGAACTGTGCGGCCGTGTGCGAGCCGGTGCGCATCAACCCCGGGGCGATGACGGTGGCGCTCACGCCCGTGCCGGCGAGCGACGCGGCGAGGCCCTCGGTGTAGCCGACGGCCGCGAACTTCGCCGTCGAGTACGCGAGCAGGTGCGGTGCGCTCAGCAGGCCGCCGATGGAGGTGACGACGCCGAAGCGCCCGCGCCCGCGTTCGCGCATGCCGGGGACGACGGCGTCGGAGAGGTTGATCGGCCCCCACGCCATGATGTTCATCGCGCCTTCGATGTGCTCGTGCGTCGTGTTCTCGGCCGGGCCGACCTCTATGACACCGGCGACGTGGATTGCGACGTCGATCGGGCCGTGCTCGCCCTCGACCTGGGCGACGGCTCGAGCCACCCCGTCGCGATCACTCACGTCCATGACGATCGTCGAGACGGCACTGCGCGCGTGGCCGTGGGAGACAAGCGTGTCGGCGGCCTTCGCCAGGGCGTCGGCGGAGCGAGATGCGAGGACGACGCGGTGCCCGGCGTCGGCGAGGGCGGTGGCGACGAGAAAACCCAGCCCGCGCGAGGCTCCCGCGACGAGTGCCAAGGGCTTCTCTGACGAAGCCGATACATTCTGGTTCGGCGAACTGACCGGGTGATCCGACTGGCTGCGCGACGTCTCCATGAGTTTCACCCTAGAGTCGATCCCTAATTTTTCCAATGGGTTTCGCCTCTCACACCGAGTCGTCACCCACACGGGTGCCCGGCGGCTCATGTCCCGTCAGCGCCCTGGGCCTCGCTGCGATCCTTGTCCACATCTGCGATTTTCGTCCACATCCGTAGGGGCGTGGTGAGAAGGGGTGCGGTGGCCATACTCTCCGACATAGGGTCGAGAGGCCATGATCGAACGACCACCAGCATGAGGAGAGCCATGAGCGACAACGAGCGCACCACGAGCCCCGACACGCGCGGCACCGGGGACGAGCTGCACCAGGGGGTGAGCGGTGGCAACGCCATGACGACGTCGCAGGGTATTCCGGTGACCGACGACCAGAACCAGCTGCGTGCGGGCGACCGCGGCCCGTCGCTGCTGCAGGATGCCGCGTTCCGCGACAAGATCATGCACTTCGACCACGAGCGCATCCCGGAGCGTGTTGTCCACGCCCGCGGCTACGGCGCGCACGGCGTGTTCGAGAGCTACGACGACCACAGCGGCCTCACGGCCGCCTACCTGTTCGGCAAGAAGGGCCGTCAGACGGAGACGTTCGTTCGTTTCTCGACGGTCGCCGGCAACATGGGCTCCGCCGACCTCGCGCGCGACGTCCGTGGCTTCGCGACGAAGTTCTACACCGAGGAGGGCAACTGGGACCTCGTCGGCAACAACATCCCCGTCTTCTTCATCCAGGACGCGATCAAGTTTCCCGACCTCGTGCACTCGGTCAAGGAGGAGCAGGACCGCGGTTGGCCGCAGGCAGCGAGCGCGCACGACACGTTCTGGGACTTCATCTCCCTCATGCCCGAGTCGACGCACATGGCCCTGTGGGCGATGAGTGACCGCGCGATCCCGCGCAGCTTCCGCTTCATGGAGGGCTTCGGCATCCACACCTTCCGCTTCGTGACGGCCGACGGCAAGAGCTCGTTCGTCAAGTTCCACTGGAAGCCCGTGCAGGGCATGCAGTCGGTGGTCTGGAACGAGGCCGTCAAGATCAACGGCGCCGACGCCGACTTCCACCGTCGTGACCTGTGGAACGCGATCCAGAGCGGCGACTTCCCCGAGTACGAGCTCGGTGTCCAGGTGTTCGACGACGCGTTCGCCGACAGCTTCGACTTCGACGTGCTCGACTCGACGAAGATCATCCCCGAGGAGATCGTCCCGATCCGCCCGCTCGGCAAGATGACGCTCAACCGCGTCGTCGACAACGTCTTCTCCGAGACGGAGCAGGTCGCGTTCATGACGCAGAACGTCGTGCCCGGCATCGACTTCACGAACGACCCGCTGCTGCAGGGCCGCAACTTCAGCTACCTCGACACGCAGCTGTCGCGCCTCGGCTCGACCAACCACACGCAGCTGCCCGTCAACGCGCCGAAGTGCCCCGTCGCGCACTTCCAGCGTGACGGTCACATGCAGTTCGCGCACCAGAGGGGCCGCGCCAACTACGAGCCGAACGGCTTCTCGGGTGACGACCGTGGCCCGCGCGCGCTGACGACGTTCCAGCCGGACACGTACCCGACGAAGGTCGAGGGTGAGGCGCGCCGTCTGCGTGCGGAGTCGTTCGCCGACCACTACAGCCAGGCCAATCAGTTCTGGAAGAGCCAGACGGAGGTCGAGCAGAAGCACATCGTCGACGCGTTCGCGTTCGAGCTCGGCAAGTGCGAGATCCCCGAGATCCGCACGCGCATGCTCGGCAACCTGCGCAACGTCGACGAGTCGCTCGCGCAGCGCGTCGCCGACGAGCTCGCGATGGAGCTGCCGGAGGCCTCGCCCGCGAAGGTGGCGCCGCGTCACGACCTGCCCGTCTCCGACGCGCTGAGCATCGTGAAGAACGGACCCGACAGCTTCGCCGGCCGCAAGATCGGCGTCGTCGTCAGCGACGGAACCGACGCCGACCTGCTCGCCGCGGTGCGTTCGGCCGCCGAGGCCGAGGGCACGGTCGTCGAGATCGTCGCGAAGGCCGTCGGTGGCGTCACGCTGTCGAACGGTGAGAAGCTCGCCGCCGATCACGCCATCGCCGGTGCGCCGTCGGTGCTGTTCGACGCCGTCGCGCTGCTGCCGTCGGCTGACGGTGCGGCGGCGCTCGGCAAGGTCGCCGAGGCTCGTGACTTCGTGACGGACGCCGTCGCGCACAACAAGTTCCTGGCCCTCGGCCCGGACGCGTCGGGTCTCATCGAAGCCGCGGGTGTGGCGTCGAAGAAGGACGACGGGTTTGTCGACGTCAGCGACGCGGCCGGCGCGAAGGGCTTCGTCGAGACGTGCCGTGCGCTGCGCTTCTGGAAGCGGGAGCTCTCCGCTTGAGCGAACCCTCTCGTGCGCTGTGCCGCCCCGATATCCCTGCTGGGGACGTCGGGGCGGCGCTTGCCGCTGCCGGTGAATTCGCTTCCGCCGCAGCGGCGTTGGGCCGCGACAGCGCGGTGTATCTCGACACGCTGCGATCGCTCGGCGCCTTTGACCTGACGACGGCCCGCGTCATCGAACCGCACCTCGACGCGCTTGCGATCCTCGCCGAGGCGGGGGTTGCGCCGGGCGACGTGCTGCCCGGCGGTGGGGACGGCGCCTGGGGTGTGTTCGCGGCGCGGGCGCCGGGCCTCGCCGCGCGTCGCGAAGGTGACGGCTGGGTGCTCGACGGGGTGAAGCCGTGGTGCTCGCTCGGTGAGCAGTTGCCGCATGCGCTCGTGACGGCCGGTACGCCTGAAGGGCAGCGGTTGTTCGCCGTCGACCTCACGGATGCGCGGGTGCGCGGCGCCGAGGAGCCTTGGGTGTCGCGTGGGCTCGTCGCGATCCGTTCGACGTCGCTGACGTTCGACGCGATGCCCGCGACGCCCGTCGGGGAGCCAGGTTTCTACCTCGGCCGTGACGGTTTCGCGTGGGGTGGCATCGGTGTCGCCGCCGTCTGGGTGGGCGGCGTGGACGGCCTCGTCACAGCGGTTCGTGCGGCTGCGGGGCGGCGTGAACCCGATCAGATCGCGCTCATGCATCTGGGCCGGCTCGAGGTCATCACGTATCTGCTCGACGCGGTACTCGCCGACGCAGCCCGCGCGATCGACGGTGGAAACGCCTGCGGTGCAGCGGGTCTCGCGTTGTCGTCGCGCGTGCGAGCAGTCGTCGCCGATGCGGCGGAGCAGGCGCTGACGATCTGTGGCCACGCGCTCGGCCCCGGCCCGTTGACGAGCGACGAGACCCACGCGCGGCGCGTTGCCGACCTCGGCGTCTACGTGCGCCAGCACCACGCCGAACGCGACCTCGCCGCCATCGGCGCTGCCACGCTGGAGCGTCACTGATGCGCGGGATGCCCGCCGCGCCGGCCTCGTGGTCGTCGCGGGAGCCCGGCACGAGCGAACGCACGTGGTTGCGAGGGACGCCATGGGCGTCGCTTGGCCACCTCGACGTCGAAGCCCTCGCTGCCCGGTACAGCCGCGTCGTCGTCGTCGCGGCTCACCCCGACGACGAGACCCTCGCCGTCGGCGCATTCTTGGCGATGCTCGCGAACGCGGGGTTGCCCGTAGACGTCGCCCTCGTCACCGACGGCGAGGGATCGCACTCTGCGGCAACGGGATTGACATTCGAGGTCGTCCGCGAAGTCCGTCGTCGCGAGTTCGACGACGCTCTCGGTGTGCTGCTCGGCGGTGCGCTCGGGCGGGTTGAGCGCCTTGCGCTACCTGACGGCCGCGTCGCTGACCACCGTGCCGAACTGGCCGCTGCGCTGGAGCGCGTCGTGCGGGTAACTGCGGCGGAGGCATCCACGGTGTCGGACCAGTCGCCCTCGAGAGCGGTCGGCCGCGATGACGCAGCCACCGATGGGACCTCGACGGTGACGCCGTCGATGACGCCGGTGCGTGGGTCGGGAACTGAGCGGGTGCTCGTCGTCGCCCCGGCGGAGGCCGATGCGCACATCGACCACGACACGTGCGGAGCCGTGGCGCGGGACGTCGCGGCGCAGCTCGGGGCGGCGTGCGTCAGCTATCCGTTGTGGTGGTGGCACTGGGGCGACCCATCGTCGGTTGCCGAAACAGTCTGGGAGAGAAGCGTTCTCGCTGTCCCCGACGTCGCCTCGCTCCAGCGCAAACGCGCAGCCATCGCGGCGTACTCGTCACAGATCGGGACGTTCGCGCGCCCCGCAGCCGAGCCTGCGATGCTCGACGCCGGCGTCCTCGCCCACTTCGAACGTCTCGTCGAGACACTCTTCGACCCGGGCGGCGCGCTGCCCCGCGTCGCCTCGTCCGATGATGGACGCACGCCGGCGGCATCCTTCGACGCGATGTTCGAGGGCAGCGACGACCCGTGGGGTGTCGAGACGCGCTGGTACGAGCGGCGTCGCCGTGCCCTCATCGAGGCGATGCTGCCTGAAGAGCATCTCGGGCGCGTGCTCGATCTCGGATGCTCCACGGGCGTCCTGACGCAGGTGCTCGCCGAGCGCGCCGACGGCGTGGTCGCGGTCGACGGGAGCGCCCAGGCGCTGGCGCGCGCTCGTCGACGTGACGTCGACGGCGTCGACTGGCGCCACGCCGAACTGCCTTCTGTGCTCGATGAACTCGCCGACGAAGGGCAGCGGTTCGACACCGTCGTGCTGAGCGAGATCGGCTACTTCCTCGACGGCGCGACGCTGCTGGCGACCCTCGCCGGCATCGACGCACTGCTGCGCGATGACGGTGTCGTCGTCGTGGCGAACTGGCTGCACCCGACGCGTGACATCCCCCTCGACGGGCGTCTCGTCGATGAGCAGGTGCGCCTCGAGTGGCCGACGCTCGCGCGTTACGAAGACGACGACGTCGCCATCGTGGTCGCTCGCCCGAGCAACGGCGATGCCCCGACCGCCGCAACGGCCCCCGTGTCGCGCGACACCCGCGCCGTCCTGCGAATCCCGTCCACATCGGCGAATCCTGTCTACACCGGCGATTTTCGTCCACATTCGTCGACTGACGGCGAGCGCGGCATTGGCGCCGTCAGCGGCGAAAGTGCCAGAGATGACGTCGAAGGAGAGGCCTCATGACAGTGCCTGCCGTCGAGGCGACGCCTCGCAACCTGCACTACGGCGAGTTCTACGGTCTCACCGACCCCGTGCCGACGGCCGATCCTGACGGCCGCCCGGTGCTCGCCGTCCACGGCAACTGCCAGGCGGAGTCGCTGCGCGTACTTCTCGACGGTCGGTACGGCGATCGCATCCGCACGATCCGCCTCGTCCCGGCGCACGAACTGGTCGCCGATGACGTGCCGCACCTGCATCGCACCCTCGCGCAGGCCCAGTACCTCGTCACACAACCCGTCGCCCCCGGGTATCGCGGCCTGCCCGTCGGCACGGAAGAACTGCTCACGGCGGCGCCGCACGTCAGGTCGACGATCGTGCCCGTCATGCGGTGGGCGGGGCTGCACCCGGCGCAGGTCATCGTCCGCACGCCCGCGGGCGAGCCGCCGATCGTGCCGTATCACGATCTGCGCGTCATCGCGGCGTGCCGCCGAGCGGGTGACCACGCGGCTCGTGTGACGAGCGCCGACCTGCCGCAGCTCGACGAGCGCGCCGTCGGTGCCCTGCGCGACGCATCCCTCGCCGAGCTGACGCGGCGCATCGAGGCGCACGGCGCCGTCGACATTCGTGATGCCCTCACGCGCCCTGGACGGCGCAGCGTCCACGTCATCAACCACCCGACGAACGACGTCCTCGTCGAGGTCGCCGACCGCATCGCGGCCGCCCTCGACCTCGGCGCACCCCGCGAGTACGACCCTGGCCGGTCGCTGCTCGGCGCCCTCGTCGCGCCGATGGACGAGCGCGCCGCCGCGTTCGCGCAGGTGCCGATGAGCGATGACGACGTCGCCCGCGTGTGGCAGGTGCGCGGTCAGGCGGTGGGCGAGGACGAGCTCGTCGCCGCCCACGCCACGTGGTACGCCGAGCACCCGCAGGCACTCGCGGACGCGGTGCGTCGACATGCGACGTTGCTCGAGATCGTGGACGGTGACGTGTGAGCGCCGCACCGAGCGGCGATGCGTTCGAATATCCGACAGACGTCAAGATGACGAGAAGCGCCGTCGCACATGACAATACGAGGATGACGACGACGCGCCCGGCGAGCACTGCCGCTGAGGACCCCCGCAGCGCGCACGTTGCATCGGGTGATGCGGCTGCAACCGTCGACCACCTCCTGCTCGGCCCGCCCGAGCACGGGGTGACGCGCCACGGGGCGGCTCTCGCCGGTGCGCGCCGCACGTCGATGCTCGACGTGGGGACCGGCGCGCATGACCTCGCGGCGTACCTCGCGCGCGATGCGGGGCCCGTGCATGTTCACCTCACCGACGCGCTGCTCGGCGCCGACCACCGGGCGATCGAAGCCGGGGTGCGCGCGATCGAGGGCGCCGCGCGGCCCGTGCACGTCACGCTTCACGACATTCCGCAGCCCGCCGAGGGGCAGGCGCGCTACGAACGTCGCGCTGCGCTGTATGCGCGCATCGTCGCGGCCGCCGCGTCTGTTCAGGTGTGCAGCGAGGCCGAACGCGCGATGCTGGGTGACGTCGTCGCGGCGCCTGCCGGTGACGCTGACAGCGCCGCTCGGGGTTTCGGCGACGCCGATGTCGCTGGCGTCGGTGTCGTCACGTTGCCGGTCGATGCACGACCGAGTGCAACCGCGGCGGGCGACGCGGTGCTCGCCCTGGGCGATGACGCGCCCGTCGGCGTCCTCGGGTTCGTCCACCCGGGCAAGGATCCGCAGTTGGCACTCGATGTTGCCGCGGCGCTGGGTCGCGACCTCGTCATGCTCGGCGCGGTCGTCGAGGGGCACGAGGGCTTCGTCGACGACTTGCGCCGCGACGCGAACGCGCGGGGAATCGAACTGCGCGTTCTCGGGCACCTGAGCGAGGACGAGATGGACGCCGCGATCGCGACGATCGCCGTGCCGCTCGCGGCCTACCGTCACATCTCTGCGTCGGGTTCGATCGGCCGATGGATCGGCGCCGGTCGCCGGCCAATCACGCTGGCGACGCCGTGGGTCACCGAACTGTCGACGGCGGCACCCGGTTCGGTGACGGTCGTCGAACCTTCTACTGATGCAGGCGAATCGGGCGATCGTGATGGTGTGATCGATGTTCTCGTCGATGCCGCCCGGGCGGCGCTGAGCGACCCGATGGTGACCGTGACGAACCCGTCGCATCCCGGCTTGCTCACGACGCCGGACGCCGCGCGTCGCCAGAGCGAACTGCTCGCCGCGCACCTGCCGCCCCTGCGTGGTGTCGGGTGAGCGGGAACGCTCGCGCGGGCGAGCAAGGGGCTGACCTGAGCGTGGGTGACGGGCGCGACGTCGACGTCGTCGTCACGCATTTCGAAGACCCGCAGCGTCTGCGATGGGTTCTGGATTCCCTAGCGGCGCAGGATGATTCGTCGCTGCGCCTCCACATCGTCGTCGCGGATGACGGTTCGGCCACCCCGCCGAGCGTGCCCGACGGCGTCACGCTCCTGCGACAGGCGAACGAGGGCTTCCGCGCCGCGGCGGTGCGCAATCTCGGCGCGCGCGCCGGGTCCTCACCGGTCGTCCTCTTCCTCGACGGCGACACCGTGCCGACGCCCGGCTACTGTGCCGCGATGGTCGACGCCTTGCGAGAGGCGTCGCGCGAGGCGCCTGGCGCCGGCGCCCTCGTCGTCGGAGCCCGTCGGCATGCCGATCTCAGTGCCGTCGCCGCGCGGGGTGACGGCGTCGTGTCCTGGTGTGCGGCAACCGATCCCGAGGCGCCGGTCGACGGTGACGTCCTCGCCGCACCCCAGTGGCTGCGCCACGGCTACGCGCGCACGAACGACCTGCGTGACGCCGGCGACGGCGACTGGCGGCTCGTCATCAGCGCCGTCATGGGCATGACTCGCGTCGCGTTCGAACGACTCGACGGGTTCGACGAGAGCCTCGTCGGGTACGGCGGCGAAGACTGGGATCTCGCCTATCGCGCCTGGAACACCGGCGTCGCCCTGCGTCATGCGCCGGCCGCGGTGGCCTGGCACGACGGCCCCGACGCGGGGGAGCGAGCCGATCTCGCGCAGCTCAAGGAGGGCGAGCAGCTCGCGCTCGCTGCCCGCATTCCACAGCCAGACGTGCGGGGGCGCCACGGCATCTGGCGCGCCCCGCGTGTCGTCGTGTTCTGGCGGCCGACGCGAACGGTGGCACCGAGCGGCGAGTACGCCGCCCTCGAGTCGTGGCTCGCGCTCGCGGACGTCGGGATCTGGTGCGGTGAACGCCGCCCCGACGTGCTCGCCGATGACCCTCGCGTGTGCGCCGGCGAACCGTCAGACGAGGTTCTGCAGCGCGCTGAGTTCATCGTCGACGTCATGCAGCCGTGCGTTCTGCGCGATGCCGAGGGTCTGCTCGCAGCGTGCGACGGCGCGCCATGGGTGAGCGCCGGCGTGACGGCGGCGCGCACCCGTCATCGGACGAATGTGGACGAAAATCGCAGAAGTGACAGGGCCGCTGGGCCGGTCGAATCGCACGCGGACGCGTCACCGATCGTCGAAACCGTTCCCGCAGACGGGCCCCTCGACCTCGAGGCCTGGGGCCGACGGAGGTGGTCATGAGCGAGCGCACCTATCCGTGCGTGACACGTGCGCTCACTCGCAGCCGTGACGGTTCGCCTCGCCCTGCTCTCGCCGGCGCCACTGTCATCGTGCCTGCGCGTGACGAAGAGCAGGCGCTTCCGCACTGCCTCACGGCGCTCGAACGAGCGCTCGTCGAGGTTGCTCATCTCGCGCCGGCGATGACGTTGCGTGCGTGCATCGTCCTCGACACGTGCACCGACGACAGCGAGGCCATCGTGCGTGCCTTCGCGGGCGCGGCGGCGCACCGCGGGCAGTTCAGCGTGGAGCCGCTCGTCGTCACGGCGGGGAGCGTCGGGCGAGCGCGTGCCGCGGGAGTGCGCTGCGCGCTCGAATGGGCGGAGCGTGACGGCATCGATGCCGACGCGCTGTGGCTCGCGTCGACCGACGCCGACACGCACGTCCCGCCGCACTGGCTGAGCGCCCACATCGCGACGGCCAACGCCGGCGCCGACGCGTACGTCGGCACCGTCGAACCGGACGCGGCTCTCACCGGCGCGCGGCGCGCAGAGTGGATGGAACGACACCATCTGCGGGAGGGGCATCCTCATGTGCACGGCGCGAATCTCGGCGTGCGCGCCTCTGCTTACCTGCGGGTCGGCGGGTTCGCGCCGCTGTCGCTGCACGAGGACGTAGACCTCGTCGAGCGGCTGCGCGCCGAGGACGAGCGCCTCGTGCGGGCGGCCGATGACGCGCGCGTCGTCACGTCGAGCCGTCTCGACGGGCGAGCTGTCGGCGGGTTCGCGACGTATCTGGCCAACCTGCGAGGAGGAGTCGCATGACGTCGCTGCGCATCGCCGTGCTCGCCACGAACCGCAACCCGTTGAGCGAGCCGTTCGCCGGCGGCCAGGAATCGCTGACGGCGGCGCTCGTCGCCGGGTTCCGTCGGCGCGGCCACCGCGTCGTGCTGTTCGCGGCCGAGGGGACGCCGGCCGATGTGGCAGACGAGGTCGTGGTGTACCCGGCGCTGCCGCGGTTCTCGGCGGTTGCCGCGCTCGACCCGCAGCTGCCGGAGAAGCCGTTTCTCGACGACCATCACGCGTTCACGTTCGCGGCTGCCGAACTGGCGCGCCGGGATCGTGCCGGTGAGCTCGACGTCGTCGCCAACCACAGCCTGCACCACCTGCCGATGTCGCTGTCGCGCGCCTACGACGCGCCGGTCGTCACGACGTTGCACACGCCGCCGTTTCCGTGGATGGAGCTCGGCGCGGCCCTCGCCTCGCCGGCGTCGCGGTTCGTCGCGGTGTCGAAAGCCCTCGCGGCGCAATGGTCGACGCTGACGCGGCAGGTCGTGGCGAACGGTGTCGACGAGTCGCGTTTCGTCCTCGGGCCGGGCGCTGACGACGGCCGTCTCGCCTGGGTCGGTCGGATCACGCCGGAGAAGGCGCCGCATCTCGCGATCGATGCGGCGCGGGTGGCCGGGCGACGGCTGGCTCTCGTCGGGCCGGTCAGCGATGCGGCGTACTTCGAGGCGGAGATCGCGCCGCGGCTCGGGGGTGACGTCGAGCATCTCGGCGCGGTGCGGCCAGAGGAGGTCGCGAAGGTCGTCGGGCGGAGCGACGCGTTGTTCGCCACACCGGCATGGGAAGAGCCGTTCGGCCTCGTCGCCGTCGAGGGCGCGATGTGCGGGACGCCCGTCATCGCCCTCGCACGAGGTGGTCTCGTCGAGGTGGTGCGACCGGACATGGGTGTCCTCGTCGACGCGTCGACGAATCCGGTCGTGGATTCGTCTGAGCTCCCGGCAGGAGCCGTGATGGCGGCGCCCGACGACGTGCTCGTCGCCCGACTGGCCTCTGCCGTCACCGAAGTCGACGCTCTCGATCGCGCGGCGGTGCGCGAGAGCGCCGTCCGCCATTTCTCTCTCGATGCCTGCATCGACGGGCATCTCGCGGTGCTGACGGAGGCGGCTGACGCGGCGCGCCGTTCGCAGCCTGCGTCGGGCGCGCGATCCGTCGAACGTCACACACCGCTGGACCCGCTCCCGAGCGACGCCGACGCGCGGCGGCTCGTCATCCGTGAGGACATGAAGCCTCCAGCCGGGGTTCGTCCGGGGGTGAGCGCGCCGAACGGCATGGGCAGTGACGTTGCGGACCGTCCGTTGCTCCCGGGGAGCCTTTCGGGCGACAGCGTCTCAGGCGGCGCCCAACCGGACGCGACAGGGGCGATGTCGTGATGCGCATCGGTTATTACGTGCACCATCACGGGCGGGGGCACGCGACGCGGGCGGGCGTCATCGGTGCCGAACTGACGCGGCGCGGGCACGTCATCACCTATCTCGGCAGCGGCGCACTGCCCGGCGGGGATCAGGTCGCGCTCGCGTCGGATGCCGATGAAGCGGATGCACCGTTCGTCGACCCCGATGCGGGTGGGCGTCTGCACTGGGCTCCGCTCGGCGGTGGCTACGCCGAGCGTTCGGCGCAGATCGCGGCGTGGGTGACGCAGGCGCGCCCGGACGTCGTCGTCGTCGACGTCTCCGTCGAGGTGACCGCTCTCGTGCGGCTGCTCGGCGTCCCCGTCGTCGTCGTGGCTCAGCCCGGGCGACGCGACGACGCACCGCATGCGCTGGCGTTCGACCTGGCGGCGGCTGTGCTGGCGCCCTGGCCGGCGCGGCTCGACGTCGCGCCGCACCTCGAACGCCATCGCGACAAGACGGTCGAAGTCGGTGGCCTGTCGCGCTTCGCGGGTCATGCTGCGGGGCCGAACGCTGCGGGCGGTGGTTCGTCGGCATGTGCCTCCCCGAACTCCTCGGAAAGTGTTGCGTCGGGCCCGCGGGCGGACGGTTCCCGCGATGCCGGCGGCTGCGGCGTTGCGGCGGACGTCTCGCAGAGCACTGCACCGGGCGCCGGATCCGGCGGTGCAGCAATAGACGCTGCGGGAGGCCCTTCGCTGGGCGCACGGCGAGGCAGCGATTCTGACGGTGCTGCGGTGAACGTTCCGGAGGGCCTTTCGGCGGGCATGCCGAGAGGGGCCTTCTCGGACGCGACATCGCGGGGCGCCCAAGAGATACCAAGGTTGCGTGGTGTGCTCCTCGTCGGCGGCGAGGGCTGGGACGACGCTGAGCTTCCGGGCGCCGTCGAACGCGCTGTGCCGCAGGTCCATTGGCGGACGCCCGACGCCGACCACCCCGTCGAGGTTCTGCTCGCGACGGCTGACGTCGTCGTCACCCACGCGGGGCAGAACGCTCTTGCGGACGTCGCTGCCTTCGGTGTTCCTGCCGTCGTCGTGCCGCAGGAGCGTCCGTTCGACGAGCAGGCCGACATGGCTCGTGCTCTTGACGACGCCGGCATCGCGCGCGGGCTGACTCTGGGTGCGACCGCTGACGAGGTCGCTGCCGGCATCCGTGAACTCCTCGCCGGGGACGACGAGCGATCGACAGGACGTGCGTGGGCGCGCTGGTGCGTCCACGGCGCTGTTGACCGCGCGGCTGACGTCATCGAGGCCGCTGCGCGCGGGGGCGTCGCTGACCTAGCTGCTGGAACTGATGCCGACGATCTGGAAGGCGCTGTGCGTGGGAGCAGGCACGGCATCGACGATGTTGCGCGCGCAGGTGTCGCAGAGCGAGGCGTCCGCGAAGCCGGAGGCGCTGCGCGTGGAGTCGGCGAGGGCGGCTCCGGCTGGCCAGCCGCTACCGGCGCCGAGGCGCCCGCACTCGGAGATGGGACGCTGCAGTGATGACCGACATGGGGTCGGGCCGGACGCTGCCCGTCGCCGTCGTCACTCCGGTGCGGGGGCGTCTGGAGCACCTCGTCAATCAGCGACGGTTCCTCGACGAGGTGGCGCCCGACGTGCGACACGTCATCGTCGCCGTCGACATGCCTGATCTGGGTGACGACCTGCGCGCGGCGGGCGTCATGGGTGAGAGCGTCAGCATCGTGCCCCTCGACGATCACCCGCTGGGCATGCCGACAGCGCGGGCCCGCAACGTCGGCGCCACGGCGGCACTCGATGATGGCGCGGAACTCATCGTCTTCCTCGATGTCGACTGCGTCCCCCTGCCCGGTTTCGTCGATGCGTCGCGTGACGCGCAGCGTCAGCTCGATGCTCGCGGCGAGCGTGCCGTGCTCAACGGCATCGTCACGTATCTGGGGGAGGACGATCGTCTCGACGGTGAATTCCCGGCGGCTGCAAGACGTTTCGTCGCTCCGCATGCTGCGCGCCCCGCGCCGTCGTCGGGTGCGGTCGAGGTTGACGACGACCATCGTCTCCTGTGGTCGCTCGCGTTTGCGCTCGATGCCGACGCCTGGCGCGCGTGCGGCGGTTTCGACGAGCGGTACGTCGGGTACGGCGCGGAGGACACGGACTTCGGTATGCGGGCCCGTGACGCGGGCCTGCGGATGGCGTGGGTCGGCGGCGCGCACGCGTTGCATCAGTGGCATCCGAGCGCGAACCCGCCGCGCCATCACGTCGTCGACATCGTGCGCAACGCGAACCTCTACCGCGAGCGGTGGGGCACCTGGCCGATGGAGGGCTGGTTGCAGGCGTTCGCCGACGAAGGCCTCGTCGAGTGGACCCCTACGTCGTTGTCCCTGGCGTCGCCGCATTGAGCCTTGCGGTGTGCCCGAATGTGGGCAGGATTCGCAGGCGTGTCCGAGAATCGCGAATGTGGACGAAAATCGCAGTCGTACACGGCGTTCCGGGGCCATCCTGCGATCTACGTCCCCATCTGCGAATCCCGTCCACATTCGTACCGCGGGGTGACGCATCGCCACCGAGACGAAGATCGCAGACGGGCCGGCTACGCGACGCCGCCGCCGCTGCGCGGGGAGGCCTCAGCCTGGGCGCTTTCATCGACGCGGATGCGGCTGTACATGAACATGTCCTTGCGCGAATCGCCCACCTGCTGCCAGGAACGCAGCAGTCCTTCGCGTTCGAAACCACAGGCTTCGGCGCAACGCCATGACGCCTCATTCCACGGCTCGACGTAGAGCTCGAGGCGGGCCACATCTTCGAGCGTCTCGGCCCAACCGCTCAGGATGCTGAGTGCGCGCTTCGCATAGCCGCGTCCCCGGAACGCCGGCGCCAGCCAGTACCCCGTCGAGGCACGCCCCTGGTGGATGGAGCTGAGCCACAGGCCGATGTTGCCGATGCACTGATCGTGCTGGTCGGTGATGGCGAAGGAGTACCCGGCGCCGGTCCGTAGTCGCTCGTGCTGACGCGCTATGTAACTCAGCGCGTCGTCATGGGAACCGCTCGCGGGGACGGTCGTGATGAGGGGAATCAGCGGGTCGCGGGCAACGCTGCGAACCAGATCCACGTCATCGTTCACGAAAGCGCGAAGCGTGACACGTCCGTCCCCCAGGTTCGGCAGATCGGCGGGGAGCATGGTCTCACTCTCCCTCCATCGGCGATCAGCGGCAACCGGGTGACATGCCGAAGGCTCAGGATGCGCGGTCAGGGGGTGAGTCTCGCGATACGGTCGAGAAGTTGCCTCGCGGTCTCCGTCCGTGCTGCACGTCGCCTGAGCGTTATCGCCCCGATGATCGGAACCTCGAATGTTCTCGCTCGAATCGCCACTGCAGACCGACGCATGGGCCAAGGTCCAACGCAAGCTCGGCAAGCCGACGTCGACACTGCAGGGAGACGGGTGGTCGGCACTGTGCGTCGAGGAGAAGCGCGCGGTTGGCTCCTACCTGTACGTGCCGTACGGGCCGATCTGCCGTGACGCGGGCGCACTCGACGACGCCTTGCGTGCCATCCACGCCCATGCTCGTCGACGGCGAGCCTGGTGGGTTCGCGTCGAGCCGCGCAGCAGCGAACGCGAGGCCCTCTGGTCGGACCTGCCGCTGTGGCGGGACGTGCTCGAGGCCGACAGATTCCACCCGGCGCTGCACGATCACCAACCGAAGCACACTCGCCTCATCGACCTGACTGCGGGCCCGGACGCCATCCTCGACGCGGCGACGGGCAGCATCCGCACGATTCACCGCAACCACGCGAAGAAGGGCCTGGAGGTGCGGACGAGCCGAAACCCGGACGACGTCACCATCCTCGCCGCGTTCCTGTCGCAGGCTGCGGGGCACAAGCACATCGTCGCCCGCTCGGCCAGCTACCTGCATGCGGTGGCTTCCGCGATGATGCCGGTGGACGCGGCGACCCTCTACTCGACGTGGAAGGACGGCGCCCCGCTGTGCGCCACCCTCGTCTACGACAGCCCCACCCAGCGGCTCTTCGCCCATGCCGCGATGCCCGTGGAGCATCGAAAACTGCGTCCGAACCAGCCCCTCATCACGCGCGCGCTGCTCGACGCCCACGACGCAGGCATTCGGACCGCTGACCTGTTCGGCCTCGCACCACCGGACGAGCCGAACCATGCCTGGGCGGGATTCAGCGCCTTCAAGCGTTCCTTCGGTGGCGAGGACGTCACCCACCTCGGCACCTGGGAACGCGACATCGTGCCCGGAGCGCGACGTGCCCTCGAAGCCCGCGAGCATCTCGCGGAACGTCGTCAGACGCAGCGGGCTCGAGGCCCGGAGGCCACCGCGGACTCGTCGGCGCCCGTGGCGAGCACCGTGGCGACGACGGCGTCAGCGGAGAACAGCTCGGTGCCGCACTGACGATTGGCCGCCGGGTCAACGGCGCGACTGGGGCGTCGTAGGGTCCGCGGGGGGCGACGGGGCAGCGGTGGTGACCACGACATCGTCGATGTGACGAGGATTCGCAGACCGGACTCGGTTCGCAGAGGTGGACGAAGATCGCGAATTTCGTGCACATTCAGGCACACGACGTATGTCGCTCACAGACGCGCCAGGGGCGACGTCGCTTCAACGAGTGGGAATGCTGGCGCGGTAGATCTCGGAGTGAACGCGTGCTCCGGCATCGCGTTCGTCGCGGCGTTCGGCGACGTCGGCCGGGGCGGCGCGCCCTTGGTCGACGGCGACCAGGATCGTGTCGGCAAGCCTGCGAGCGTCGACGGTGGCGTCTTCACTCGCGGCCGCACCGTCCTGGGCCGCACCGTCCTCGGCCTCATCGCCCCGGCCCGCGAGATCGTAGAGGACGGGCGCGTGCTGTTCGCCGTAGAACCCGATGTTCGGTGCCACGACGCGCACGCCGAGGTCGTGACACATCTCGATCCACCCCGAGTGGGTGCCCCAGACGTTCGCCATGACGCTGACGTCGAGGCCACCGACGAACGCGAACAGCGTCGCGTCATCCATCGGCTCGTGCAGGACGAGCGTGATGGCGCCGCGCGCCGCCAGCGCCTCGGCGCGCTCGACGACGCAGGCGTCGTGACCGCGATCGGTTGGGTCCGCAACGGCGCGGTGCATCGTCACGACGATCTCGACGTCAGGCCGCTCATCGGCGACGAGGGCGAGCGCGTCGAGCGCTCCCGCTGCGTCTACGTTCGTGCGAAGACTCTTGAGGTGCAAGCCGATTCGCCGACGATCATTTCGCGCGGGCGCCGCTGTGCTGTCGTCGCTCGACCGCGCGTCGGCGCGGTTCGTCCGAGAGGAAGTGTCATCGAGCAGGAGCGCGGCCATGACGTCCAGCGGCACGATGTGCGGGTGGCGCACGACGACGGCGTCGCGACCCCAGCGAGCCTGGATCGCATCAGCCGCGCCCTGCGTCAGCGTGATGACGGCGTCAGCCGCCGGCACGAGCGCGTCGAGTCGGCTGAGCTGCGCCGCCGGGTCCTCGATGTGCGGGTTGCGCAGGTCGTGCACCGTGACGACGACGCCCTTGCCCAGCTCGTGCGCCACGTCGACGACCTCGCGCAGGTGCTCAGGGCTGAACGACTCGAACCCGAAGTGGACGTGCAGCACGTCGAACTCGCCAACATGCTCGCGTAGCCAGGCCGGATCGAGGATGCGCGGCGGCCACCAGCGCGTCGAGCCGTCGTCAGCGATGACGGGCGGGTCGGGCAGGCGGATCACCTCGTCGCACCCGTCGCCTGGTGTCTCGCCGGTCGGGGAGAGGTGCGCGACGTAGGGGTGATCGGCCGGAACCGACGCGACACGAATCATGGCTTCTCCTGGACGCGATCTCATCGGCTACGACACTGAGCACGACACAGTGAACGCGACCGAGGGCGGGCGCCGTCACCCTACCCGCAGGCTCGCCCGTTGAACGATCGTCCCTCGGCCTGACAAGTGCATCGCGCATCTGCAGTCAGACGGTGCCGCCGACATGAGCCAGGCCCCGGGGAGGCGGCGCGAGGCAGCCCCGTCTTCATCGGCTCGGGCATGTCGGACGTGCTCCGGTGGACACGCGGCGGCGTGGGCCGTCACAGTGGGCGGGTGAGTGAACCCGAGCGCACCCCGGACGGTCGCTACATCGTCGTGAACGGTCGACGCTGGCGCGCGTCCGACCCCGGCATCCCGCCGAAGCTGCGGCAAGAACTCGTCGACGAACTGATGGCCGCCCGTCGCCTCGTGCGCACGGACGCCGAGCACGCCCGACCGCGCGTGCAGGAGGCCAAGATCGCTCTCGGCGAACGGGGCTACGAATGGTGGACTACTCCGTCCGACGACGAACGCGACGTCCGCATCGAAGCGACGATCCGTGCGCTGCTGCGTCATCGCGCCGGCAAGAGCATCTGCCCCAGCGACGTCGCGCGCGTGGTCGGCAGCGGCGCGCACACTGACATCCATGGCGACGGTATTTCGAAGGCGAGTGGCCACGAGACGGCGACCCAAGTCGGAGGCGAGTCGACCACCACCGGGGGCAGCGATGCGACGAACGGCGATGACGGGTGGCGCGACCTCATGCCCGCCGTCCGCGCCGTGGCGCATCGAATGCGAGCGGCCGGCGAGGTGCTCGTCACCCAGAAGGGCAAGGCCGTCGACGAGACAGCTCGCGGGCCCGTCAGGATCATCTTTGCCGACGGTGGCGCTGACGATGACATTCGTGGTGACGCTGGGGAGCGCCCCTCGTCGTGATGTTCCCCGACATCGCGTCGCTGCCGACGCGATGTCGGGCGAAAAGCGCTGACGCTCAGTCTGACGACGGGGCGTATCGCTCGAGATCCGCCGCGACCGTCCCCCGACGCCGCGCTGAGTGCCAGCCTGGCACCACAGGTTGATTTCCACCGTAGATCGCAGAGGGGGGACACCCACGTCAAGGGCGTCGGGCGGCCGATCTCACTACACGACGTGCGGCAGGACGAACAGCATGAGCATCGACCACGTCAGGTGCGTGACGATCGGCCCCGCGAGCGAGCCCGACTGCTGACGCAGCACGGCGACGACGAAGCCGAGCATCGCCGCGGCGAGTGCGAGCAGCGGAATGCCGGTCAGGGCCGTGACGGCGGTGTAGGCGACCGTCGTCCACAGCACGCGCTTCCTCGGCGACAGCACGCGCCAGAGCCCGCCTCGGTAGAACACCTCCTCGGCGATGCCGTTGACGGCCGTCGTCAGTGCGACGATCGGCAGGCTGCCCTTACGGGCATGGTCGAGCAGGTGCGAGACGGGGTCGCGCAGCGCCGGGATGAAGCGCACGAGAAGCGCGCCGACGACGAACAACAGCGCCAACGCGATGCCGATGCCGAACGCCTCGAGCAGTTCGCGTCCGTCAGCGCGCCAGCGCAGCCTGGTCGCGCCGACCCGGCCGGCCGCGAAGATCCCCGCTCCGTAGATGACGGCGACGAGGAACGTCGCCGGGTAGAACAGGGCCTGCCCCGGCTCGAGATTGAGCGACCACGACAGTGCGACGGCGGCCGCGACGCCCGTCGCGCCGATGATGACCCGCGTCGCCCCGAGACGATGCTCGGGCACGGGATCGGTTGCGGCGTCACGTAGTTCGACGTCGCGTGCCCCTGCGAGCGCGGCGCCGAAGACGTGGCGAGGTGAGCGGTGCGATGTCGCCATCAGCGTCCCGGGTTGCGACGGGCGATGACCGCGCTGAGGACGGTGGCGAACCCCGTCCACGCCGCGTACGGCGCGAGCACGACGCCCTTCTCCGGCGAGGCCTTGTGCGCGCGGCGCACGAGGTCGGCCGAGCTGGCGGCGAGCACCGCAGCCTCCAGCACCGCCGGACGCAGCTTCTTCGCGGCGAAGAACGTGCCGTTCCAGCCGACGTTGAGGGCCAGGTTCGCGGCGAGCGCCGCGATGTACGCCCGCTGTTCCTTGGTGCGGCCCGTCTCGGCGAGGTCGGCGATCGTCAGGCTCGAGATGAGCGCGAGGTCGGTGTAGAGCGCGCTCCACACGATCGGGAACGCGGCGGGCGGCGGCTGGATCGCAGGCTTGCGCAGCGTGCGGTACCACGCCGACTTCGGGTCGGTCAGCAGCGAGCCGGCGACGGCGGTCGCGGCGACGGCGGCGGACGTCAGCCCGAGCGTGCGTACCCAGCGCGAGGTGTCGAGGTCCTTCACGGCCGCGCGCACGGCATCCTCGAACGTCGTGTGACCGCCCGGAGGTGCGCCGACGAGGTCGTCGAGGTCGCGTTCGTGGACGACGGTGTCGTGCTGCAGGCTGCCGATGAGCGGCGCCGCCAGGCTGCTGGAGACGGGCGTCACGAGGCCGATCCAGTGCCCGGCGAGTCCGGCCGTCGTCACCGGCGCGGTGCCGACGATGCGCGGCAGCCAGCGCTTCGTCGCCTTCGCGTAGCGCTTCATCATGTCGCCGTACGGCATCGGTTCGGGGCCGCCGATGTCGAAGGTGCGGCTGACGTCGGCGGGCAGGTCGGCGGCACCGACGAGATAGTGCACGGCGTCGGCGACGGCGATCGGCTGGATGCGGTTCTTGATCCACTTCGGCGCGATCGCGCCGGGCAGGCGCTCGCTGAGGTTGCGCAGCATGATGAACGATGACGACTCGTCACCGATGACGACGCCCGCCTGCAGCGCCGCCGTCGGAACGCCGGAGTCGATGAGCACGTGGCCCACCTCGACGCGCGAGCGCAGGTGGTCGGACAACTGCTCGACGTCCTCGTCGTCCGGGTGCAGGCCACCGAGGTAGACGATGCGCGAGACGCCGGCGTCGCGGGCGGCGTCGGCGAACGTCGAGGCCATCTCCTTCTCCTCGGAGACGAAGTCGTCGGACGTGCTCATCGAGTGCAGCAGGTACCAGGCGACGTCGACGTCCTCCATGGCGCGCGCGACGTCGGAGGCCTCGGACGCGTCCCCCTCGACGACCTCGACGTGCTCGCCCCACGGCAGCGAACGCACCTTCTTCTCGCTGCGGCTGAGCACGCGCACGCGCCATCCCCGCTCGACGAGTTCAGCGGCCACCTGGCCGCCGACGTATCCGGTGGCCCCGGTGACGAGGGCGAGGCGAGAGGTCATGAAGTCCATCCGTTTCATCGAGGAATGCGCGTGGATCACGTTGGAATTTCAGGATAGTCGTACCTGACGTCGGCGTCAGCGGCGCCGGTCACAGCGGGGTCGCTCAGCGCGGGCGTCAGCTGCGCCGCTCATGCGGGCGCACCTGAGCGCCGCGGTGCGTGGGGAACGGTTCGCCGTCATTCCAGCCTGCCGGCGCCCACGAGGGGGCTGGGCGGCTGCGGCCTACACTCCTCGACGTGTCCGAACCTCAGGGCGAGCCCTCGTACCCGCCGCTCCGAGCTGAGCGCCGCTCGGCTCGGCGCGAGCGTTCGGCGGCGGCATTGCTCGTCCTCGGGCTCGTGCTGTGCGTGGGCGCGTACGTCGCGGCGGTGCATGCTCGGGGCGCGTCGTTCTCCTGGCGGCGCGCGATGATCAGCGACCTCGGACGCACGATCTGCCGCGACTGGCACGGATTCTGGGTCTGCTCGCCGCGCGCCGACCTCTTCAACGTCGCCGTCGGCGTCGCAGGAGCCTGCATCCTGACGGCGGGGGTTCTGACGCACGATCGACTCGGACGATCGCTGACGGCGGCGCTCGTCTGCCTCGGCGTCGGACTCGTGTGGGTCGCGGTCTTTCCCGCTGACGGAGCCATCGGGGTGCACATGGTGGGCGGCGTGCTCGCGCTGCCGGCGCCGTCCGTCCTGTTGCTCGCACATGGGCTGGTGGGGGTGCGGTCGGCCGGCTCACGAGGGGATCGCGATCGGTTCGCGAGCGAGCGCGAGCCCCGTCACACGCTGACGCGCGTGCTCGGGGCGCTGGGTGCCGTGTCGTCGCTCATGAGTCTCGACCACGTCATGCCGGCGCCGGCGCCCATCCCGCGCGGGGTGGCGGAGGGCGTCTCGCTGCTGGCGCTCGCAGTTGCTCTCGTCGTCGTGGCGTTCGACCTGCTACGACGCCCGCGCGACATCACCGCACCCTGACACACCCCGCCTCCCTCGATGTTGCCCGGGTGTCACGGCGCCCGCGCCCCAAGAAGTGGGCAACATCGCGGCCTTGGACGCGCGCCGCGCCACACGAGGAGTAGGGGAGTGCGCCTCAACCGCCGAGGCGGCGCAACGTCGACCAGACGGCGCCCCATCCTCCGCGCGGGTCGGAACATCGCAGCATCGTCGTGCCGTCGAGGCCGAACGGGTCGTGCGGCGCGATGAGCCGCCCGGCGGGGTCGCAGCGCGTGAACGCCGCACGGATGCGGTGCTCGTCCCCACCGACGGCGAGGACGTCATGCGTGTCCCCGTCGCTGCGTGGCGGCCCGAGGCTCCAGAGCGCGTTGTGCCACGAGGCGACGTCGGCACGCGGCACCCCGAGCGCAGGGCCGTACTGATGCGCAGCTCCGGCGAGGGCATACGAATCGGTGACGATGGCCGCACCCGTCGGACGGGCTGCCGCCATCTGAGCGGCGAGTGACGGCCAGTCGGTCTGGTCGCGCTGCATGGGGTCGAGGGCGGAGACGATGGAGAACGCCGGTGACGAAGCGGGCACGATCGGTAGGCAGATGAGGGCTGCGACGACGGCGTTCGCCGTCACGACGATGGGCGCGCGCCGCCACACGTGCTCCTCGTCCGCAGCCGCCCGCGCCCAACCGACCGCGACAAGCGGCAAGAACACCGCGACCGCGTAGTAGGGCTGCGCAGGGGAGACGAGCGCGAACACAAGGACGATCGCGGCCATGACGGCGAACACCGGCCCGGTGCGCTGTTGTGGTGGGTCCGGGGCGATGCGGCCGGCGTGACCGTCGTCGGTGGAGAAAGGATCGTTCGTGACGCCGCCGAACGCCTTGACGCGGGCGTCGTCAGCGGGACGGCTGCGCCAGCCGTCCGCCTCGACGTGCCGACCGCCGTCGTCGCCGCCGTCAGCTCCGGGGTGGGCGGCACGACGACTTCCCGGGTGCCACCACAACCCCCGCCACGCGACCTGCACGAACGGCGGTCCGACGAACACGACGAGCAGCGGCACGACGAGCCATCGGTTGAGCGCCCCATGACGGGCGACGAGGTCGGCCGAGACGTCGAGCATCGGCACGCCGTGAACGATCTGCGCCCCCACCTGGAACCCGCCGACCGCGACGAGCAACGCGGCGCCGCACCAGGCGTCACGGGTGCGCAGCACCCACCGGGCGCACGCGGCGAGCGCGACGAAGGCCGCCGCGACGAGCACGAGGACGAGCAGCTTGTTCCAGCACGCCACCCCAGCCGCCGCGCCGGCCCACGTCAGCGCACGGCGACGCCCCGTCAGCGCAGCGACGACACCGAGCACGACGAGCTGCCACGCGAGCAGATCGAGGCTCGCCGTCAGCATGACGTGCCCCATGAGCAGCGGATAGACGGTGAACGCATACGCCCACGCGGCGATGCGCTGCACCCTCACATCAGCGCCGAGAAGCCGCGGAAACAGCCCCGCGACGAGCGCGCCCGCCCCCGCCGCGAGCGCGGCCGGCAGCCGTTGCACCCATACCGCGTCACTCACCGACGCCGCTGCGTGCGCGAGCCAGACGGTGAGCGGCGGCTGATCGTCGTACCACCACGCGGGCGGCAACATGCGAAAGTACAGCTCGTCGCCGTGAAAACCGTGGCGCGACGCCGTCGCGAGCAGCACGATCATGACGGCCAGCGCTGCCGGAGCACCGGGGCGCCACCACGGCTGCGCCTCGACGAACCGCGCCGACACACGCCACCTCGATGAACTCGACGCGGACGGCGTCACGTCATGCCCCGCCGACGAACTGTTCGATGGCGGCGACAGCCACGCCCGCGCCGTCCTCGGTCGCCACCTGACGTCCGAGATCCACTGCACGCTCGCGCATTCCAGCACTCATCGCCGCGCGCAGCCGACGCGTCAGCAACCCCGCGGTGAGCAATCGACGCGGCAGCGGCGCGGGTGCGAGGTCGAGCGTGTGGAGGCGGTGCGCCCAGTGGTACTGGTCGGCGAAGTGTGGGACGACGACGCTGGGCGCGCCCGCGGCGAGCGCGGTACCCGTCGTCCCCGACCCGCCGTGGTGGACGACGGCGCGCACCTGCGCGAACAGCGCGTGGTGCGGCTCGTCATCGATGCCGACGACGACGCCATCCGCCTCGCGCGGCGCACCGTCGAGCTGGACGAGCGCGCGCACGCCGAGTCTCCGGCACGCCTCGGTGACGACGTCGACGACGCGGCCCGGTGAGTTCTGGTGCATCGAGCCGAACCCGACGGCGATCCACTCGTCGCCGGAGGCGAGCAGCGCCCGGGTGCGCTCCGACAAGCCCTCGTGCGGCGCCTCGCGCCACCACCCCGTGACGACAGTGCGGGAGTCGTCCACCGGTTCGGCGAGCAGCGGGCTGTACGCATGCAGCGAGCCAAGAGTCGCCGTCGTCAGGCCCGTGGGGTGGGCGGCGCGCAGGTCGAGTCGGCCGTCGGCCCATCCGCCGTCGACGCCCGCGAAGTACGGTTCGACGCGCCGCAGCGCTCCACGCGCGCGACGCCGCACACCGGTGGGCAGCGTCCACGCGTACGGCAGCAGCGGCATCGGCCCGTCGAGCGTGTCGAACTCGGGCCACAGGTGCGCGCGGACGACGGGGACGTCGGCGCGCATCGCCTCGTCGACGGCGGCGATGGCGAAGCTGGAGGCGACGAGGACGTCGGCGCCCGCGAGCGCCTCACGCGTGGTCGGCCCGAACGACTGCAGGAACTCGGCGAACACGTTGCGCGTGCGGTTGAGCGCGCGCAGATCACCACGCCGCAGTGCGGTGCCCGCCGGGCCGGCGAGGAGGGCACCCGGATCGCTCGCCACCGTCACGACGCGCGGGCCGCCCGGCATGACGTGCGCGAGCGACGCGTGGGTGACGACGGTGACGTCGTGCCCACGGGCGACGAGACGCGCGGCGAGCACCCCGAACGGGACGGCGTCGCCGCGGCTGCCGGCGGCGGCGATGACGACCCTCATGCAGCTTGCTCCGACGGGTGAACGCACGGGGTTTCGGTGCTCGCGTCGCGTTCGCGCGGGCGTCGGAATCGCATGGCACACCTTCGAATAGCCGGACGGGTGCCCTCATCGTAGTGCCGCCACGACGGCACGAACGGGCCCGCAGAGTCGCCGCGGCACGGTCGCAAACGCCAACCCCCATGGTCGAATTCCGTGATTTTCCAACGCCTCCGGGGCGCTCGCATCGGCGCGTCGGCGGCTATGCTCATGGTTCGGACCCGCGAGCAGGTCCCCCTCACCTGCGACCGGCCGATGGACGTTCACACCCCGCCACCCGTGGAGGCACTCGTGACAGACCCCGAGGCCCTCCTCACCCATGGCTACCGCCAGGCGCGCGACATCACCCGCACGCACGGCACGACGTACTACTGGGGGACGCTGTTCCTGCCGCCGCAGCAGCGCCGCGACGTCTACGGTCTGTACGCCCTGTGCCGCCTGGCCGACGACATCGTCGACGAGCCCGAGAAGGCCACCGGGCACGGCCTCGACGCATCGTTGCCGCCGGGGGAGCGTCTCGCGCAGTTCGAACAGCGCTTCCAGGCCGACCTCGCCGCGGGGCGCAGCGACGACCCGTTGTTCGCCGCCATCGTCGACACCGCCCGGCGTCTCGACCTCGATTCCGGTTGCTACGACCGCTTCTTCGGCGCCATGCAGCTCGATCTCGTCCGCACGTCGTGGGCGTCGTGGCCTCAGCTGCGCGACGAGTACATGGAGGGCTCGGCCGCCGTCATCGGCGAGATGATGCTGCCTGTGCTGCGCCCGCGCTCGCGGGAGGCCGCGTTCGCTCCGGCCCGCGCGCTGGGGCTCGCGTTCCAGCTGACGAACTTCCTGCGCGATGTCGGCGAAGACCTCGAACGCGGTCGCGTCTACCTGCCCGCCGACGAACTCGCCGCGCACGGCGCCGACCCGTGGCTGCGCCGCGTCACCCCGCAGTGGCGCGCGTTCATGGCCGAGCAGATCGCCCGAAACCGCGCGCTGTTCCACGACGCCGAAGCCGGTCTGCCGCACCTGCCGGCCTCGTCGCGACGGTGCGTCGGCGCGGCGCTCGCGATGTACTCACGCATCCTGTGCCTCATCGAGGCGGCCGACTACGACGTGTTCAGCACGCGCCACCGCGTCTCCGCAGCACGCAAGAGCGCCATCGCGGGAGCCGTCGTCGTCACCGGACGCGCCCGAACTGCGGCGCCGGTCGCGCCCTCGTCATCGGCCGTGGCGGACGAGCCGGCCGTGACGTCGTCCGCGTCGTGAGCGAGGTGCACCCGACGATGGAGACCGGCTCGACCCACCGCACCCCCTCGCCCACCGAAACTCGCCGAAGGAGCCGCAGATGAGACGCCCGCCCCGCAACCGCGCCGAGCTGCGTGCCGAGATCGCGCGGCGCAACCCGATCCGACGCGTCCCGCAGCCGCCGGAGGAGCAGATTCGCTCGACGTGGCGTCAGGCTGCGGTGCCCCGCATCGAGCGGATGCTGGCGCGCGCCCTCGCCCAGGACGCGGGTGGCTGGCACGTCGCGGCCGCGAGCACGGACGTCGTCGCGGGGCGTTCGACGGTGCGCACGATCCTCGGACGCGAGATCGCGTTGTGGCGCGGCACCGACGGCTCGGCGCTCGCGGGGCCGGGCGCGTGCCCGCACATGGGTGCGCTGCTGGAGAACTGCCACACCGATGACGGCGACGTGCTGTGCCGCTGGCACGGGCTGCGGCTGCCGAGCGAGTGGCCGGGCGAATGGCTCACCTACCCCGCGCACGACGACGGCGTCCTGTTCTGGGTGCGGTTGCCCAGCGACGGCGAGACGCCGAGCGCCGCGCCGGTGCTGCCCGCGCGCGCTCCACTCGACGAGGCGCTCGTCGCGGTCTACACGCGTGAAGCGCGCTGCGAGACGTCCGACGTCATCGCGAATCGCCTCGACCCGTGGCACGGGGCCTGGTTCCACCCATACGCGTTCAGCCACCTCGTCGTCGACGAGGACGCGAGCGACGACGACTGCCTCGTCACCGACGTGACGTTCCGCCTCAACCACACCTACGGCGTTCCGGTGCGCGCGGCGTTCACGTGCGCCGACAGCCGCACGATCACGATGACGATCATCGACGGCGAGGGCGTCGGCAGCACCGTCGAGACCCACGCGACGTGCGTGCAGCCGGCGAGCGCCGAGCAGCCGGCTCGCAGCGTCATTCACGAGGCGACGATCGCGCACTCCGAGCGCCCCGGTTTCCGTGCGGCGCGGGCGTTCGCGCCGCTCATCCGCCCGCTCGTGCTGCGCACGCAGGGCCAGTTGTGGGTCGACGACCTCGAGTACGCGGAGCGTCGCTACGAACTGCGTTCGGGTTTCGCGCGGGACGGGCAGTCGTGACGGCGGCCGACGTCGTGGTGGGGTGGGTGACATGAGCCTGCCCGCGTCCTGGGATCCCTATCAGTACCTGCTGCTCATGGGTGGATGCCTGCTCATCACGCTGCCGCTCGAACTCGTCCTGCGCGCCCGCGTGTACTCACGCCCGCGACGATTGCTCGCGGCGCTGCTGCCCGTCGTCGTGCTGTTCAGTGTGTGGGACATCGTCGGGATCGTGCGCGATCACTGGTCGTACTCGCCGCGGTTCACGTCGGGTTGGGATGTGCCGCTCACCCCGATGCCGATCGAGGAGCTCGTGTTCTTCGTCGTCATCCCGATCTGCGGGCTGCTGACGTACGGAGCCGTCGGGTTCTGCCTGCGCCTGCTCGCCGCGTGGCGCTCGAGCGGGAGCGCGAGAAGTGCTCTCGCCCGGGTCGATCCGGACGGGCGGGCGGGCGAGGGACGCCATGTGGCGGCTGATGGCTCGTCCGCGCGAGGCGATCATCGCCCGTCGAGGGAGGTGTGACGTGCCCGAGTACACCGTGCTGACCGTCGCGTCGATGATCGGCGTCGTCGCTCTCGAAGGGCGTTGGCGCACCGGCATCTTCACCTCGGCGCGCTACTGGTGCTCGATGGTCATCGTGTTCGCGTTCCAGATCCTCGTCGACGGCTGGCTGACGAAGCTGAGCGACCCGATCGTCCTCTACGGGCGCGATCAGTTCCTCGGCATCCGCTTTCCGTGGGACATCCCGATCGAGGACTTCGGGTTCGGCTTCTCGATGGTGACGCTGACGATCCTGCTGTGGGAACACCACGGCCGCCGCCGAAAGGAGAACGCACGATGAGCGCGACGATCGAGGCCTTCACGGCGGGGCTGCGACGGGTGCCGCCGTGGCGCCCCGGACGTGATGCGGCGGCCGAACGGCATGAGCCTGACGGTCGGGGTGGCCCTGCTGCGTCGAGGGTGGCGGACGCCGCGGCCCCCCACGTCGTCGTCGTGGGTGGTGGGATTGCCGGCATCAGCGCCGCCGTCGGGCTGGCCGAGCGCGGCGTGCGCGTCACGCTCATCGAGGCAGAGAGCAGCCTCGGTGGCCGCGTGCGCAGCTGGCCCGTCGACGTGCCGACCCCGGGCGCTGACGCGTCGGGCGCCCCGGACGATCGAGCGACGATGAGCCGCGGGTTTCACGCGTTCTTCCGCCAGTACTACAACCTGCGCGCGCTGCTGCGCCGCGTCGACCCGGGCCTCGAATGTCTGCGGCCCGTCGCGGACTACCCGCTGCGTCACGCGGACGGTACGCAGGATTCGTTCACGCAGATCGCGACGAGGCCGCCGCTCAACTTCCTGTCGTTCGTCGCCCGCAGCCCCTCGTTCGGTCTGCGCGACCTGTCGCGCGTCGATGCCGACCGCGCCCTCGACCTGCTCGACGTCGACTTCCCCGCCACGTATTCGCGCTACGACGGGGTGAGCGCCGCCGACGCCCTCGACGCGCTGCGGTTCCCCGAACGCATGCGCTCGCTCGCGCTCGAGGTGTTCGCACGCAGCTTCTTCGCCGGCCCGCGCGACTTCTCCGCCGGCGAACTCATCGCCATGTTCCACATGTACTTCCTCGGTTCCGGCGAGGGGCTGCTGTTCGACGTCAGCCGCGACGACTTCGACACGACGATGTGGCGACCGCTGCGCTCCTACCTCGAAGACCTCGGCGCGCACGTCGTGACGGGTTGTCGCGTCGAGTCGATCGAGCGCGACGGCGAGGGTTTCCGTGTCAGCGCCGGCGCGGCTGCGGGTGCGGTGGGTACCGACGAGGCGAGTCGCGGCCGCCTTGACTTCGCCATTGACCGTGACGATGCCCATGGCTCGCTCCGCGCCGACGCCGTCGTCATCGCGACGAGTCGTGACGTGCTGCAGCGTCTCGTCGACGGCACCGACCTCGGCGACGAGGCCTGGCGTGCGTCCGTGCTGACCGGGGAGATGGCGCCTCGTTTCATCGTGCAGCGACTGTGGTTCGACCGCCCCGTCGCGGCGGGCCGCGCGCCGTTCGTCGGCACGGCCGCGTACGGCCATCTCGACAACGTCTCTCTCGTCCACGACCTCGAGGACGGCGCCGCGCAGTGGGCCGAGCGGTGCGGCGGCAGCGTCGTCGAACTGCATGCTTACGCGGTGCCCGACGACGTCACCGATGACGAAGCGCTCGCCGACCTACGACATCAGCTCGAGCGCCTGCACCCTGTGCTCACCGGGTGCGAGCCGGTGCACGAGGAGGTGCTCGTCGAGGCCGACTGCCCCCTCGCCGGTACGGACGAGTGGGCCGCGCGCCCGGGCGTCGTCACGCCGCAGCCGAAGCTCGTCCTCGCCGGTGACGGCGTGCGCTGCGAGCTGCCCGTCGCGCTCATGGAGCGGGCGGCGACGACCGGTTTCCAGGCCGCGAACGCGTTGCTGCGCCACTGGGGGTTGCCCGGGCACGAGCTGTGGAGCGTGCCGACGCGGGCGCGGTTCCCGCGGTCGCTGCGCGCCGCCCGTGCGGCGCTGCGCCTGCGCGAGCGTGGCCTCACGACGGTAGGTCGCGATTCGTCAGGGCGTGGCCGATGAGCGGACGGCAGAACGACGTCGCCCCCGACGCCGGACGTTCCGGGCTCGAAGGACTCGGGCGCGAGCGGCGCGCCGCGGGACGCTGCGACACCGAGAGTCGAGATGGAGGACGCCGCAGCGACGCGTGCCGTCTCACCGATGCCGCCAGCTTTCTCGACGCCGTGCAGGCGCGCTTGGCCGAGAGCCTTGCCTTCGCGGCCGACGCCGGCGGTGTGGTGACGGCCGGACTGCCCTCGTCAGCGCTGGTCGAGGCATCGTCGCTCGAGACGCTCGTGCGTGATCTTCTCGCAGCCGGCGGCAAACTCGTGCGGCCCCGGCTCGTCCGCCTCGGGTACCTGGCGGCGCGCGAGTGCACCAACCCCGACGACGACCCCGCGACCACCGACGCTGTCGTTCGTGTCGCTGCGGCGTTCGAGTTGTTGCACCTGTTCGGGTTGCTGCAGGACGATGTCATGGATGCCTCTGACACGCGACGCGGCACTCCGACCGCGCACCACCAGGTGAGAGCCGCCGCAGCTCAGCCCGACGGCCCCGACGCTGCGCGCCTCGGCGACAGCGTCGCCGTCCTCGCCGGTGATCTCGCGTTCGCGCTCGCGAACCGCCTCGTCCGCGCTCTGCCGGAGCACGTGGCCGACGCGTGGGATGCAGCGGTCGTCGAGCTCGTCACCGGGCAGCGGCTCGACCTCGTCTTCGCCGCCGAGGCACGCCTCGACGAGGTGAGCACACGCCGCGTCGCGCATGCCAAGTCGGGCGCGTACACGGTGCAGCGCCCCCTCGAGATCGGCGCGTTGCTCGCCGGCGAGAGCGCGCCACCGGCGTGGCTGAGCCGATTCGGCGCCGCGCTCGGTGAGGCGTTCGCGCTCGCCGACGACATCATCGGCCTGTGGGGCGAACCCGCCGTCACGGGCAAACCGGCGGGCGAGGATCTGCGCGAACGCAAGCCGACGACCGTCCTCGGCCTCGCCGACTCGGCCCTCGACGGCGAGCTGACGCGACGCCTGGCGCCGGGTCGCGAACCACTCGACGAGGCCGAGACACACGCCTGGTTGCAGCGCCTCGACGCGGCGGGCGTGCGCGCGCAGGCCGTCGCCCGCATCGCCGATCGCCACGCTGATGCCCTCGATGCTCTCGCGGCGCTGCCGCAGGGCGCGGTGCGTGACGAACTCACGCGTTTCGCCGACGAACTGGCGGTGCGCGATGCGTGAACGTCGTCAGGATCATCCAGCACCTCACGCCGACGACTCGAAAGAAGCACCCCCGATGCGCGAGACGCCGATGATCGACGCGCCCGGCAAGCCAGCGGAAGCGACGTTCGGTGCCGCGCCCGCCGCTCCTACTACGGGTGTGCCGGCCGCGACCGACGACGTCGTCGTCCTGCTCGACGATGACGGCGCCGCGATCGGCAC
This sequence comes from Dermacoccus sp. BD5, assembly GCF_044878485.1. Taxonomy (NCBI): domain Bacteria; kingdom Bacillati; phylum Actinomycetota; class Actinomycetes; order Micrococcales; family Dermacoccaceae; genus Dermacoccus; species Dermacoccus sp. BD5. The sequence continues at coordinate 32,857 of NZ_JANJER010000006.1, read as the reverse complement.
GTGCCCGCGCGCCGAGGTGCACACCCATGACACGCCGCTGCATCGCGCCTTCTCGAGCTACCTGTTCGATGACGCGGGTCGCCTGCTGCTCACCCGTCGCGCGCTGACGAAGGTCGCGTGGCCGGGTGTGTGGACGAACACCTGTTGCGGGCATCCGCGCCCCGACGAACCCACGCAGGACGCGGTGAGCCGGCGCGTGCGTGAAGAGCTCGGGCTGGATGTGACGCAGTTGCGCGTCGTCCTGCCGAGCTACCGTTACCGCGCGGTCGACGCGTCCGGCATCGTCGAGCACGAGATCTGCCCGGTGCTCGTCGGGCGCATCGACCCCGCGCAGCTCGCACCGCACCCCGACGAGGTGTGCGAGTGGGCCTGGATCGCCTGGCCCGACGCCGTCCACCTCGCGCGTCGCACTCCGGCGCTGCTCAGCCCGTGGGCGGCCGAGCAGATCGTGCTGCTCGCCGAGCAGCTGGGGGAGAACGGCCTCTTGACGCTCGCGCCCCAGCACGACCAGACCGCGCACGAGCACACGCAGCACGAAGAACACGAACCCCTCGATGGGAAGGATCTCGCATGAGTCGCATCGTCGTCATCGGAGCCGGCCTCGCCGGCCTGGCCGCAGCCTGTCATCTACGCGGCGCCGGGCACGACGTCGTCATCGTCGAGAAGCAGGCGCAGGCGGGTGGGCGCGGCATCCGCCTCGAGCGGGACGGGTTCACGTTCGACACCGGCCCGACCGTCCTGACGATGATCGACCTCGTCGACGAGGCCCTCGCGCAGATCGGCGTCGGCGTGCACGACGTGCTCGACCTGACGCTGCTCGACCCCGCCTATCGCGCCTGCTACGCGGACGGTTCGACCATCTTCGTCCGCCACGGCCACGAGGCGATGCGCGAGGAGATCGCGCGCGAGTGCGGCGCGAAGGACGCGGCGGCGTTCGACGACTTCGTCGCGTGGCTGCGGCGGCTGTACGAGGTCGAGATGCCGCACTTCATCGACGCGAACTTCGACTCACCCCTCGACCTGCTGCGCAACCCGGCTGCAGCCGCGCGGCTCGTGAGGCTCGGCGGGTTCCGTCGCCTCGGACCTGTCATCCGCGAGCGCTTCGACGACGAACGCCTGCACCGCATCTTCTCGTTCCAGGCGATGTATGCAGGTCTCGCGCCGGAGAAGGCGCTCGCGCTGTACGCCGTCATCACGTACATGGACTCGATCGAGGGTGTCTGGTTCCCGGCCGGCGGCATGCGCGAGGTGCCCGAGGCAATGGCGCGTGCGCTCGGGCGCACAGGCGTCGAACAGCGCTACGACACGACCGTGACGCGCATCCTCACCCGCGCTGACGGCGTCGTCGCCGGGGTCGAGACGTCCGGCCCGAGTGGTGACGAGCGCCTGCCGTGTGACGCGATCGTCTGCACGACCGACCTGCCCATCGCCTACCGGACGCTGCTCGACGACCTCGAACCGCCGGCCGTCCTGAAGCGTGCGACGTACTCGCCGTCCGCGGTCGTCTGGCACCTCGGGGTCGAGGGTGTGCCGAGCGACGCCGCGCACCACAACATCCACTTCGGCACGGCGTGGGAGGAGTCGTTCGACGATCTGCTCGTGCGCGGCACGCGGATGCAGGACCCGTCGCGGCTCGTCACCATTCCGTCTCGTGACGATGCCACCGCCGCGCCGGAGGGTTGTTCGACGTTGTACGTCCTCGAGCCCGCACCCAACCTCGACGTCGGGCGTGTCGACTGGGCGGCCGAGCGGCCGCGCATGAAGGAGGAACTGCTCGCTTTCCTCGATGACGCCGGCTACCCGACGACGATCGTCACCGACGAGTTCGTCGATCCCACCGACTGGCAGGCGCAGGGTATGGCCGCGGGAACGCCGTTCGCGCTCAGCCACACGTTCCTGCAGACCGGCCCGTTCCGCCCGCCGAACGTCGAACGCCGCCGCCCCGGCGTATTCTTCGCCGGTTCCGGCACCGTGCCGGGTGTCGGCGTGCCGATGGTGCTCGTCAGCGGCAAGCTCGCCGCGGCGCGCGTCGAGGCCTACGTCGGGCGCTGACGGCTCGACGCTCAGGCGTCTCAGGGCGCCGGCACGAGGACGCGCAGGGCGTCGGGCAGCGCACGGAACGTCGTCGGCGACGCCTCGAGCAGGTCGCCGTCGGCATAGACATCCCCGACGTGGGGCGTGATGACGCGGATCTCGCGTCCGCGCAGCGCTCGAACACGTACCCCGTCGACATGGGTGCCGCGAAACAGGCGCGGCAGCATCGCCGGGTAGTGCCAGCGTGGGATGTCGGTGACGACGGTGACGTCGAGCAACCCGTCGCTCATCGACGCGTCGGGGTTGACGCGCATCCCGGCGCCGAATCGCCCCGAGTTGCCGATCGCGACGTTCCACCCGGTGAACTCGTGCGTCACCCCGTCGACGACGAGCGTCAACGGTCGCGGCCGCGCGTGCACGAGCGTTCGAGCGCCGCCGTAGGCGTAGACGAGCGAACTCGGCACCGCGCGCGGAGCGTCGTTGGCGTACGTGTTCGCCATCGAGTCGTAGCCGAGCGTCGCCACACCGAGGAAGACCGTGGCGGTCGACGGGTCGCCGTCGCCGGCCAGTCCGACGTCGAGGCGGCGTTCGCGCGCGACGGCGAGCAGCTGCGCGGCGCGTCGCATGTCGCCCGGGCCCCCGAGTGCGCGGACGAGGTCGTGCCCACGCCCCGCGGGCAACGGCGCCATGAGGCAGCCGCTGACGACGGCGCCCGCGGCCACCCGCCCGTAGAGCCCGTCGCCGCCGAGCGTGACGAGCAGGTCGTCGACGTTCGCGTCGGCGGCGACCTGCGACGCGTGGTCCGCCGACCGCGTGACCACGACGTCGACGCGCCAACCGTGCGCGCGCAGGATGTCCGTCACCGGATCGATCATGCGCAGCGTCGCACCCTTGCGCGCAGCCGGGTTGACGACCAGGGTGACGGGCCGCGTCATGACGCCCCGGCCTCGCACGCGTCGGGGGCGTCGTCGACCGGCGGAACGAGCTTGCCGGGGTTGAGGATTCCGGCCGGGTCGAGCTCGTTCTTCACCGCGCGCAGGATGCGCGCGCCGAGCTCGCCCATCTCGTCAGCGGCCCAGGCGCGGTGGTCGGTGCCGACGGCGTGGTGGTGCGTGATCGTGCCACCGTGTGCCGCGATGACGTCGCTCGCGGCCGTCTTGACGCGGCGCCACTGGGCGAGCGGGTCGCTCTCCTCGCGGCAGAAGAACGTGTAGTAGAGCGAGGCGCCGCCGTCGTAGAGGTGCGAGACGTGGCACTGGACGACGGCGTGCGGGCCGACCTCGGCGCTGATCGCATCGCGCACCGCGCTGTAGAGCGTCGGCAGGTTCGCCCACGTCGTCGCCGTCTCGAGCGTCTCGACGAAGATGCCGCGATCCATGAGGTGGTCGCGCTGGTAGGGCCCGCGGAAGCGGTGGCTGATCCAGTGCTCGGCGATCGACGCGGGCGCACGTCGCGCACCCGCCGTGCGCAGCACGCGGTGCGCCTGTCGCCGGCGCCGACGCAGGGTGGTGCGGTCGGTGTCCTCCCAACGCAGCACCCCGAGCGACGGCTCGCGGGCGCCGCGCGCGGCGAAGGTCGCCATCGCCGCGAGCCCTCGCGCCGACTGGGCCAGGATCGTGCGTGATTCCTCACCGTCGGAGAGGCGGCTGACGTCCGGCATGACGCCGTGGCCGAGATCCTGCGCGAGCGCCCGGAACGCGTCGAACCCGTCGGTGAACGAGTCGAACGCCCAGGTCTCGTAAGCGAACTCGGTCGGTCCCTCGTGCAGCTGCAGCGTCATCTCGGTGATGACGCCGAGCGTGCCCTCGCTGCCGATGAGCACGTCGATGAGCTTCGGCCCGGCGGCCGTCGCCGAGCTGGGAGTCCGCCCGCCGAGCGTCAGCTCGCCCTCGGGCGTGGCGAGGGTGACGGCGACGACGTTCTGCTCGAACCGTCCGTACCCGGAGGACGCCTGCCCGGAGCTGCGCGTCACGAGATATCCGCCGAGCGTTGCCTGTTCGTAGCTCTGCGGGAAGTGTCCGAGCGTGAGTCCGCGCGGACGCAGCACGGCTTCGAGCTGGGCGCCGCGCAGCCCGGGCTGGAGCGTTGCGGTGCGCGACGTCTCGTCGATGCTGACGACGGCGTCGAGGCGCCGTAGGTCGAGACTGATGACGCTCGCGAACCGACCGCGCACGGGGTCGACACCGCCGACGACGCTCGTGCCACCGCCGAACGGGACGACGGCGATCTCACGCTGCGCGGCGAGGCGCAGCACCTCGACGACCTCGCTGCCGTCGGCGGGAAACGCGACGGCGTCCGGCGCGTGACTGCCGTCGCCGGTGCGCAGCCGATACAGGTCGGGGTAGCTCTTGCCCCCGGCGTGCTCGATGCGCTCGCGTCGTTCGACGCTGACGTACGCGTCGCCGACGAGTGTGCGCAGGGCGGCGAGGCCGTCGTCGTCGAGGGTGGAGGCGGGCAGCTCGACGTCGTCGAGCGCGACGGGCGGAGTGTCCTGCTCAGCCGGTTCGATGCCCTTGGCGAGCTTCAACCCGCGCCAGACGAGCGGGGAGAGTTCTTTCTTGAGCTGCGGGTCTCCCCAGCCGTGCCACACCGAGCGCGGGGCGGTCTCGACGAGGTTCGCGTCATCCTTCATGACCCCATCATGCCGTGCGTGAGACACTGAGTCACGATTTGTCTCAATGTTTCATTGCTCCGACGGGCCAATCGTGGCGGCGACCACACAGCGAGGAGGACGCATGACGCAAGACGATGCAATGCTGGCCGCAGTGCGGGCGGAGGTCATCGCCTACGGTTTTCGCCGCGCGACGATGACGTCGGTGGCCCGCCGCGCAGGCATGAGTCGGGCCACCCTCTACCGACGTGGCGCGACGCTCGACGACCTCGTGCGCGAGGCCCTCGTCGCCGACTTCGCCGCCGCCGCAAGCGACGCGCTGCCCCAGGTTCCCTCGAACGAAACCGCAAGCGAACCAGCCGACGGCGAGGCGGGCGCCGTCACCCGCGACGTCATCGTCCGCGCCGCGATCACCACGCTCGAGGCGCTCTCGACGGAGTTCACGCAGGCGCTGATCGAGCACGACCCCGAACTGCTCCTGCCCTATCTCGTCGAACGTGTCGGGCGCAGCCAGCGCAGCATTCTCGACGCGTTGAGCGCCGCGATCGCCCTCGCGCAGCTCGATGGCTCGGTGCGCGACGCGCCGGCCGACGTCCTCGCGATGGGCGCGATGCAGGCGCTCATGCCCTACCTCGTCAGCCGTCGACCGCTCGAGCAGATCGCCCCTCGTCAGGTGTGGCTCGCCGAGGCGGCCCATCTGCTCGACGGGTACCTCGCGCCCAGCCCGGCAGCCTCTGACCACCGGACCACCCCACGGAAGGCCGCTCCTGATGTCGACCACCCCCGGCCACCCCGCCAGTGACCCCAGCGTGGGCAGCCTCAACCCCACCCAACGCGCTGCGGCACTGCACCGCCTCGCCCACGAGCGCTACGACGTCATCGTCGTCGGCGCCGGGGTGACGGGTGTCGGCGTGGCGCTCGACGCGGCGTCGCGCGGGCTGCGCACGGCACTCGTCGAGCGCGTCGATCTGGCGGCAGGGACGAGTCGGTGGAGCAGCAAGCTCATCCATGGCGGCCTGCGCTATCTCGCAAAGGGTGACCTCGCCGCCGCCTACGAGTCGGCGCGCGAGCGTCATCATCTGATGACGAGCATCGCGCCGCATCTCGTGCGGCCGCTGCACACGGTGGTGCTCGACACCGGCATCGGTGAGGCGGCCGTCTCGAACCTCGGCATCACCCTCTCGGACGGGCTGCGCCGCGTCAGCCGCACGCCGTCGAATGTCCTCGCCGCGCCGCGCCGCATTCGGGTGCGTGACGTCGAGTCGCTCGTCCCTGGCGCAGTGCGCGGCCGCGCGGCGCTGCGCTACACCGACGGCCAGCTCGAGGACGACGCGCGCTTCGTGACGACCCTCGCGCGCACCGCCGCGGCGCACGGCGCCGACGTCGTGACGCGGTGTGCGGCGCGTCCGCTCGACTCTGAGTCCGTCGAGCTCACCGACGAGCTGACGGGGGAGTCGTTCGTCGCCCACGGCCACATCGTGCTCGCGACGGGGGTGTGGAGCGGCGAGCACGACGAGCGTCTCACCGTCACGCCCTCGCGTGGCTCGCACCTGGTCGTCCGGGCGAGCGCGGTGGGTAACCCTTCGGCGCAGCTCGTCGCACCGGTGCCCGGGCACTTTGGCCGCTACGTGTTCGCGATTCCGATCGTCGACGGGCTCGTCCTCATCGGGCTGACGGACGAGGCCGACCCGGACGCCGACCCGCTCGCTCCTTCCGTCCCGGACGAAGACGAGGAGTTCCTGCTCGCGACGATGAACGCCGTCCTGGCCCGTCCGCTGACGCGTGACGACGTCGTCGGGCGCTTCGCTGGTCTGCGACCGCTCGTGACGCGCGCCGACGCCTCGAGCGGGCAAGGCGCGACCGCGGACGCCTCGCGCAAGCACCTGCTCCTCGACGAGCCGGGCGCCCCGATCACCATCACGGGAGGAAAGTTCACGACGTATCGCCGCATGGCGCAGGACGCCGTCGACGCCGTAGCCCGGCGCGTCGGAGGCGTGGTCGCATCGTGCCGAACGCGTGAGCTTCCGCTTCTCGGCGCAGCCCCGACTGACGTCCTCGCTCGCGTCGCGGCGCCCGAGCGGCTCGTGCGCCGCTACGGCACGTTGGCCCCGTCGGTGGCCGCGATCGCCGACGAATCGTCGTTCTACGCCGAGCGCGTCGTGCCCGGATCGTCGACGCTGGTCGCCGAGTTCGTCCACGCGGTGCGGCACGAGGGTGCCATGACGCTCGACGATCTCGTCGAGCGCCGCACGCGCCTGGCTTTTGTCGACGCAGACCTCGAGCCGGCTCGCGCCGTTGCGGCGGAGGTTCTGCGGCGCGAGATGGGTCTGGACACCTTCAGAGAACTCCCAGTCGCGCACCACCGTGCCTGAACGTCCCTGACCGCCCTCGGCCAGTACCCTGAGGCCGGGAGGCCGATGCCGTGGCGTCCGAAAACGTCGTCGCTCGGAGGTCGCATGCTGCTCGTCCTGCTGCTGGCTGTCGCCTCCAGTGCGTGTGCGGCGCTGTCGACGGTGTTCAAGCACCGCGCCGCACAGCATGCCGTGGAGCAGCCGGCGGTCGACGAGCGAGCGGACGGTGAGAAGCTCCCCCGGCGCGGGTTGCGCGCCGCGGCGGTGGCATGGGTCGCGAACCCGACGTTCGCCATCGCCATGGTGTTCGACGGGCTGTGCGTCGTCTTCCAGATCCTCGCCCTCAAGTACGGCAGCCTCTCGGTCGTGCAGCCGGTGCTGTGCATGTCGCTCGTCATCAGCCTCGGGCTCAACCACGTCATGCTGCGTACGCGCCCGACACGTTCGGAGATCCTCCATTCGCTGACGCTCGTCGCCGGCCTCGTGATGTTCCTGCTCGTCTCCGACGCGATCTCCGCACACGGAGAGACGGCCATCGGTCGTCGCGTGCCCGCCATCATCCTCGCCGTCGTGGGCGGCCTGTTCGTCCTCGGCGCGGTGTTCGGCACGCGCTCGATGCGCCCGCGGATGCGTGCCCGGGCGCTCGCAGCGTCCGTCGCCATCGTCTACGCGACGACGGCCGGGTTGATGAAGTCGACGACGCAGATCTCACACCTCTTCGGTCTCGACGCGGTGCTGACGTCGTGGCAGCTGTGGGTGCTCATCGCGCTCGCTGCCTGTGGTCTGGCGCTCAACCAGGTGGCGTTCGCGGCGGCGCCTCTCAACGTCGTGCTGCCCGTCGTCGCCTCGCTCGATCCGCTGTTCAGCGTCCTCATCGGTGTCGGCGTCTACGGCGACCAACTGCGCGACACGCCCCTCGCCGTCGCCGGTGAGGTGGCCGGGCTCGCGCTGCTGCTGTACTCGGTCGTCAAGCTGAGCTCGGTGCGTGCCGCCCAGGGCGCGGCCGCCGAGGCCGAACTCGCGGCAGCGATGGACGGCGGCGCCACACCGCTGTCGATGCGTAACGAGTGACACCGGCGGCGCACACCTACCCGGCTCGATGCTCCGATGCGCGCTCGAGGTCCTGCTCGGGCTGGAAGTGACGCTCTCGCCCACTGCTCCAGCTGCTGCGGGTCACCAACTATTCACCTTCGCGGGACGCGTGGAATGAAGCCCGCGGGGCCGCTCGTGTTAGCGTGAGGGTGGTTGCTTTGCAGAACCCGGTTTTACCCCTGTTGTACATCACCTCAGGCGTTCACGGCATGCACATCAGCCTGAGCCTGCAAAAAGTGCAGGCTCAACGCAGAGAAACAGATTGAGGGATTTCCCATGGCACAGGGCACTGTGAAGTGGTTCAACGCTGAGAAGGGCTTCGGCTTCATCGAGCAGGACGGCGGCGGCGCCGACGTCTTCGTTCACTTCTCCGCCATCCAGACCAACGGCTACCGCTCGCTCGACGAGGGTCAGCGCGTCGAGTTCGAGATCACGCAGGGCGACAAGGGCCCGCAGGCCTCGAACGTCACGGCTGCCTGATCATCTGATCTCGTAGCGTTTTCGTACGAAGCCCCCAGCCGTTCGGCTGGGGGCTTCGTCGTGCGCCGACTCCGTCATGCTCGGGCGGGGCCCGTCACGCAGACGAGTGCGCCGCCCGTCCCTCGTGGGGTGGGCGGCGCAGCCGAGTCTGCGTTCAGTCGTGCGCACGATCAACAGGTGGCCGTGGTGTCGTCGATGGCCTGGTCGCTGCTCGATGAGCTGGTGCTCGCGCTGCTCGACGACGAGTTCGGGGCGGTCGACGACGAAGCGCTCGAGCTGGATTTCGGCTTCGGGGCCGGCGTCGAGCGATCCATGCCCTTCTTGATGAGGGCGCGCACCTTGTCGTAGTCGGGGTGGCTGTCGCTGATGACGGGGTAGGCGAGGTTGACGCTCTTCGTCTGGCCCTTCTTCATCGTGTTCGCGAGGTCGGCGAGGTCGGGCAGTTCGCTCTGCGGCAGGTCGAGCAGGATGTTCTCCTTGGCGACCTTCATGATCGAGGGGAACTGGTTGACCAGTGAGATGGGGTTGGTCTGGTCGATGAGTGCGTTGACCATGCAGCGCTGACGGCGCATGCGGTCGCCGTCGCCGGTCTCGACGCGGCTGCGTGAGTACCACAGGGCTTGCTGACCGTTCAGGTGTTGGCGTCCTTCGGGGATGCGGCCGGTGATCGAGCCGGGCACGATCGCGCCGCCCTCGATCTTGCCGCCGATGGCGATGCCCCCGGGAGGGATCGTCATGTCGACGCCGCCCATGGCGTCGACGAGGTCCTGGAAGCCCTTGAGGTTGATGACGGTGGAGTAGTCGATCGGCATGCCGATGATCTCCTGCACGACGTCGCGCGTCGCGTTGAGGCCGGCGTACTGCTCACCGGGGAACAACTCCGGGTGCTGCGTGTCAGCTTCGCTCCACACCGCATCCATCCAACAGGGGTCGCCCGCACCACGTTCGGGGCAGTGGAAGCCGTTCGGGTAGAGCTTGTGCAGCGGGTTCGACTCGGGGAACGGGACGTAGTTCCAGTTGCGCGGGATGCTGATGAGGGTCGTGTCACCCGTGTGGGTGTCGATCGAGGCGACCATGAGCGAGTCCGTGCGGATGCCCGTGCGGTCGCTACCCGCGTCGGAACCGACGAGCATGAGGTTGACGCGGGCCTTCTTCTTGAACGCGTTCTCCTTGGTGGAGGCGGCGCCCTTGCCGTTCTCGATGAACATGGTGCCGAACGCGTCCTGCGTGACGGTGACGGTGCTGACGGCGCGCGCGAGCGGCATCGTCACGGCGAGGCACATGAGGGCGGTGAAGGCCTTGAACAGGATGTCGCCGCGGTGCGACCAGCCGTCGGTGTGCGTCGTGCGCGCGGTGAGAACGATCGACGTCAACCACAGCACGAGGGCAGCGGCCAGCGCGACGAGGGCGAGCTTGAGGCCGGTCGAGGTGAGGACGTTGGCGGCGCCGGTGAGGACGTTACCGCTCAGGAGGAAGATGCTGAGAGCGATGCCGGCGATGACGGCGATGAGCAGGAGGATGACGCCGACGGTGCGACGTTTCGTCCACATCAACCCGAGGCCGGGGACGAGGGTGCTCAGAAATGTCAACGACAGAGAGCGGCGTAGCGTCGCACGGCGGCGTTGACGCTCGCTCGAGCGGGTCACGTCGGACGGTGCGTGCGCACCGGATGGTTCGTGCTCCGCCTGCCTCGCCATCGTGGCCCTCTCTGTTGCGTGTGAGGGCACCGAAAGCTGCCCCTGACACTCCATCATGAGGGATGAAGGAGGAAATGTCTCAATCTGGTGACGAAGCTCGACGCCGGCCGAAGCCCAGGTGTGAGTCTCCTGTGTTGACGTGTCGGGGGGAGGCGGTTTGGTGTGGCGGGGCGGGTCGGATAACCTTTCAGGGCTGCAGCGAAAGCTGCGCGGAGGAGGCGTCGCCTAGTCCGGTCTATGGCGCCCGCCTGCTAAGCGGGTTTGGGGTTTATAGCCCCATCGAGGGTTCAAATCCCTCCGCCTCCGCCAGCGAGAGTGACGAGGGCCCCGCCGGGCGCGACGAAGTCGCCCCGGCGGGGCCCTCGTCACTCTCGCTGAATGGGTACGGGGGATTTGAGGAGGAGGCACGACGCCCGCGAGCGAAGCGAGCGCGCGTCGCGCCGACGGAGTCCCTCCGCCCGTTCCGACAGCTCAACAACTCGCCCGGGCCGCCACAAGAGCGAAGTGAGCGCACGTCGCGCCGACGGAGTCCCTCCGCCCGTTCCGACAGCTCGGCCGCCCGCCCGGGCGCCACGGCACCCCACCCCTCGGTATCGCACCTGTCTCAACGGGCCACGCGCCCACGTCGGGGTCGTTAGCCTCGCAGGTGGTGTGTTCGTGGAGTGAGGAGTTCGTCGTGTCGGTGGGTGTGCAGCAGCAGGTGGAGCACGTCGATGTCGTCGTGATCGGTGCGGGGTTGTCGGGCGTCGGGGCGGCGTGTCGCATCCAGGAGGCGAATCCGGGCGTCGATTACGTCGTTCTCGAGGCGCGGGATGCGCTCGGTGGCACGTGGGATCAGTTCCGGTATCCGGGGGTGCGAACGGATTCGGACATGTACACGATGTCGTATCCGTTCGCGCCGTGGCATCAGGAGAAGGCGATCGCGGCGGGTGAGGACATCCTCGACTATATCCGTTCGACGGCCGACGCGTTCGGTGTGAGTGAGCGGATTCGTCTGCGGCACAAGGTCGTCAGCGCGGATTGGAGCAGTGCTGACGCGGTGTGGCGGCTGCGCGTCGACACGCCTGACGGCGAGGTCGAGACGACGGCCGGCTTCATCCACGCGTGCAGCGGTTACTACAGCTACGCCGAGCCGTATGCGGCGGATATCCCCGGTCTCGCGGAGTTCGCGGGCCAGGTCGTGCATCCGCAGTTCTGGCCGCAAGATCTCGACGTGGCGGGCCGGCGCGTCGTCGTCATCGGCTCGGGTGCGACGGCGATGACGCTCGTGCCGGCGCTCGCCGATCTCGGCGCGGAGGTGACGATGCTGCAGCGAACGCCGACGTATGTGCTCGCGCAGCCGTCGCGTGATCCGCTCGCGGCGGCGTTGGCGAAGATCCCGGACGAGCGGCTCAGCCCGCAGCGCAAGCACGCCGTCATGCGGGCGAAGAACGTTGCGGCGCAGTGGGCTTCGTACCAGACGGCGCGGCGCCTGCCGCGGGCGGCGCGTGCGGTGCTGCGTGCGAACGTCCGTCAGGGCGCGGGTGAGGAGCACGTCGACAGCTTCACCGCGCCGTATGCGCCGTGGGATCAGCGGTTGTGCATCGTGCCTGACGGCGACCTGTTCAAGGCGGTCAAGCACGGGCGTGCCAGGGTCGTCACCGACACGATCGCGAGCGTCGAGCCGGGCGGGGTGCGTACGGGTTCGGGTGAGCTGCTCGAGACCGACGTCATCGTGACGGCGACGGGTCTGGCCGTCGAGTTGCTCGGCGGCGCGAGCCTGCGCATCGACGGCGAGCCGGTCGACGTCTCGCAGCGTCTCGTCTACCGCGGCTGCATGCTCGAGGGCGTGCCGAACGCGGCGCTCTGCGTCGGCTACATCAACGCGTCGTGGAGCTTGCGCGGTGACCTGTCGCACCGGTTCGTCGCGCGGATGATCAAGCATCTGCGTGACGGCGGTTACCGCAGCGCGACGCCCGTCCCGCCGTCAGGGCTCGGCCGGCGCCCGCTGCTCGAGATGGATTCGGGCTATCTGCGCCGCGCGGCCGACATCATGCCGCGCCGCAGCGACGCCGCGCCGTGGACGATGCGGCAGAACTATCTCGCCGAGGCGCGCGAGATGCGCCGCCCGGACGTGACGACGGACGTCGTCTTCGCCTGAAGCGGAACTGCGAAGACGGATCCCCACGGGCGGTGGAACCTGTTATTGGACGCGGAGGTTGGCCGGACGGCCACACCGCGTGACGTTGGGCCAGGGCATGGCACGGCAGGTCTCTCAGTCAAGTGTCGGAGAGGCGCGGGTACCGGTGGGAGTGGACCTGAGAGCGAATGACGACGGCATCCTGGTTGCTGTGGTCCGCCGGTACCTCCATCCTGGCAACTAGACGTGAGAGTTTGATCGTCGTCGGCGGGTGCGGTCGCTCCGTTTCGATGAGTGCGGTGCTGAATGCATCCGAAGTTGGAGCATCGACGCAATGACCGGTAGCACCCGGTGAAGCGAGGACCTGTAGATCGGGGGACGGACTAGACGGGCCTCGATGGCTCGGGCGCACCGTGCGCCGCGCCCGTTCAGTCCCGGGCGGCGAAGATACGGCGGAACACCACGAAGCGGATGACGGTGGCGATGGCGTTGCCGACGGTCACCGTCACGGTGTCCCACAGCGTCGAGGCCTGCGGCCACTGGTGATGTTCGAGGGCGAGGGCTCCGCTCGTCACGGCGAGCGTGACGACGAGGATGGCGAGGCTCTGCAGGTGAGCGTCACGGCCGCGTTCGTGGCCGGCTGCGTCGAACGTGAACCGCTGGTTGACCCACGTGTTGAGCACCGTGCAGATGAGCAGCGCCAAGATGTTCGCGATCTGGTGGTTCATTCGCGTGTCGAGAACGGCGAACAACACCGTGTAGAGCACCGTCGAGGCGATGCCGACCATCGCGAAGCGCATCGCCTGCGCCGCTCCGGGGGAGCGCAGCGCGTCGAGGCGGCTGCTGCCTGGAGCGCTCGCCGTCATCGACTCGTCGCTCGAACCCGATGAGGTCGAAGCAGTAGAGACGGGCGCGGTCGTCGAGCGGCGCGCGGTGTCCGCGCCGGGCGTCGGGTTCACGATCGGTCCTCCTGAGACGATGGCCGCGGATCTTCGAGGGGCAGGGACACCGTGAAGCACGTGCGTCCCGGCCGGCTCTCCACCCGCACGGTACCGTGATGCGCCGCGACGACCGCATCGACGATCGACAACCCCAACCCCGTCGAGCCCTCCGTACGCGTTCGCGCTGCGTCCCCGCGCGTGAACCGCTCGAACAGGTGCGGCATGAACTCGGGCGGGATGCCGGGGCCGTCATCGGTGACGGTGAGCAGCACGTCGTCATCGCGCCGCGCGAGGCCGGCCGTCACCGTCGTGCCCGCCGGGGTGTGACGCCGCGCGTTGGCCAAGAGGTTGATGACGACCTGACGCAGGCGCGCCTCATCGCCGATGACCTCCGGGAAGTCCTCCAGATCCTCCGGCAGGTCGAGATGCCACACGTGCTCGGGCCCGGCCGCGTGCAGATCGCTGACGGTCTCGACGACGACGCGCGTCAGGTCGACCGGTTCGCGTTCGAGCTCGCGCCCTGCGTCGAGTCGGGCGAGCAACAGCAGGTCTTCGACGAGTGTCGTCATGCGTCCCGCTTCCGACTCGATGCGGCCCAGCGCATGCGTGACACCGACGGGAACCGGCTCCTTCTCGCGCCGCGACAACTCCGCGTAGCCACGGATCGATGCGAGTGGCGTGCGTAGCTCATGGCTGGCATCGGCGACGAACTGGCGCACCTGCATCTCGCTCTCGTGACGCGCGTCGAGCGCTGAGTCGACATGGTCGAGCAGGTTGTTGAGCGCCAACCCGACGGTGCCGACCTCGGTGTGATCGTCGGTCAGCGCCACCGGTACGCGCTCGTCGGTGCGCACGTCACCACGCCCCAGCGGCAGTTCAGAGACACGTTCCGCCGTCGCTGCCACCTGCTGCAGCGGCCGCAGGTTACGACGCACGAGCAGGAACGAGGCGCCCCCGATCGTGACGAGACCGAGCAGCCCCATGAGTGCGATGTTGCCGGCGAGCGCGCGGATGTTGTCGTCGATCGGCGCGAGCGGTAGCCCGATGAACGCGATGTCCCCGTCGGGCTTCGGGACACGCACGACGCGGTAGCGGCCGAGGGAGCCGTCGAAATCCATCGTCTTCGGCGTCGTGCCCAGGTCTGCCGTCGCTAGACTGCGAATCTGCGCTTGCGACAACGTCAACTGTGTGCCCGTCGCGGACGAGACGTAGTTCTGGTCGACCACGAGCGAATGAGGCGTCGACGACGCGTCGAGCGTCAGCCGCAGCACACTGCCCCCGAGGCCTGGTGCGCGAGGGTGCGAGTCCTTGTCCGCCGGCCCGCCCAGCTCCGTGGTTCCCGCCGGCCCGCCGCCGACGGCGCGCTCGACGTCGATGAGTTGCTGATCGACCTGCTTCATCAGCGAAGTGCGCATCGACAGCACCGTCGCGGCGCCGATGAGCGTCAGCACGAGGATGAACAGGGTGACGATGGACGCGAGCAGCTTCGAACGCAGCGTCCACCGGGCCGGGTTGAGGATCATGACGGGTCGCTGTCTCCCAGCTGCTCGAGGGCGGGTGGTCGTCTCCGCGTGGGGATGGGGACGGGCTCCAGGCCTTCATCTTCGCCCGTGATCGCGTCGTGCTCGACGCGTTCTCGGGCAACGATCGCTGACGACGGATGCCCGCCGCCGCGATCAGCCGGCCGGTTTGAGCACGTAACCGGCGCCGCGCATCGTGTGGATCATCGGTTCGCGGCCGGCGTCGATCTTCTTGCGCAGGTAGCTGATGTACAACTCGACGACGTTCGCCTGCCCACCGAAGTCGTAGTGCCACACGCGATCGAGGATCTGCGCCTTGCTCAGCACGCGCTTCGGGTTGCGCATGAGGAAGCGAAGAAGCTCGAACTCCGTTGCCGTGAGGTTGATCTCGGTGCCGGCTCGCATCACCTCGTGGCTGTCCTCGTCGAGCGTCAGGTCGCCGACGGCGAGCAGCGACGTCTCCTCCTCGGCGAGCTGCACCGAGCGACGCAGCAGTGCGCGCACGCGTGCCACGACCTCCTCGAGGCTGAACGGCTTCGTGACGTAGTCGTCGCCGCCCGCCGTCAGACCGGCGACACGATCCTCGACGGCGTCGCGTGCCGTCAGGAACAGGACCGGCAGCGTCGGGTCCTCGTCGCGCATGCGGCGCAGCACCTCGAGGCCGTCGAAGTCGGGCAGCATCATGTCGAGCACGACGGCGTCCGGCTTGAACTCCTTCGCCGTCTTGACGGCCGAGTTGCCCGTCGCCGCCGTCTTGATGTCCCACCCCTCGTAGCGCAGGGCCATCGAAAGCAGTTCGGTGAGGTTCGACTCGTCGTCGACGACGAGGACGCGGACGTTCGAGCCGTCAGGACGCTTCAGGGCAGGGGCAGCGGTGCTCATGACACCGAGTCTGCGCCACCGAACTGTGTCCTTTCAATGCCGTTTCTGTGACGTTTCTGTGTGGGCGGCGAGCGGTGTCGTCCCACATGGCGCCGATGCGCACCGAGTGGGAGCGGGGCGGGAGGTCGACGTCACATTCGTTGCTGTGAGGTAACGAGTGCGGCGATTCCGGCACCGAGACCTCCCACGTGTTTCGGTTCCGCATCAGGTGGGAGCAGCAAAGGATGAGCTCAGAACGTGACGCTCTCCTGTGGACAGCGACGGGTGTGGATGACGCGCAGCACGCGGGGGTTCCTCCGGAACGAGCTGCGCACATGAGCATCGGCACCTCCTGCGGCGGACCCACACCTTCGACGGGCTCACGCGGCCTCCGTCACGGCTGCAGCGCTGCAGGGCCTGCCGGTGCCGTCGACCGACCGGGTGCACATCTCCCTTCCGCACGGTGCACGGTGGCGACATTCGGATGCGGTGGTGTTGCTCGCGGCGCTGCGCGCTTGTTCGTCGCCGAGACGGCCGCCGGGCCGATCGCGATGACTCCGCCGGCCGATCTCCTCGGCGAGGTCGTCGATCGGGTGCCGCTCGTCGACGCCGTGGTCCTCGCCGACGCGGTGCCCGCGCATCATGAGCTGATGGCGAAGGACATGCTGAGCGAGTGGTCGACGAACCCACGCCTGCGCCAGGTTGCCCGTCTCGCCGACGGGCGCGCCCAATCGCCGATGGAGGCGCGCCTGCGTCCGTTGTTCGTGCTGGCGGGCTTGCTGACGCCGGTGCTGCAGCACCCGGTACGCATCGAGGGAGTGAACCGGCGCTTCGACCTCGCATATCCGCAGTGGCACCTCGCACGCGCACCGTGCGGGGAAGACGTGACGCCGCGTCGTCCCACTCGGCGTAGAACTGCACCGAGTGGGGAGAACCCCGACACGCGACGTCCCACTTGCCGCGCATCTGCGACAAGTGGGACGTGTGGTCGGCGCTCCTGCGGACGGGCCGTCAGCGGGTGGCGACGACCTTGCGCAGCTGCGGGCGCGGGTCCGGAGCGGACAGGCGGGCCGCGTCGGATGCCTCGTCGGTGTCGAGCTCCTGCGACTTCACCTCGGCAGCGACCCGCTCGGTGTACGACTCGACCTCGGCGTCGCGCTGCTCCTGCGTCCAGCCCAGGATCGGCGCGATGATGTCGGCGACCTCGGCGGCCGCGTCGACGCCGCGGTGCTTCGTCTCGATCGACATGCGCGTGCGGCGCGCGAGGACGTCCTCGAGGTGCATCGCACCTTCGTCCGTGACGGCGTACGCGATCTCGCAGCGCAGGTACTCGTCGGCGTTCGTGACGGGCTCGAGCAGCGACTCGTCGTCCTTCGACAGGGCGAGCACGTCGTACAGCTTCGAGCCGTAACGGTTGAGCAGGTGCTCGATGCGCCATTCGGGCAGGCCCGACTCGGCGGCGATCTCGTGCTTGAGGTTGAGCATCGCGGCGTAACCGTCGGCGCCGACGAGCGGCGTCACCTCCGTCACCGACTCCTTGATGGGGCCGAGGTCCTGGGCCGCGGCGTCGACGGCGTCGGCGGCCATGACGCGGTACGTCGTGTACTTGCCGCCGGCGATCGAGATGAGGCCCGGCTGCGGACGCGCGACGGCGTGCTCGCGCGACAGTGCGGAGGTGTCCTCGCTCTCGCCGGCGAGCAGCGGACGCAGACCGGCGAACACGCCGAGGATGTCGTCACGCGTCAGCGGCGAGGCGAGCACCGTGTTGACGTGCTCGAGGATGTAGTCGATGTCCTTGCTCGTCGCGGCGGGGTGCGCGACGTCGAGCGCCCAGTCGGTGTCGGTCGTGCCGATGAGCCACTGCTGGCCCCACGGGATGACGAACAGCACCGACTTCTCGGTGCGCAGGATCAGGCCGACCTCGCCGGCGATGCGGTCGCGCGGGACGAGGATGTGCACGCCCTTCGACGCGCGCACGCGGAAGCGGCCCTTGCCACCTGTCATCTTCTGGATGTCGTCGGTCCACACGCCCGTGCAGTTGATGACGACCTTGGCGCGCACGTCGGCCGTCTCGCCGGTCTCGACGTCGCGGATCTTCGCGCCGACGACACGGTCGGCCTCGGTGATGAGCGAGACGACCTCGGTCGAGTTGCGCACGATCGCGCCGTACTGCGCGGCGGTGCGGGCGACCGTCATCGTGTGACGTGCGTCGTCGGCCTGGCAGTCGTAGTAGCGGATCGAGCCGACCATCGCGTCGTTCTTGAGGCCGGGGAACATCTTCATCGTGCCGCTCTTCGTCAGGTGCTTCTGACGCGGGACGGAGCGGGCGCCGCCCATCTGGTCGTACATCGCGATACCGGTCGCGACGTACGGGCGCTCCCACGCGCGGTGCGACAGCGGGTACAGGAACGCGACGGGGTGGACGAGGTGCGGCGCGATGCGCGTCATCATGAGTTCGCGCTCCTTGAGCGCCTCGGCGACGAGCGCGAAGTTGAGCTGCTCGAGGTAGCGCAGGCCACCGTGGAATAGCTTCGAGCTGCGGGACGACGTGCCGCTCGCGAAGTCGCGAGCCTCGACGAGACCCGTGCGCAGACCGCGCGTGACGGCGTCGAGCGCAGTTCCGGCGCCGGTGACGCCACCACCGATGACGAGGACGTCGAGCTCACGCTCGGTGAGTTCGCGCCAGGACTCGGCGCGCGAGCTTGGGCCCAACTGTGCGCTGTACGGGTGCATGGTCATCGAAAAACCTCCACTGCCGGGTCGAAGGCGCGTCGGAGATCGTCGAGACGCGCCGATTCTCTGGTCTTTCTTCACCTTAGACCCGCCTGTTCGGCCCCGATACCGCCTGCGGGGGTGTCATTCCTCACCGGACGCCGGCGCAGCTCGCCGGGCCGCGTGGGCCACGCCCTGCCGCGTGGGCCTCTCCCGGCAGCGGGGCCGCGACGAACTGCGCGAGTCCGATCGACCTGGTGGGTGGTCGACGAGATCGGTTGAGGTGCCGCTGGCCCCGTGCGAGCATGGGCGCAGAAGTAGACACGATCTCGAGGAGCTGTCTCATGGAGCACGCCATCACGTGGGTCCTGTGGGCCGTCACCGCCGTCGTTCCCTTCCTGGGCCTGGCCTGGTGCCTCACGTCGCCGCCGGCCGAGGTGCGTCGCACGCCTGAGATCGCTGAGACCTCGCCCGAGCGCTGACGTCGTCCCCGGCTGTCCCGAGGCGTGGGAACCGCCCCGGCTGGTTGATCCCTTGCGCGGGCCAGGGCCACGATGACGGGTGTGACGCGGAACATGTCCCCGTCCGACCTGCCGGGGTGTGCCTGTCGTAAGCTTCATCGGCAGCATGAGTGGTGGTCGTCACATGCCACCGTCGAACGTCGAGAAAGGCACCCATGAGCCTCGGTCAGGTCTTCATCAGCGAACTTCTCGGGACGGCGATTCTCGTCGTCCTGGGTGTCGGAGTGGTGGCCAACGTGCTGCTGCCCCGCAACGGAGGCTTCGGGGGAGGGCCTCTGATGATCAACATCGGGTGGGGCTTCGCCGTCTTCGCCGGTGTCTTCGCCTCGTACAAGTCGGGCGCGCACCTCAACCCGGCCGTCACTCTGGGCATCCTCGCCTCGGGGGCCGATGAGTACGCGAAGGGCGTCGACATCAGCGTCGCGTCGACCTTCGTGTATCTCGCGGCGCAGTTCATCGGCGGCTTCATCGGTGCCGTCGTGGTCTGGGCCGCCTACAAGAAGCAGTTCGACGACCACGAGGACGCCCCGACGAACGTCTTCTCGACGGCTCCCGCCGTGCGCGCGCCGTTCTGGAACGTCGTCACCGAGGTCGTCGGCACGTTCATCCTCGTCTTCACGATCCTGGCGTTCACGAAGACCCCGAGCCAGGCCGGCCCGCTCAACGTCGCGTTCCTCGTCGTCGCGATCGGCGTCAGCCTGGGTGGCCCGACGGGTTATGCCATCAACCCCGCCCGTGACCTCGCTCCGCGTCTCGCGCACTTCGTCCTGCCGATCCCGCGCAAGGACGACTCCAACTGGGGTTACGCCTGGGTGCCGGTCGTCGGCCCCGTCATCGGTGGTGTGCTCGCCGGTCTCGCCGCCCACGCCTACATCGGCTGACGCAGAAGCGCACACTGGACACCAGCAGCATCGAACACGGATCGCACGAGGAGTGAACATGGCTGACAAGGCCGAGAAGAAGTACGTCGCCGCCATCGACCAGGGCACGACGAGCACGCGCTGCATGATCTTCGACCACGACGGCGAGGTCGTCGCCGTCGCGCAGATGGAGCACCAGCAGGTCTTCCCGAAGGCGGGCTGGGTCGAGCACGACGCCCTCGAGATCTGGACGAACACGCGCAAGGTGTGTGCCGAGGCACTCGCGAAGGGTGACCTCGACTCCGACGACATCGCCGCCGTCGGCATCACCAACCAGCGTGAGACGACGCTCGTGTGGGACAAGAACACCGGCAAGCCGGTCTACAACGCGATCGTCTGGCAGGACACGCGCACCGACGCGATCTGCAAGGAACTCGCCGGTGACGCCGGCAGCGAGAAGTACAAGGACGTGTGCGGTCTGCCGCTCGCGACGTACTTCGCTGGCCCGAAGGCCAAGTGGATCCTCGACAACGTCGACGGCGCCCGCGAGAAGGCCGAGAAGGGCGACCTGCTGTTCGGCACGATGGACACGTGGGTCATCTGGAACATGACGGGCGGGCCGAAGGGCGGCGTCCACGTCACCGACGTCACCAACGCCTCGCGCACGATGCTGATGAACCTCGACACCCTCGAGTGGGACGAGGACATCGCGAAGGACATGGGCATCCCCATGTCGATGCTGCCTGAGATCCGCAGCAGCAGCGAGGTCTACGGCAAGGTGCGTCACCGCGGCATCCTCAAGGACGTGCCGATCTCCGGCGCGCTCGGCGACCAGCAGGCCGCGACGTTCGGCCAGGTCTGCTTCGAGCCCGGCACCGCGAAGAACACGTACGGCACGGGCAACTTCCTCATCCTCAACACGGGTGAGGACAAGGTGATGAGCAAGAACGGCCTGCTCACGACCGTCTGCTACAAGATCGGCGACGAGAAGCCCGTCTATGCACTCGAGGGTTCGATCGCCGTCACCGGCTCGCTCGTGCAGTGGCTGCGCGACAACCTCAAACTCATCAAGGACGCCAAGGAAGTCGAGAAGCACGCGAAGGAGGTCGACGACAACGGCGACGTCTACGTCGTCCCCGCCTTCTCCGGCCTGTTCGCGCCGCACTGGCGCAGCGACGCGCGCGGCGCCATCGTCGGCCTCACCCGCTTCGCGAACCGCGGCCACATCTGCCGCGCCGCCCTCGAGGCCGTCGCGTTCCAGAGCCAGGAGGTCGTCAAGGCAATGAACGCCGACTCCGGCGTCGACCTCACCGAGCTCAAGGTCGACGGCGGCATGGTCGTCAACGAGACGCTCATGCAGTTCCAGAGCGACCTGCTCGACGTCGACGTCATCCGCCCGAAGATCAACGAGACAACCGCGCTCGGCGCCGCGTACGCCGCGGGGCTCGCCGTCGGGTTCTGGAAGGACCTCGACGACTTGCGCCGTCAGTGGGCCGAGAGCAAGCGTTGGGAGCCGTCGATGGACGACGCAGAGCGTCAGCGTCTGCTCAAGCGCTGGGGTCAGGCCGTCGAGCGCACGCTCGACTGGGCTGAGTGATCGCCCGCGACGACCGACGGCCGCACCCCCTGCCTCGGTGCAGGGGGTGCGGTCGTCGGTCGTCGCGGTGCGGTGAAACGTCCCCGGCGGGCGGCGTTGCTCGGTAAGGTTCGAGACATGTTCGTCGTCAGCGTGTGCAGCCTCAAGGGCGGGGTGGGCAAGACGTCCGTCGTGCTCGGCCTCGCCGCCGCAGCGCGGGCGAGGGGGCTGACGACGCTCGTCGTCGACCTCGATCCGCAGGGGGATGCGACGTACGCGTTGGGCGTCGACGCTCCCGGGGCCGTCAGTGCTGACGTGCTGGAGCGGCCGAAGCGCAAGGTGCTCGAGCGCGCCATCGTGCCGGCCGGCTGGCCGCGCGGCAACACCGATCTGCACGTGCTGCCGAGTTCGGACGCGACGGCGAACCTCGACCGGCCCGACGCCGACGGCGAGCAGTTGCACACGCTGCGCACCGCGCTTGGCAAGCTCGACTACGACCTCGTTCTCATCGACGCGCCGCCGTCCCTGAGCGGCCTGACGCGCAGTGCGCTCGTCGCGAGCGACCGCGCCGTCGTCGTGACGGAGGCAGGTGCGTTCGCCGTCAACGCCGTGACGCGACTGTTCGCGGCGATCGACGAGATCCGCCGCACCGAGGCCGGCGGGTTGCAACCGCTCGGCATCGTCCTCAATCGGTACAAGCCGTCGATGGCGGAGCAGCGCGCGCAGCGGGCCGCGCTCGAGCGCGCGTTCGGCCCGCTCGTGCTCTCGCCGACGCTGCCCGATCGCGCGGTCGTCCCGAAGGCTCAGGGAGCACGCGCACCCCTCGACGCGATGTCCGGTGGCGCCGCGGCGCTCCAGGGCTTCGAGCTTCTCCTCGGACGCATCGAGCGAGCGTCGCGGCTGACGCGTCGCAGTGATCGGCGGGCGTCCGCGTCAGCATGACGCGTTTCTCATCGCCGACCCGCGCAACCCACATGGGTCTCATGCGTCTATACGGTCATGAACGGGGTGGACGGACGGCGCGTGGGGTGCGTGCCGAACGACAAGAGGATCGGCGAAGCTGCGCCACGATCCACCGCCATGACACCCTGTAGAGTCGGAACCTATGCATCGCTGAGCCCGGCGGGTTGCGCCCGCGCCCCGCGCCGAAGGGCGAGTCCACGCGCCCAACACGTGACGGGAGGAGACGCCATGACGTTGATCGTCGTGCCCATCCCCCTCCCCCCGTGGGCGATGACGGCCGGGGACGCGACCTCCCGTCGCGCGCGTCGCGACGCTGCGTCGTCCCGCCGCGATTCCGCGGCCGGCATGCCGGATGACGGCCACGGCGAACCCGAGGGTCTCGACCTCGACGAGCTCTACACGAACACCTACCACGACATGGTTCGGCTGGCGCGGCAGTTCGTCGACGACGTCGAGTCGGCGCAGGACGTCGTCCACGACGCGTTCCTGGGCCTGTACCGCAACCGTCACAACCTCGAATCGCCGGCGAACGCGCGCGCCTACCTGCGCACGGCCGTGATGAATCAGGCGCGCTCGGCGCTACGCCGTCGACGCACCGCGCGCGAACACATGGCCGTCGCCGAGCCCGAGACGGCACCCGGCTCCGACGAACCCGTCCTCCTCGCCGACGAGCACGCCGAGGTGCTGCGTCACCTCGACGCGTTGCCGGCGCGGATGAAAGAGGTGCTCGTCCTGCGTTACTGGGAGGGGCTCAGCGAGGCAGAGATCGCGAAGACCCTCGGCATCAGCACAGGAACCGTGAAATCGCAGGCTTCCCGCGCGATGAAGAAACTGACGGTATTCATGCGAGGCAACGATGGGTGAGTTGCGACCTGACGACTTCACCGCCTTCGAAGCGACGCTTCGAGAGGCGCTGTCGGCGCGGGCCCACACCGTCAGCCCCGCGACGCTCAACGTCGCGAAGATGGAAGCGCTGCGCGAAGCCCTGACGATGCCGCACGGGGCGGGAGGCTCCGGTTCTACGGGCTCGTCTGGTTCGTCCGGCGGCTCGGGTGGGTCCGGCGGTATCGGCGCGGGTGGCAGCGTGAGCACCTGGGCCGCAGGTGGCCTCGTCCTCACCGCCGCAGCATCGGCAGCGTTCGGCCTCGTCTACATGGGCAAGGATTCGGCGCGGTACGAGACGCGCACCGCTGCGTCCCAGACGAGCGCTGCCGGCTCGCAGGGCGCGCCGCCCACCTCCGGCGCGCCGTCCGGGACGCAGCCGACGGGCGCGGCGTCGTCCGAGGCGACGAATTCGTCTTCGGCATCGGTGGCGTCGTCGAGGGCAGGTACGTCCGATGTGTCGACGGCTCAGCTGGCGGCGAGCGATGCCGGCGCCAGCCGTTCACCAGCTAACGGCGCGACGTCGCTGCCGTCTGTGCCCGCGCGCTCGGTGGCGGCCGCGCCGAGCGCTGACGCCGTCCCGACGGTGCAGCCGACGAGCGCGCCGTCGATGCCCACCGGGCCGGGCACCGTCGTGGCCGACCCTCCGGCGACGAGCCATTCGACCACGTCGTCGACCACGAGTGACGTCCCCACCGCATCGTCGACGGCTGCCCCGACGACGAGCACCGTGCCGCCCGTGACGCCGACGTCACCGGTCCAGCCGACTTCGTCACGTCCCACGGCACCGACGACGAGCATCGTCGTTCCGCCGACGACAGCGGAACCGACATCACCGCAGCCGACGAGCTCGGATCCGACGTCGCCGACGACGAGCATCGTCAACCCGCCGACGACGACGGAACCGACCTCGCCAGAAACGACGACTCCACAGCCGACAAGCCCGGAACCGACGTCGCCGACGACGAGCATCGTCGTTCCGCCGACGACAGCGGAACCGACATCACCGCCGGCGACGAGCCCGGAACCGACGTCGCCGACGACGAGCATCGTCAACCCACCGATGACGACGGAACCGACCTCGCCGCAGCCCACGTCGCCTGAGCCGAGTACGTCGACCGGCCCGACGACGCCCCCTGCGCCGGGGACAGGCTTTGATCCGGCGTGGGGTCGGGGGCTCCAGATCGGTCGATGGATGTGCTTCGATCCGGTCCGTGTCGGAGGTACGAACGCACCTGCCGGATGGCAGGTGCTCGACCTCCAGGAGATCCAGGTCATCTTCCCGTGGGCGCAGTTCCCGTGGGGTGCCACGGCGTGGTGCGCGCCCATGACCCTCGGCAGCGGAGGCTGACCGGCCGCGCTGTCGTCAGCCGGGGTCGACCATGGTGACGCCGGGTCGCTGCGAGTGTGCGCGGACGCGTTCGGCGTTGGTCTGATCCGGTCCGAGGGCACGTCGTCGGGCGTCGGCCGGGTCGTTGCCGTACGACTCGTGGCGGGCCATGAGACGGGCCATGCGTCGCTCGGCTGAGGGAGTGAGCATCCACGCCACGTCGAACAGCAGCGCCAGGCGGGCCCACGGCTCCTCGTCGAGCAGCACGTAATTGCCTTCGACGATGACGAGTTGTGTGTCGGCGGGCACCTCGATCGCACCGGCCACCGCGTCTTCGATCTCTCGGCGGAACTCGGGGGCCCAGATCGTCGGATCGCCGGGTCGCTGGGCGTGGATGCGTTCGACGAGCGCGACGAAGCCGTGCGCGTCGAACGTCTCGGGCGCGCCCTTGACGTCTGTCATCGCCCGGCTTTCGAGGACGCTGTGCGCGAGGTGAAAGCCGTCCATCGGCACGACGGCGGCCGTGACGCCGGCCTGGTCGGCGTCGAGCAGCAAGCGGGCGGCCGCCGTCGACTTCCCTGCGCCCGGCTCGCCGGCAAGACCGAGCAGGACGCGTGAGCCGCTCCGACAGTGTTCCATGACGGCGGCGCTGGCCTCGTCCAAGGGGATCATGCGGTCATTCCTCTCGTCTCGGCGCAGCCTACCGCCAGCCCTCAGAGAGGGCCCGTGCCCGAGCCTGCGCCCGTCCTCAACGGCGATTCCTGTCCCCATCTGCGAATTTCGTCCACCTTCGCGATTCTCGTCCACCTCTGCGAACGGCGTCCCCATCTGCGATTCTCGTCCACCTTCGACGCCGCCACGGACGCCGAGGTGCTCCCGCCGGGCGCCGATGCGAATGTGACCAAGAATCGCGAAAGGGGACAGGATTCGCCGACGGGGACGAGGATCGCCGGGGGGACGGCGAAGCCTCCCGGGCGCTCGGGTGAGCACGCGGGAGGCTTCGTGACCGACGACGGCCAGTGACGATCGGCCGGGATCGCCACGTCGTGGGGGAGACGCACCCTGCTGGGCTTCATCGAGTCTGCCCCGCCCAAGCGGAACCTGCTGGCGCACGCCCCGCCGAAGCGGAACCTACTCATGCAGGCACCGAGGCGGCGAGCGTCTCCGTGATGGGCTCAGGCGCCGAGGCGCTCCTTGAGACCGTCGAGCTCGACCTGCAGCTGCACGGGCAGCTGGTCGCCGAACTTCGCGAACCATTCCTCGATCTGCGGGATCTCGGCCTTCCACTCCTCGACGTCGACGGCGAGCGCCTTCTCGAGCTGCGCGTCCGTCAGGCCGAGGCCGTCGACGTCGAGCGACTCGGGCGTCGGGACGTGGCCGATGGGCGTCTCGACCGCGGCGGCCTTGCCCTCGATGCGCTCGATGACCCACTTGAGGACGCGGCTGTTCTCGCCGAAGCCCGGCCACAGGAAGCCGCCGTCCTCGTCACGACGGAACCAGTTGACGTAGAAGATCGCCGGCAGCTTGGATGCGTCGGCGTCCTTGCCCACGTTGACCCAGTGCTGGAAGTAGTCGCCGGCGTTGTAGCCGATGAACGGCAGCATCGCCATCGGGTCGCGGCGCACGACGCCCACCGCGCCGGTCGCGGCGGCCGTCGTCTCGGACGACAGCGTCGCGCCCATGAAGGTGCCGTGCAGCCAGTCGCGGGCCTCGGTGACGAGCGGAACCGTCGTCTTGCGGCGGCCACCGAACAGGATCGCCGAGATCGGCACGCCCTGCGGGTCGTTGTACTCGTCGGCCAGGATGTCGCACTGGTCGATCGGCGTGCAGTAGCGGCTGTTCGGGTGGCTCGACAGCTCGCCCGACTCGGGCGTCCAGTCGTTGCCCTTCCAGTCCGTCGCGTGAGCCGGCGTGTTCTCCAGCTCCTCCCACCACACGTCGCCGTCGTCGGTCAGGGCGACGTTCGTGAAGACGCTGTTGCCCTTGTTGATTGCGGCCATCGCGTTCGGGTTCGTGTGCTCGTTCGTGCCCGGCGCGACGCCGAAGAATCCGAACTCGGGGTTGACGGCGTAGAGGCGGCCGTCCTCACCGAAACGCATCCAGGCGATGTCGTCGCCGAGCGTCTCGACCTTCCAGCCCGGGATGGTCGGCTTCAGCATCGCGAGGTTCGTCTTGCCGCAGGCGCTCGGGAAGGCCGCCGCGACGTAGTAGACCTTGTTCTCCGGGGAGATCAGCTTGAGGATGAGCATGTGCTCGGCGAGCCAGCCCTCGTCACGCGCCATGACGGACGCGATGCGCAACGAGTAGCACTTCTTGCCCAGCAGCGCGTTGCCGCCGTAACCCGAGCCGAAGCTCCAGATCGTGCGCTCCTCGGGGAACTGCACGATGTACTTCTCCTCGTTGCACGGCCACGCGACGTCCTTCTGGCCGTCGGCGAGCGGCGCGCCGAGCGAGTGCAGCGCGGGGACGTACTTGGCGTTCTCGCCGAGCTCCTCGATGCGCTTCAGGATCTTCGTGCCGCAGCGCGCCATGACGCGCATCGACGCGACGACGTACTCCGAGTCGGTGATCTCGACGCCGAACATCGGGTTCTCGGCCTCGAGGTGACCCATGACGAAGGGGATGACGTACATCGTGCGGCCCTTCATGCAGCCCTTGTACAGGCCACGCATGAGGTCCTTCATCTCGTTCGGGTCCATCCAGTTGTTGGTGGGCCCGGCGTCCTTCTCGTCGACGGAGCAGATGTACGTGCGGTCCTCGACGCGCGCGACGTCCTGCGGCGAGCTCGCGGCGTAGAACGAGTTCGGCTTCTTCTCCTCGTTGAGGCGCGTGAACGTGCCCTGCTCGACGAGCTTGTCGGTGATCTGCTTCCACTCCTCATCCGATCCAGTCACCCACTGGATGCGGTCGGGGGTGGTCATCTCGGCGACCTCCGCAACCCAGGCCGCGAGGCCCTCGTGCGTCGTGCCGCCTTCGGTGGGAACGCCGGCCTTCGGCATGTCCATCGTCGTCATGTGGATCGGCCATCCTTAGTGTGCGATCGGGCCCGAGCGGGATCTCCGCGCGTGCCGTCCTGATCGCTGTCGTCGGTCACCCCGGCCGCGGACGTTTCGTGGCTGGCCACGATTGTTTTCCGCTGCACGAATGGGGACTCTTCGAACGTACGGGTATCTCGACGTCAAGATAAAATGGGCGATCGAACCAAGCTTGTGAGCTGAGTCACAAATGCATGGTGACCTGTTGGGTTTCAGTGTCGAATGTCGAAAGTGACGACGAACTCGCCGTTAACTCAACATTTCCACCCACGACGGTGACCTGTGGCACGGGTTGTTGGCGGGTTCGTTCGGAGGCGTTCGGAACGCTGCGCGGACGCTGAGTGCGAAACTCCCAAGCTTGGGCGTCGGAGGCCCGGGGGGTGGCGAGGCGGCTGCGAAACCCCCCCCCAGCTCGGGCGATTCGACGGTCACAACCCGCCGAGGTCTTCCAGGCCCTGTGGATAACTTTCGGCATGGTCGCACCGAACCAGCGAGCCTGGAGGCATGACGACATCTCGACCCGCAGCTGAAACGTCGTCCGAACGTCGCGCGTCCCGCCGAGCGGTAGCCGAGCGGCGACGCGCCGCGTTGAACGGATTGGGTCCGTCGCCCTTCACCTCGCGGGAGGCGCTCGTGGCGGGTTTGAGTCGGAGCGACCTCGCCTCCGATGACGTCCGTCGCCTCTTCCGCGGCTCTCCCTCGTCGACGCCGTCGTTCTCGCCGATGCCGTCCTGCGCCTGAGGTCGGTGGATGCAGTGCGAGCTCGTGCTGCATGGGCGGAGTCGCTCGGGACGCGGCCCGGGCGCGGGCGGGATCTCGTGCGGCTCGTCGATGGGGCAGCAGAGTCGGCGATGGAGACGCGGCTGCGCGTGTTGCTCACCCTTGCGGGGCTGCCGCGACCGGTGGCGCAGGTCGAGGTGATGGCCGGCGGGTATCGTCGTCGGCTCGATCTCGCGTACCCCGAGCTGAAGATCGCGATCGAGTACGACGGCGATCATCAGTACACCACCGAGGCACAGAAGCACGCGGACATCGAGCCCGAAGCGGCGTTGCGCGCCGAGGGGTGGGAGTTCATCCGCGTCGTGTCGCACGGGATCTACCGCGACCCGGCAGGAACGGTGCGGGCTGTGGCAGCCGCCCTCGGACGACGGGGCTGCGCGGTGAGAACGTCGGACGAGTGGCGGGCCCACTTTCGTCAGCTCGCGTAGGCGGGCGAAACTCCTGGCGTTGGGAGTTCTGCAGCCATTCGGGCAGGCACTGGCTGTGAAACTCCCGAGGTCGGACGGTTCAGCGCAGAGCGATCCCGACATCGCCGGCGACGGCTTCGACCATGCGGGTGAGTCGCGCAGTGCGCTCGGGCATGGTGTCGCGGTAGTCCGCCAAGGTGAGAAGACCCGGCCCGGCGAAGGCCCATGCGCGAGAACGGGCCCACATCGCCTCGTCGGCACCAGCGGCACGCGCGAACACGGCGCGACCCGGTGCGTCGAAGAGGTCCCAGGCGTAGAGCAGGTCGACCGCGGGGTCACCCACACCGAGCCCGCCGAAGTCGATGACCCCGGCCAGCGCGCCGCGAGCGTCGACGAGCACGTTCTCGGGCGACAGGTCGGTGTGCACCCAGACCCCGGCCTTCGGCGCGGGGCCGACCTCGCGCAGCCGCTTCCACGCCAGGCGCACCTGAGCCGGGTCGAAGAGGTCGCTCAGCTCATCGGCTGCTTCCTCGACCCAGCCGTCAGTGGTGTCGTTCACCGGCTCCCCACAGCGGTAGCCCCAGCGCTCGGCCCCGCCCACTTCGCCGCAGGTGTCGAGCGCGTGGAGCTCTGCGGTGAACTCGCCGAGCGTGGTGGCAAGCGCTTGCTGCATCGGCGCCTCAAGATCTCTGGGCGTGCGGCCTTCGAGCCATGTGACGACGGCCCATCGGCGCGGAAACACCGCACTTGGTCGCCCGGTGAACTCGATTCGGGGGATCGGTGTCGTCACGGCAGCTCCGAGCATCGGCAGCCACGTCACTTCCTTGGCCAGGTCGTCGGCGTAGGCATCGGAGCGTGGCAGACGAAGCGCGAGGTGCTCCCCGATCCGGAAGACCCAGTTGCTGCTGCCGGACGTCTTGCTCGGGCGCACCTCGAGCGTCGAAAGGTGAGGTGCCTGTTCACGCAAGAGTCGGGCGGCGTCGGCAGCGTCGGGCTCAGAACTCATCATGTCGGGAGTTTTGCAGCCGACTCGGCGAGCGGCGACGCATTTTCTCCCAATGTCGGGAGATGGGCGCCGGCATCACACGCGAGAGAGCACCAGCGTGATTTCGTGGCGATTGTGCTGCAACTGCCGCGCGAAGGTGATGTCGTATGCCTTCGTCAGCATCGTCATCGCCTCGTCGGCCTGCTTGACGGGGTTGTTCGTGCCGAGCTTCAACGTCACGATCGCGCTGCCTCGGGGACGCAGCATGTCGGACGCCTCGAGCATCGTGTGCGCCGAAAGCTGCGGCGGCATGCGCATGTCGTTGACGATGAGGTCGACGCGCTCGCCGTGCTTCGCGACGAACTCGCCCGCCGTCGTCTTGTGGTGCTCGACGCCGCCGAGGTTCATGACGCGCTCGTCGATGTCGGCCGGGTCGACGGCGTGCACCTGCGAGAAACCGTGCGAGCGCAGGATGCGCGTCCAGCCACCGGGGCTCGCGCCGAGGTCGACGGCGACGTCTCCGCGCGGCACGTCGATGAGGCCGAAGAGTTCTTCGAGCTTGAACTCGGCGCGGCTGACCTGCTCCTTGCGTGCGGCGAGGCGGATGCGCCCGCCGGCCCAGTCGGACAGGCCGAGCCGCGTCGGCGTCACCCCCGCCGTCAGACGATCCTCACCGAGGCACAGCGACAATGTGTGCTCCGCGCCGCCGGGGACGACGCGGACACCTTCGTCCATGAGCATCTCGAGCAGGGGGCGACGCACCTTGCCCGGCGCCCAGGTCGCCTGCCCCGAATCCCAGGTGTGCAGCGACACGGCGTCACCGGCCCGATACTGGCCCGCCTCGGTGAGCGCTTCGAGGCGCGTGGTCATCGCGTCGAGGGCCCATTCGGCGATCTCCTCGACGTCGTCGTGCTGATGTGCCTTCGTCGGCGTGTGCGCCTCGACGTTCGCGAGGTATTTGCAGAACCTGAGGTAACCGCTCGTCGCGAGGTCGTGGAGCCGTTCGATGCCGCCGTCCTTCAACTGCACGAGCCCGGCGTCCTCGCCGACGCGCGTCACCTTCTCGATGTCGAGCTCACGGCGCAGCTCGACGACGGCGGACCGGTAGTAGTCGGGCGTGGTGGAGAACAGCACGGGAAGCTCGATCACCCGGTCAGTGTAGTGGCGAACGACATGACCCCGATTGCGCGTCGCGGCCGTCGGCCACAACCGAACCTCCTGCACCGGCGACGGCACGAACCCCCACCCGTCAGGCAGGTGGGGGTTCGTCAGGGTGCCGAGGTGAGGGTCAGTGTTCGTGGCCCTCTAGGCGTGCTTCTTCGGCGTCGAAGGCGTCGGGGTCGATCTTGCCGCGCACGAAGAACCAGCCGATGACGAGGACGATCGCGACGATCGGGGAGGCGACGCAGACCGTCAGGAAGCCCTTGTTGTCACTGGTCGCCAGGAGCACGACGACGGCGACGAGGAACAGCAGCGCGAAGATGTCGCTCGCGGGGGAGGCCCACAGGCGGAACGCGGGCCGGGGGGTGCCGCCACGCTTCGACTTCACGACGAACGCGAGGTGGCTCAGCATGATGAGGCACCACACCGCGATGATGCACACCGACACGAAGTTGAGCGCGATCTCGAACGCCTCGCTCGGCCACAGATAGTTGATGACCACGCCGACAGCGCCGAGTGCAGCCGTCGCGATGATGCCGGCGGCGGGCACGGCGCGCCCGCTCATGACGCCGAGGAAGCGCGGCGCCGAACCGGAGACGGCCATCGACCGCATGACACGTCCCGTCGAGTACAGGCCCGAGTTCATCGACGAGGCCGCGGCCGTGATGACGATGACGTTCATGACGCCCCCCGCGTGTGGCACGCCGGCTTGCGCCAGGGCGGTGACGAACGGCGACGTCGTCGACGAATACTCATCGGTGGGCAGCAGCAGCGTCAGCAGCACGAGAGAACCGAGGTAGAAGACGATGATGCGCCACAGCACCGAGTTGACGG
This sequence comes from Dermacoccus sp. BD5, assembly GCF_044878485.1. Lineage (NCBI taxonomy): Bacteria > Bacillati > Actinomycetota > Actinomycetes > Micrococcales > Dermacoccaceae > Dermacoccus > Dermacoccus sp. BD5. The sequence goes on along the minus strand of NZ_JANJER010000006.1, from coordinate 1,105 downwards.
CGCGCGGCATGACCTCGAGCGGGTTCTCGGCCTCACCGGCGGCGACGCCGACGAGCTCCATCGACGAGTAGGCGAAGATGACGCCCTGCATGAGCATGAACATCGGCGCGAGACCGTGCGGGAAGAACCCGCCGTGGTCGGTGATGTTGTGCAGGCCGGGTGCGGAACCACCCACGTGGTGGCCGGAGACGATGAAGTAGATCGCGAGGGCCATGAACCCCAGCAGGGCGGTGACCTTGATGATGGAGAACCAGAACTCCATCTCACCGAACAGCTTCACCCCGACGAGGTTGATCGCGACGGTCACGACGAGGGCGATGGCTGCGATGACCCACTGAGGGACGTGCTCGCTGAAGAAGCCCCAGTAGTGGAAGTACAGGGCGATCGCGGTGCAGTCGACGACGATCGTCGTCGCCCAGTGGATGAAGTGCATCCAACCGGCGGTGTAGGCAGCCTTCTCGCCGATGAACTCCCGGCTGTAGCTGACGAACGCGCCCGAGCTCGGGCGGTGCACGACCATCTCGCCGAGGGCGCGCACGACGATCATCGCGACGACACCGCAGATGGCGTACGAGATGAGCAGGGACGGCCCGCCCTTCTCGAGGCGGCCACCGGCACCGAGGAACAGTCCGGTGCCGATGGCGCCACCGATGCCGATCATCTGGATGTGGCGGTTCTTCAGGTTCTTCGCATAGCCGTGGTCACCGGCGTCGGCGGGGCGTCCCGCGGTGGGCGCCGGGTTGTTCTGGGTGTCGGCGGAGGTCGACATCGCTCCCTTTCACGTCGAGGCCGGGTGCGGCCTGGGCACGCACACACTAGGGGAGGCGTGCGGCGTCGACGCACGCAGGGCCGTCATCGCCGTGAGCGATCCGGTCACGAGGAGGCGTCTGGAGTGCACAGACGTGGGGGGGGCCCCCCCCCCCCCCGGGGGGGGGGGGGGCCGGGGGGGGGGGGGCGGATCCGGGCGGGGCCGCGCGCTTTCTCCCCCGCGCGCCGGCGGCGCGCGCCGAGCTCGCCCATCTCGTCAGCGGCCCAGGCGCGGTGGTCGGTGCCGACGGCGTGGTGGTGCGTGATCGTGCCACCGTGTGCCGCGATGACGTCGCTC
>NZ_JANJER010000005.1:0-164712 GCF_044878485.1 Dermacoccus sp. BD5 | reverse complement strand
CCCCCCCCCCCCCGGCCCCGCGCCGCCCCCCCCCCCCCCCCCCCCCCGCCCCCCCCCCCCCGCCCCCCCCCCCCCCCGGGCCCCCCCCCCCGGGGGGGCGCCGCGCTCAGGCGTCCCGAGCGGGACGCCTGAGCGCGGCCGCGGCAGGCGCACGATTGCCCCGGCGTCACGCGGACGTGATGTCAGAGCCCTGATCGTTCGCGCCGGCCTGCGTGATGACGTCGCCGATGGCGTCGGTGACGAGGTCGGGCTCCTCGTACGTCAGCATGTGGCCCCGGCCGTCCACGATGTCGAGGTGAGCGTCGGGCATGGCCTCGGCGAGAGCGATGGAGTGGCGCTTCGGCGTCAGCAGATCACGCGAGCCGACGAGGATGCGCACGGGCACCTTGCTCAGCGCGGCCAGCGCGGCGAGCTCGTCGTGCGCCATGAGCGCGGTGTAGAACGCGCCGCTCGTCGAGATGCGCGTGGCGGCGATCTGGTCGCGCGTGGCCCGGACGTCTTCGTCGCGCGGGTCGATGCCGAAGCCGCCGCGGCGCTGTGAGGCGAGGGTGACGAGACGGCCCGGGCGGAGCGGAACGTGCTTGAGCGCCTTGACGATCCACTTCTCGCCGGGGACGGTGAAGCCGCGCAACTGCCCTGACGACGTCGAGACAAGCACCGCGCCGATGACCTTCTCGCCCAGGAGCCCCGGGTGCAGCCCGGCGAACGCCATCACCGTCATCCCGCCCATCGAGTGACCCGCGACGATGACCGGTGATCCCTCCGGTGCCGTCTCGGCGACGACGCTCGCGAGGTCCTCGCCGAGCGCGCGCACGGTCTCGTCGCCGGGGCGCATGCGGCCGCCGGCGAACGTCGAGTCGCCGTGCCCGCGCTGATCCCCCAGCACGACTCGCACGCCGCCGCGATCGAGCAGACGCTGCGCAACGGGTTCCCACGAGCGGTGGCTCAGTGTCCAGCCGTGGGACATGACGACGGTCGGCGCGTCGGGCGCGAGATCGGCCGGCTCGGCGGTGAAGACGGCGAGGCGCGCGCCGTCGGCGGCGGTGACGGTGGTGCGGGCGAATTCGTGGCTCACGCGACCCACTCAAACACACCCGGAGACGGTGAACCGCCCCGTTTCGGAACCTGCATTGCATAGGCTGCGTCACAACGACAGGTGAGCATCCGCTCACGACCCCCGACGGACAGGTGAGCTCATGACCTCCCACATGCCCACGCGCCGCAGCGTCATGACGGCAGCGCTCGCGAGCGTCGCCCTGACGGCGTGCTCGTCGGCGAAGAAGTCCGATTCGAACGCCTCCCGCGGCGAGGACGTGACGAAGCGTCTCAAGGCCGCGCAGGACAAGATCGGCAAGACGTCCGGGTACCACACGAAGGTGACGTGCTCGGCCGCGCCGAAGGACGAACCGGCGCTCAAGGCGGGGGAGGGTGACGTCGTCAACTCGCCCGCCGCGTTCAAGGGTGACGTGACGGCGAGCACGCAGGGCAACGAGATCAAGGCCGGCATCATCAGCATCGGCGAGAAGAACTGGGTGAAGCCGAGCTTCTCGCCCAAGTACCTGACGGTGAACCTCAAGTCGCTCGGTGTGCCGTCCCCGACGTCGCTTTTCAACGCGACGAGTGGCATCCCGGCGATGCCGCTCATGAGCAAGGACATGAAGCGTTCGGGCGAGAAGCTCGTCGGCGGCGAGAAGGTGACGACGTACAAGGGCACGCTCGACGGCCCGAGCGCCGCGAAGGCGATGGGTTTCGGCAAGACGCGCGGCGACTACACCGTCGAGGTCGGCCTCACCGACTCCGACGAGGTGCGCACCATGATCATCACGGGCCCGTTCTTCGACTCGGCCGACGCGACGTACACGATCGACATCTCCAAGTACGACCAGAAGGTCGACATCAAGCAGCCGTGATCACCGCCTGCCGGTGATGCATCCCTGCTCGTGACGCACCCGGCCGCCGACTGGCCCCCGACGCGAGAGACCTCGACGACCCATGACGCTCACCGCTGCCACCGCGCCCGACGCCGACGTTCCGGCGATCGCCACCCGTTCGAAGGCGCTGCTCGCGACGGCGGCACTCGCCGTGCTGCTGACGGCGGCCGACACTTACGTCGTCGTCCTCGCGCTGCAGGACATGATGGCGGGCGTCGGCCTCGGCATCGACGAACTGCAACGGGCGACGCCGATCGTGTCTGGCTTCCTGCTCGGTTACATCGCCGTGCTGCCGCTCATCGGCCGGTTGTCCGACCTCGTCTCGCGCCAACGCGTGTTGCTGTGGTGCCTCGTGCTGTTCGGCCTCGGCAGCGTCGTGACGGCGCTCGCCGTCGACCTGCCCGTCATCGTCGGCGGGCGCGTCATCCAGGGCATCGGTGGCGGTGGGCTCGTGCCCGCGACGCTGGCCCTCGTCGCGGATCTGCTGCCGCGCGGGCGACGGGGCATGGCGCTCGGGATGGTGTCGGCGGTGCAGGAAGTGGGGTCGGTGCTCGGCCCACTGCTCGGCGCCGCGATCCTCGCCGTGTGGTCGTGGCGGGCGATCTTCTGGGTCAACGCTGCAGCGGCCGTCGTGCTCGCCGTCATGATCGGTGTGCTGGGGCGACGGACGAGCGCGCAGGTGCCCGAAGTGGGTGATGGCGTTGAGCCGGTGGGCGGACGCGGCGCGTCGACATCCGAGGCTGGCGACGGCGCGCACCGCGTCGCTGCTGCGTCGTCAGGCCCCGGGCGTGTGGCCCGCAGCGTCGGATGGTTGGGGTGGCTGGCGTTGCTCGTCGGAACCCTCATCGTCCTGCTCGCGCTGTGGGCGCCGGAGCGGCTGACCTCCGACGTCGACTACGGCCTGCCGTTCGTCCCGTACGACGGCTACACCTCGCGCATGGCGACCCCCATCGCATTGCGTGGCCTCGGCGTCCTCGTGCTGGGCATCGCGCTGACGGCACGGACGTGGTGGCCGCGGCTACGCGCCGTCGACCTGCCCGGCGCCGTGCTGCTGACGGGCGCGCTCGCCTGCATCGTGTGGGCGTTCGCCGCGGCCGACACCTCGAAGGAGGTGCTCAGCCCCGCCGGATACGTGCTGCTGCCGGTGGCGGCGGTGCTGCTCGTCGGGTACGTCATCCGTCATCGCACGGCGCGGCGACCGCTCATCGAACGCGGCGTCCTGGCGGGTCGGGTGCCCGTCGCGCTACTGGTGTCGTTCCTCGTCGGCACGGCACTCGTCGCGATCGTCGTCGAGATCCCGGTCCTCGCGCGACTGACGCTGACGGACTCGCAGACGGCGGCCGCGTTCGTCCTGCTGCGCTTTCTCGTCGCCGTGCCCATCGGGGCGTTCCTCGGCGGGTTCCTGCTGCGCCGCGTGGGGCCGGCCCTCGTCGCCGCTCCCGGTCTCATCATGGCCGGGGCCGCGATCCTCGCGATGAGTACGTGGGGGCGCGACACGCTCGGCGGCGTCGTCATCTCGACGCTCGTGCTCGCCGTCGCGGGCCTCGGCATCGGCCTCGCCATCGCGCCCGTCAACGACGCGGCGCTCGCCGACTCGCCCGACGACGCGCACGGCGTGACGTCGGCACTCGTCGTCGTCGGCCGCATGATGGGCATGGTCGTCGGCCTCGCACTGCTGACGGCGATCGGCCTGCACCAGTTCAGCGTCGAGATGCAGAAGGCCGCTCATACGAGCGAGCAGACCGTTCGCGACGCGGGCGTCGTGCAGGTGCACACCGTGTTCGTCGGCGCAGGAATCGCGGCGCTCGTCGCGGCGGTGCTGGCGTTCTTCTTCCTGGGGCGCCGGGTCATCGGTTCACGCCGCGTCGAAAGTTGAGTGCAGGCTCGCCGACCACCGCGACCGTGTTCGGCGAGCGATTCATCAATGCTCGGGGTTTTGGCCCGTTTCGCGGTAGCGCGGTCAGTTCGCGCGTCGCAGGATCTGCTCGGCCTGCTTGAACACCGGCCCGTCGACCATCTGTCCCTCGAACGTGAACACGCCGCGTTCTCGCTTCGCCGCGTCCATGAGGCGTGTGGCCCAGTCGATCTGCTCATCGGTCGGGGCGTAGGCGTCGCGGATCGTGGCGACCTGCTTGGGGTGAATGGCGACCTTCGCATCGAAACCGATGGCGACGGCGTCGTCGGCCTCGGCGCGCAGGGCGAGGAGGTTGCCGATGTCCATGAACACGGAGTCGAGTGCGAAGCAGCCGTGCGCCTTCGCGGCCAGCAGGACGTTGCCGCGCACCTGCTGAACGATCGGGTGGTAACTCCCGTCGGCCAGGCGACTGCGGCGCCCACCGAGGCCCGCCGTCAGATCCTCCGAGCCCCACATGAACCCGGCGACGTTCGGGGCGGCCGCGATCTCGGCCGCGTTGACGGCACCCAGAGGAGATTCGATGAGGGCGATGATGTCGTGGTCCGGCAGGGCGTCGACGTCGGCGCGCGTCTCGGTCTTGGCGAGCATGACGCGACGGACGGGTAGCTGCTCCAGGCAGGCGAGGTCGGCGGCGAACTCGTCCGTCGTCGCGGCGTTGACGCGCACGACGGTCGTCTCGACGTCAGGAGCGCCGTCACCGTTGAATGCGTCGATGAGGGCCTGACGTGCCGCGGGCTTGTCCGCCGGGTTCACGGCGTCCTCCAGATCGAGGATGACGACGTCCGCCGCCGCAGCGGCCTTCGCGTAGCGCTCCGGGCGGTCCGCCGGGCAGAAGAGCCAGCCCGGCCCCGGCATCGTCCACGAGGTGCTTGTGTCCATGAGTTCCTCCGGTCGGTAGACGGTGACGGTTGGGGTGGATGGTGACGTCTGAACGTCCCCATCCACCCCAACCGTCACCAGGTGTGCATCAGGCCGACGGCGCGCACTTCACGAGCGTCTGGCGGACGGCGACGGCGACGACGTCACCGTGCTGGTTCTTCGCGACGTGCCGCAGCGTGACGATGCCCTGGCCGGGGCGCGACTTCGACTCGCGCTTGTCCTCCATCAGCGTCTCGGCGTACATCGTGTCACCGTGGCGCATCGGCTTGGGAAAGCTGATCTCGCTGAACCCGAGGTTCGCGACGATCGTTCCCATCGTCAGCTGGGCGACCGACAGCCCGACGAGCGTCGACAGCGTGAACATCGAGTTGACGAGGCGCTCGCCGAATTCCGTCCCCGCTCCGTACTCGGCGTCGAGGTGCAGGGCCTGAGTATTCATCGTCAGCGTTGTGAACAGCACGTTGTCGGCCTCGGTGACGGTGCGTCCGGGGCGGTGCTCGTAGATCGCGCCGACCTCGAACTCCTCGAACCACAGTCCACGCTGCGTGATGCGCTTGGGCTGTCGCTCGCCCGATTCGGGGCCGGTAGCGGCGTCGTCGCTCGAGGCGTCTTGGGGTGTTTCAGGAAGGGGCATGACGGCCTTTCGTCGAGTCGATGTTGCCCGGGTTTTGGGGCGCCCGTGCCCCGAAACCCGGGCAACATCGGGGGTCACAAGGACAGTTCGCGGGCGATGAGCATGAGCTGCACCTCGGTGGTGCCCTCGCCGATCTCGAGGATCTTCGAGTCGCGGTAGTGACGCGAGACGACGTACTCGTTCATGAAGCCGTAGCCGCCGTGGATCTGCGTGGCGTCGCGGGCGTTGTCCATCGCGGCCTCCGACGCGATCATCTTCGCGATGGACGCGGCCTTCTTGAACGGCTTGCCGGCGAGCATGAGTGCCGCCGCGTTGTAGTACGCCGAACGCGCCGTGTGAGCCCGCGCCTCCATGCGGGCGATCTTGAACTGGATGGCCTGGTACTCGCCGATCGCGTGCCCGAACGCCTGACGTTCCTTTGCGTACTTCACCGATTCGTCGACGCATCCCTGCGCCGCCCCGACCGCCAGCGCCGCGATGGCGATGCGGCCCTCGTCGAGGATGCGCAGGAAGTTCGCGTACCCGCGACCGCGTTCGCCGAGCAGGTTCGCCTTCGGCACGCGCACGTCCGAGAACGACAGCGGATGCGTGTCGGAGGCATTCCAACCGACCTTGTCGTACGCGGGCTCAGCCGTGAAACCCGGCGTGTTCGTCGGCACGATGATCGTCGAGATCTCCTTCTTGACGCGCCCGTCAGCCGTCTGCGACTCGCCCGTCACCGCCGTCACCGTCACGAGCTTCGTGATGTCGGTGCCCGAGTTGGTGATGAACTGCTTCGAGCCATTGATGACCCACTCGTCGCCGTCTTCCTTGGCCGTCGTGCGCGTGCCGGACGCGTCAGAACCGGCGCCGGCCTCCGTCAGACCGAAGCCGCCGAGCGCCTCACCGGACGCGAGCATCGGTAGCCACTGCTCCTTCTGCTCCTGCGAACCGAAGCGGTAGATCGGCATCGCGCCGAGCCCGACGCCGGCCTCGAGGGTGATGGCGACGCTCTGGTCGACCTTCGCGAGTTCTTCGAGCGCGAGGCACAGGGCGAAGTAGTCGCCGCCCATGCCACCGAACTCCTCGGGAAACGGGATGCCGAACAGGCCCATCTCGGCCATGCCGGAGACGACCTCGTAGGGGAACGTGTGGTCCTTGTCGTGCTGCGCCGACACAGGCGCGACGACACGCTGCGCGAAGTCACGCACGCCCTTCGCGAGGTCGGCGTACTCGTCGGGCAGATTGCCCTGCGCGATGAAGTCGGTCATGGCGGTCTCCTACGGGTGTGCGGGCGTCTACCCCCTCTGCGTGCAAGTGCACCCGGGTGCACTTGCACGCGGAGGATCAGGGCTCGGCGGGGGCGGTGGGCTGAAGAGGCGGAAAGAGTGGGGTGGGATGAAGAGGGAGGGGGTCAGGAGCCGTCGGGCGGTGTGATGCGAGCGAGCACCTCGTCGACGGCCACCTGAGTGCCTGCGGGGGCGAGAATCTCGACGATGCCGTCGATCGGTGCGGTGAGGGAGTGCTCCATCTTCATCGCCTCGACGATGACGACGACGTCGCCCGCCGACACCTCGGCACCATCGGCCACCTGCACGGCGATGACGGCGCCCGGCATCGGGCTCGTGATGTCACCACCCGCGTTGGCCGCAGCCGACGCGCGCAGGCTGACGTGTGGTGCCTCCTTGAGCGAGAACGTCCCGTCGGGTGAGTCGACCCAGACGGTGCGGGTACCGCTCTTGTCGCTCGAGATCGTCGTTCGGTACGTGCGGCGTTCGCCATCGGCGTCGATGACGAATCGCGTTGTGCCGTCGGTCTCCTCGCCTTCGATGACGACTGCGAGCCGCGTTGTCTCCCCGTCGCCGCGGGCCGCCGTCACGGAGGCGGGCACGTCGCGGCTGATCGTGACGTCATCACCGTCGCGGTGATGCACGAGGGCGACCTCGACGATGCCGCTGGCATCCTCACTCAGGTCGGTGACGGCGAAGCGGGCGCGCCGCGGGCTGTTGTGGCCGGTGCGCCATCCGTCTCGCCCGGCCCACAGGTCGCCACCGCCGGCGAGCCCCAACGAGGCCAACGCTGCGGCGACGAGCACGCCGTCGGGCGCGGGGGTGGCGACGTAGTCGGCGACGCGCGCGTCGAGCAGGCCGGTGTCGAGGCGCCCGGCCACGACGTCGGGATCGGCGAGCAGGAAGCGGCAGAAATCGATGTTCGTCACGACGCCGCCGATGTGCGTCTTCGCCAAGGCCGCGTCGAGACCTCGCAGAGCGGACGCGCGGTCGGGGCCGTGGGCGATGACCTTGCTCAGCATCGGGTCGAAGGTGCTGCCGACGATCGTGCCGACGCGCAACCCCGAGTCGACGCGCACCCCCGCGCCCGTCGGCTCGGACAGCGAGATGACCTCGCCGCCCGTGGGTAGGAAGCCGCGCGCCGGGTCCTCGGCGTACACGCGCGCCTCGATGGCGTGGCCCGTCAGCGTCACGTCGTCCTGCGTGAACCCGAGCGGCTCACCGGCGGCCACGCGCACCTGCCACTCGACGAGGTCGAGGCCGGTGACGAGTTCGGTGACGGGGTGCTCAACCTGCAGGCGCGTGTTCATCTCCATGAAGAAGAACTCGTCGGGCGCGTCGGCGCTGACGATGAACTCGACCGTCCCCGCGCCGACGTAGTCGACGGATCGCGCTGTGTTGCAGGCGGCTTCGCCGATTCGTGCACGCGTGGCGTCGTCGAGCAGCGGTGACGGTGCCTCTTCGATGACCTTCTGGTGACGGCGCTGCAGCGAGCACTCGCGCTCGCCGAGATGCACGACGTTGCCGTGCTTGTCCGCGATGACCTGCACCTCGATGTGCCGCGGGCGCAGCACGAACCGTTCGAGGAACAGCGTGTCGTCGCCGAAGCTCGAGGCGGCCTCCCGACGGGCGCGCGCGACGGCGTCGGCCATGTCCTCGGCGCGCTCGACGACGTGCATGCCCTTGCCGCCGCCGCCGGCGCTCGGCTTGATGAGGACGGGAAAACCGACCTCGCTCGCGGCCGCGACGAGCTCGTCGTCGCTCAGGCCGGGTCGGGCGAGGCCGGGCACGACGGGCACGTCGAACGCGCTGACGGCTGTCTTCGCCGTGATCTTGTCGCCCATCGTCTCGATGGCGCGGCTGCCGGGGCCGAGGAAGGCGATGCCCGCCTCCTCGCACGCCGCCGCGAACGCGGTGTTCTCCGACAGGAACCCGTAGCCCGGGTGAACGCCGTCGGCGCCACTGATGCGGCACGCCTCGATGACGGCGGGGATGCTGAGGTAGTTCGTGCGAACCGGGGCGTTGCCGTCACCGCGCGCAACGTCGAGACGGTCCAGGTTGATGGCGACGTCGGCTTCGCGCACGTGCAGCGCGCTCGCGTCGGCGTCGGTGTAGACGGCGACGCTGCGGATGCCCATGCGGCGCAGCGTGTGCATGACGCGGACGGCGATCTCGCCGCGGTTGGCGATGAGAACCGTTGCGATGTCGCGCTTCTCGACGTTCGTGTCGGGGGCGGAGGTCGTATTCGGGGTCATCTCACTCACATCCGGAAGACGCCGTATCTGACGTCGGGCAGGTCGGTGCCGGAGCACGCCTCGAGGGCGAGTCCGACGAGGTCGCGGGTGGAGGCGGGGTCGATGACGCCGTCGTCCCACAGGCGGGCGGTCGAGTAGTAGGGGTTGCCCTGCGTCTCGTACTGCTCGCGGATCGGGGCCTTGAACGTCTCGGCGTCGTCGTCGCTCCACGGGGTGCCGGCGGCTTCGAGCTGGTCGCCGCGCACCGTCGCGAGCACGCTCGCGGCCTGTTCACCGCCCATGACGCTGATGCGCGCGTTGGGCCACATCCACAGGAATCGCGGCGAGTAGGCGCGCCCGCACATCGAGTAGTTGCCGGCACCGTAGCTGCCGCCGATGACGACGGTGAACTTCGGTACGCGCGCGCAGGCGACGGCTGTCACCATCTTCGCGCCGTGCTTGGCGATGCCCCCGGCCTCGTACTCGCGGCCCACCATGAAACCGGTGATGTTCTGCAGGAACAGCAGCGGCGTCTTGCGCTTGTCGGCAAGCTCGATGAAGTGCGCGCCCTTCTGCGCGGATTCGCCGAACAGCACGCCGTTGTTCGCGATGATCGCGACGGGGTGGCCGTGGATGTGCGCGAACCCGGTGACGAGCGTCTTGCCGTATTCGGCCTTGAACTCGTGGAACTCGCCGGCGTCGACGATCGTCTCGATGACGTCGTGCACGTCGTACGGCGTGCGCAGGTCGACGGGGACGACGTCGTAGAGGCGTTCCTGGTCATGCACGGCGTCGCGCGGTTCCACGGTGCGCCAAGGGGTTTCGGGCTTCGGCCCGAGCGTGCTGACGATTCTGCGCACCGTCATGAGGGCGTCGTGGTCGTCGTCGGCGAGGTGGTCGGTGACGCCGGAGACCTTCGAGTGCAGGTCGCCGCCACCGAGATCCTCGGCCGTGACGACCTCGCCCGTCGCAGCCTTCACCAGCGGTGGGCCGCCGAGGAAGATCGTGCCCTGTTCGCGCACGATGACGGTCTCGTCGCTCATCGCGGGCACGTAGGCGCCGCCGGCGGTGCACGAGCCCATGACGGCGGCGATCTGCGGGATGCCCTTCGCCGACAGCGTCGCCTGGTTGTAGAAGATGCGGCCGAAGTGGTCGCGGTCGGGGAACACGTCGTCCTGCTTGGGCAGGAACGCTCCGCCGGAGTCGACGAGGTAGATGCACGGCAGGTTGTTCTCGCGCGCGATCTCCTGCGCGCGCAGGTGCTTCTTCACCGTCATCGGGTAGTACGTGCCGCCCTTGACGGTCGCGTCGTTCGCGACGATGACGCACTCGCGACCCTCGACTCGGCCGATACCGCCGATGACGCCGGCGCCGGGGCACTCGTCGTCGTACATGCCCTCGGCGGCGAGGGGCGCGAGCTCGATGAACGGGCTGCCCGGATCGAGCAGCGTCTCGACGCGGTCGCGCGGCAACAGCTTGCCGCGGGCGACGTGGCGCTCGCGCGACTTGTCGCTGCCACCCTTGGCAGCGCGGGCCAGCTTGTCGTTCAGCTCGTCGAGCAGGCGCAGATGCTCGGCTCGGTTGGCGGCTTGGTCGAAGGCCATGCGTTCGCTCACCCCGTGACGTCGGTGGGACGGGTCGGTGCGAGCGACCAGGTGACCTGAATCACTCGCACATTCAGTTAATCACAATTAACTCAACTGCGGTGAGTGGGGAGGTCTGCCCGGGTGTCCTCGCCCGAGCACGTGGCGGGAGTCGTCGAAGTGAGCGGTGGACGGTGGGCCGCTTGCGGCGGCCGGCGTCGTCGACCGGCCGTGTCGCATTCGTGCCACGGGGTATACGAGTCGGCGAGGCGAGCGTCACGGTGAGTGAGGTGCGCATGTGCCCGGCCGAATGGCGACGGCCGTCGAGGCTGCGACGGCCGCGGGGGTCCAGGGGGATCTGATGACTCGCAGGGATGAATTCACGAATCATGCTCAGTCCTGGCGACGGGCGGCTGTGGGAGCGGGAGCGGCGCTCGTCGTGACGCTCGGGCCGCGGCCTGCGGGCCGTCCGACGAGGGCGCGGCGTCGATGTCGTCGCCGGGTGCGCCGGGCTCCCGGTGAGGCGACGCTCGTGGGCTGGCTTCGCGAATCGGCTTCGTACGACCCGAGGTTCGCGTTCGTCGCATTCGATGGGGACAGAATCGTCGGCCACGTGATGGCGACCTGGGGTGACCTCGACGGGGCGCCGACGTTCCCGCTGGGGCCGTTGTCAGTCGAGCCGTCGAGGCAGGGTCAGGGCATCGGGTCGCGGCTGATGGAGGCGACCCTTGACGCCGCACGTCAGGCAGGTGCGAGCGTCGTCGTCCTGCTGGGTGAGCCGGGCTACTACGCGCGGTTCGGTTTCGTGCGGGCTGCGGATCTCGGCATCAGCGCAGACCGTCATGGGGTGAGTTCTTCCAGGCGCGTCCTCTCGCGGGCGGCTGGGGGCGCGACGGTGACGCTGAAAGCCAGGCGTGCGCCGGACCGCGCGGCGTCTTCACCTACCCTGAGCCGTTCGCGCGCCTGGGGTGACGGCCGGCGCACCCCGTCGTCTCGTCTGAGCGGAGCCCATGAGGGTGGTCAGCCCATGCGGCGCCCAGCTTCTCGCGTGAGGGAGCGTCGCGAGGCCCCTGAGGCGTGACAACGCGTGGCGTCGGCGACGCTACGTCAGGGGCAGGTCTCGTCGAGCTTGACGGTCTTGAACCGCACGTCGACGCCGTCCTTGACCTCGGTTCCGGCAGCAGGGGTCTGTGAGCAGACCTTCCAGTGCTTGTCGAGCAGTTGGGGGCGGCTCGTGCCGAGCGCGTCGTCCGAGTGCGAGACGTAGAGCGGGTTGCCGGAGACCCGCTGCACGTCGTCCTGCGCGGCTTGCAAGGTCTTGCCGGTCTCATCGGGCATGGTGAACGGCTCGGCCTGCGCCCCGACGGCCTCGGAGCTGGCTTCGCCGGCTGCGCTCGATGCTGCGGAGCCTGCGCTCGCCGCCGCGCTCGTGGCCTGCGACGCAGCACTGGTCGCGGCGTCCTTGGCCTTGTCGGTGTCGTTGCTCGAGCACCCGGCGAGGGCGAGAACCGCAGCCAGTGCGAGGAGGCTGGTCTTGTTCATAGATCGACCTTAGGCTGAGCTCCCTGGCTCAAGGGCCCGCTGGTCATGCTTGTGTCCAACTCGTCACGCACGGCTGAGGGGACTTCTCATGTCCGGGGCTTGACGCCGATGTGGTGGCTTGAGGATGAACCGGCACAACGGACGCTGAGGCCCTCCGTCCCCTTCCGGGTTCACGGGGCGCCGCAGTAGTTCCGTATGAGAGGCGGCCGTACCGTGATGATCATCGCCGCCGCAGTGATCTTGTCCAACCCCGTCGGCGCTGTCCTATTTGTAATAGCCCTTTGCGTTGCCAAAGCCGTTTTCAACCGCGATGACGAGGTCGCCCGTGGCGTCGACACCGTAGGCCTGCTTCCAAGTGAGTGTCTTGCCGGGGAGAATGTCAGCGGTGGGCAGATCAATGCCCTTCTCGGTGTCGAAGACCCCGTCGGATTGCTTATCTCCGCTCGTGGCTGTGGTCGTGAGCGTCATGGCGTTGTAGGGCTCTTTAGATCCGTTCTTCAACGTGACATCGGCGATGACGAACTTCTTGAACTTGGTGTCAGAGGCTGCATAGGGAGACGGCTGACAGGGCTGAGGCTTCGAGATGGTGATCGCGACGCCGTCGTCCCACGTGAACGTGGATCCGAAGGGCTTGGTCTTGCTGTTGCCTTCGTCAGATGACGTAGAGGTCGCGGAGCTGGATGTCTGAGGTGTCGCGCCTTCCCCGGCGGCTGACGAGGCCGACGAGGCGGGGGTGATGCTGCCAGGGGCGTCGTTCGTGTTCTTGACCTCTGACGAACAGCTGGACAGGGCGAGGGCAGCCGCCACGGAGCAATCTTCAGATTGCGCATGCGGCCAAGATAGAGGGTTTCGTATGTTTCGAGGGCGTTCGCGAGGTGACTTCTTTGGGTGACTGCCTGCGTTGGTGCGCTATGAGGAGTCCGTCGAGGTCAACCACACTCAGTTCATTGTGATTAACTCAATCGTTGGTATCCGTCTCTCGCCCACGGGGGTTCGCATGGCGCTCGACGTCGCGGCAGGCGCGGAGCTGACGGCCCGGGAGCGCAGCAAGGCTGCCCGGCGTCAGCAAATCCTCGATGCCGCTGCGGGCCTCATCGCCGAGCGTGGGCTCGCGGGGGTGCGTCTCGAAGACCTGGGCAGCGCGGTCGGCATCAGCGGCCCCGCCGTCTACCGCCACTTCGCGAACAAGGAAGCGGTGCTCGCCGAACTGCTCGTCGGCATCAGCCGGTATCTCCTCGAGAACGGTTCGCGCGTCGTCGCTGACGCCGCCACGGGCGACGAGGCGCTCGAGAACCTCGTCGACTTCCACATCGACTTCTCCCTGACCAAGCCGGCGCTCATCCGCGTGCAGGGCCGCGATCTCGCAAGCCTCGACGCAGCCGCTCGTCGCGACGTGCGGCAGCTGCAGCGCCAATACGTCGAGATCTGGGTCGGCGTGCTGCGCCACGTCGACCCCTCTCTCAGCGACGACGAAGCCCGCATCAAGGCCCACGCCGGCTTCGGCGCGCTCAACTCGACGCCGCACTCGACCGGCAGGACGAAGACCGCAGTCGAAGCTCACCGCGAACGCACCCGAGCCGTCCTGCGCGCGATGGCGCTCGCGGCGCTGCGCCCTGCTGGGTGAAGTCGGGCCGTTCCGCCCGTCGAGAAATTCAGTTAAGAACCATTAACCGAGACGGTGTGATGTGGTTCACTGAAATCCTGTGATGTGAGTCACGGATGACGCGACCGGAGGAGAGCCGATGTCCGCCACCGACACCCTCGAGAACGACCTCGACCCGAGGCTCAGCCACACGCGTGGGGCGCCCGAATCGCCGCTGATCGAGCAGACGATCGGCGACAACCTCGACGCGACCGTCGTCGCACACCCCGATCGTGAGGCGCTCGTCGACGTCGCGAGCGGCCGTCGCTGGACGTACACCGAGTTCCTCCACGACGTCGACGCCCTTGCCCTGGCCCTGCTCGACGCCGGCGTCGCGACGGGCGACCGCGTCGGCATCTGGGCGCCCAACTGCCCCGAGTGGACGCTCACCCAGTACGCGACGGCCAAGATCGGCGCCATCCTCGTCAACATCAACCCTGCCTACCGCAGCCACGAACTCAAGTACGTGCTGGGCCAGGCCGGCATCACGACACTGATCGCCGCCCCGAAGTTCAAGACGAGCAACTACGCCCGCATGATCGAGCAGGTGCGCGGCGAGTGCCCCGACCTCGCGCGTGTCGTTCTCATCGGCGAGACGTCGTGGAGCGACCTCGCCGACGCGGGCGCGAAGGCTCTCGCCGCTGAGGGCGGACGCGAGCGCCTCGCCGCCGTCCAGAAGTCGCTGAAGAACACCGACGCCATCAACATCCAGTACACGAGCGGCACGACCGGCTTCCCCAAGGGCGCGACGCTGAGTCACCGCAACATCCTCAACAACGGCTTCTTCGTCGGCGAACTCTGTTCGTACACAGCCGAAGACCGCGTCTGCATCCCCGTGCCGTTCTACCACTGCTTCGGCATGGTCATGGGCAACCTCGCCTGCACCTCGCACGGCGCGACGATGGTCATCCCCGCGCCCGGCTTCGACGCCGCCCTCACCCTGCAGAGCGTCGTCGACGAACGGTGTACGAGCCTCTACGGCGTGCCGACCATGTTCATCGCCGAACTCGCGCTGCCCGACTTCGACCGCTACGACCTGACGAGCCTGCGCACCGGCATCATGGCCGGCTCGCCCTGCCCCGAGCACACGATGCGTCAGGTCATGGAGCGCATGCACATGGAGGAGGTCTCGATCTGCTACGGCATGACGGAGACCTCGCCCGTGTCGCTGCAGACACGCAAGAACGACACCGTCGAGCAGCGCACGCAGACGGTCGGGCGCGTCGGCCCGCACCTCGTCATGGTCGTCGACCCCGTCACGTACGAGCCCGTCAAGCGCGGTGAGCCGGGTGAGCTGTGCACCAAGGGGTATTCGGTCATGCTCGGCTATTGGAACCAGGACGACAAGAGCGCCGAAGCCATCGTCGACGGCTGGATGCACACGGGCGACATCGCCGCCATGGACGACGACGGGTACGTCGCGATCACGGGGCGCATCAAGGACATGGTCATCCGCGGCGGCGAGAACATCTACCCGCGAGAGATCGAGGAGTTCCTCTACAACCACCCCGACATCGTCGACGCGCAGGTCATCGGCGTGCCCGACGAGAAGTACGGCGAGGAACTCATGGCGTGCGTCCGCATGATCGACGGCGCGGAGCCGCTGACGGTCGAATCGCTGCGCGCCTACTGCGGCGGCAAGCTCGCGCACTACAAGGTGCCGCGCTACGTGCGCGTCATGGATGAATTCCCGATGACGGTGACGGGCAAGATCCGCAAGATCGACCTGCGCGAAGAGGCGCCGCAGTACATGAAGTGACGCTGGTAGGTTCGCGGGCGTGCATATCGTCCTCGTCGCGCCGCAGATCGCGCCCAACACCGGCAACGTCGTCCGCCTCGCCGCGAACGTCGGCGCGAGCCTGCACCTCGTCGAACCGCTCGGTTTCTCGATGGACGCCCGCCTGCTGCGTCGTGGTGGGCTCGATTATCACGAGTTGACCGACGTCCACGTGCATGCGGACGTCGACTCGGCCCGCGCCGCCTGCCCCGGGCGGTGGCTCGCGCTGACGTCGCATGCCCGGCGACGGTATGACGCCGTCGACTACCGTGACGACGACGTCCTCGTCTTCGGTTGCGAGGCAACGGGATTGCCTGACGATCTCCTCGCGACGTTCGGCGCTGACGAGCGACTGCGCATCCCCATGCGCCCCGACAACCGCAGCCTCAACCTCGGCAACGCGGTCGCCGTCGTCGCGTATGAGGCATGGCGTCAGCTCGGCTTCAGCGGCGCCGCCGACGATGGCACCGGCACCCTCGAGGCGCTGAACGCTGACGCCCCAGGACGGAAGGCGTGATCGTCCCGCGTGAGACGCGAGGTGCCCGGTGTGGGGTGCGCGGCGGGCGGACGCGAACACACGATGCGACGCCGGCTCGACGCGGGGAGGTCGCCTTGGCAGGATGGCGGCATGGCCGCTCACATGCCCCTGACCGACGCTCCGCGCGTGCTCGCCATCGTCCAGGCCGGAGGTAAGGGCTCACGGATGGGTGTGCTCACCGCGCACCGCGCGAAACCGGCGCTGCCGTTCGGCGGCACGCACCAGCTTGTCGACATCGCCATGTCGAACCTCGTCAACTCGGGTATCTCCAGCGTCTGGGTTTCCGTGCAGTACCGCGCGGGCACGCTCGACAAGCACCTGCAGCACGGACGCCCCTGGGATCTGGACCGCAACGACGGCGGTTTCCGCCGCATCGTGCCCGAGGAGATCGACGCCGTGCGCACGGGTGGGTTCGCCACCGGCAACGCGGACGACCTGTACCGCATCCGTCATCAGATCGCCGACGAGAACGCTGACGTGACCGTCGTGCTGAGCGCCGATCAGGTGTTCACGCTCGACCTGCGGGACGTCGTCGCCGCTCACCTCGCCAAGGGCGCCGACCTCACCATCGTCACCACCGAGGTGCCGTGACGGAGGCGTCGAACAAGGCTGTCGTGACGAGCGACGCCACCGGCAAGGTAACCCGCATCGACGAGAAGCCCGAGGACCCGGCCCACGGAACGATCTCCGCGGAGGTCTTCGTCTACCGCACGGCGGCGCTGCTCGACGCCCTCGACGAAGCCGAGAAGGCGACGCGCCCTGAAGCCGACGGTGAGGACGAGACCGGCCTCGGCGACTTCGCCGAGCACCTCATCCCGACGCTCGTCGCGCGTGGACGTGTGCGCACCCACGCGCTCGAGGGGTACTGGATGGACATGGGCCGCCCCGAGACCTACCTGCGGGCCCACCGCGACCTCGTGCGTGGTGACGTGCCGATCTTCGACGACGAGGCGTGGCCGATGCGCACCCTCGCGACGAACAAGTGCGCCGCCCGCGTGCGGGAGGACGCGCTCGTCGAAGCGTCCTACGTGTCGCCAGGGTGCGACATCTCAGGCACCGTGCGCCGCTCGGTGCTCGGGCCCGGCGTGATCGTGCGCGCGGGGGCCGTCGTCGAGGATGCCGTGGTGCTCGACGGCGCGGTCATCGAGAAGGGTGCCGAGGTGCGCACCGCGATCGTCGACGTCGACGTCGCGGTGCGCCGGGATGCGCGCGTGGGGGCAGCCCCCGCGGCCACCAAGGTGCGGGACGCCGACATCGCCGTCATCGGCGCGGGTGCCACCGTGCGCGGTGTCGTGAAGCCGGGGGAGCAGATCGACCCCGGCGACGTCGTCGGCTGAGCCGCGCCGGGGGCGCCCCGGCAACCCCTGGGGTGACGCAGGGGCGCCGACGGCTGTGGATGATGACGGCTGCGCGGCCTTCCGCGGCCATCCTTCACCCTCGTCCACAGGGTTCGCGGCCGGCGCCGACGGTATACCCCGTGACATGCCTACCGTCGACGCATGACTATCTTCGCAACTCACGGCGTGCTGGCGGTCGCGGACGATCCCAACGCGGAAGCGCTCGCGACGTTCATCCACTGGTTCGTCGTCGTCGCCGTCCTGCTCTTCGTCGTCGCCCCGGCGCTGTGGCTCACCGGTGCCATCGTGGCGACCCGCAGCCTCAAGAAGTGGCCGAGCCTCGTCGCCGACACCGAGGACGCCATGTACCGCTGGGCCCTGCTCGTCGGCGTCCTGCCTGTCGTGGGCCCGCTCATCTACGCCGTCTCGTTCCAGCAGGCCAAGAACCGTCGGACGCCTGAGCAACTCGTCCTCGCACGGATGACACATCGGGAGCGCCATCGTCAGGCGCAACTCGCAGGCATCGGGCGACGGTAGCCGGGCTCTCGTTCGCGCATGACAAGGCGCGGGAGCGCAGGTAAGGCGAACGACTCCAGCCGGCTCGCCGGCGTGCTCAGGTGAAGAGGAAGTCGACGGCCGACGGCTCGGTGAGGCGCAGTTCGTATTCGCCGACCCCGCCGGGCCACAGCGTGCGGTTCTCGCCGTCGTCATCGAGGTACCAGGAGGTGCAGCCGCCCTGCGTCCACACCGAGCGACCGCTGCGTTCGCGCATCTCACGCGTGAAGGCGGGCACGAGTTCGGGGCGCACCTCGACGGCGTGGGCGCCGCGGCGATCGCGTTCGTCGAGCAGCGTCATGACGTGGGCGATCTGCGCTTCGATCATGAGCACGACGCTCGTGTGCCCCAGGCCCGTGTTGGGCCCCAGCAGCATGAAGAGGTTGGGGAAGTCGGCCATCGTCACGCCGAGATAGGACTCGACACCGTTCTGCCATTCCTCGGCGAACGAGCGGCCGTCACGCCCGGTGATGTCGAGGTGGGCGTACGAGCCGCGGGGGTCGAAGCCGGTGGCCAGCACGAGGGCGTCAATCTCGTGCAGGGTTCCGTCGGCGGTGACGACGCCGTCGGGCGTCACGCCCACGACGTCGTCGGTCACGACGTCGACGTCGGCGCGCGCGAGGGCAGGGTAGTACGTGTCGGACAGCAGGACGCGCTTGCACCCCATCGTGTAGGTGGGGGTCAGCTTCTCGCGCAGCTGCGGATCCGTGATCTGGTTGGCCAGGTGCCGTCGGGCCTCGCGGGAGGCGAGTTCGAGCAGCCGCGGCTGGCTGTCGAACGCGACGGCACGCAGGTCGTTGCGTCGGCGCAGTGCAGCCCGATGGGCCCGCATGAGCGCGGGGTGACGCCGGAAGCGGTCGATCGTCGCGTCGGAGTACTCGCTGTTGCGCTGCGGCATGATCCACGGTGCGCTGCGCTGGAAGACGGTGAGGTGCTCGGCGTCCTCGGCGAGCGCCGGGATGCACTGCACAGCCGAGGCGCCCGTGCCGATGATGCCGACGCGGCGGCCGAACATCGAACTGTCGCGAGGCCAGGCTGCGGTGTGGATGAGTTCGCCGGCGAACGTGTGCAGCCCGTCGATGAGGGGGATGTGCGGCAGGTGCAGCGCACCGACGCCGAGCACGAGTGCGCGGGCGGTGACGGTGTGCGTCGAACCGTCCGAGGAGTGCGTCGCGATCGTCCACACGCCGCTCGACTCGTCGTAGTCGGCGGCGTGCAGCGCCGTGTCGAAGCGGATGTGCTCGCGCAGCCCGTACTTCTCGACGACGGCGAGCAGATAGTCCTGGATGACGTCACCGCGCGAATAGGTGTGCGACCAGTACGGGTTGAGCTCGAAGCTGAACGAGTACAGGTGGCTCGGCACATCGCAGGCAACACCGGGATAACGGTTGTCGCGCCACGTGCCACCGATCTCGTCGGCCTTCTCGAGGATGACGAAGCTGCGGCCGGCGTCCTGCAGCGCCACGGCCATGCCGATCCCGGAGAAACCGGTGCCGACGACGACGACGTCCACCTCTGCCACAGTGCTCACCGCACCAACCTAACGGGGCCGACCGCCGCCATCGCGCACCGACACAGCCGACGGGGCGTGATGGCGCTGCTCGCGCCGCCACTGCGTCAGTCAGTGCCGGTTGCGTCACGCAGGACTGACTCGAACGACACGGACTGACGCAGCTGGGCTCGGCTGATCGCACCGTGCGCCGTCACGCTGCCAGCCGACTCGTCAGTCAGGACGCTGTCAGTCAAGCTGCACGATGACGGGCGCGTGGTCGCTCGCGCCCTTGCCCTTGCGCTCATCGCGGTCGATGACGGCGCCCTGGACGCGCCCGGCGAGGGCGGGGGAGCACAGGGCGAAGTCGATGCGCATGCCCTGCTTCTTGGGGAAACGCAGCTGCGTGTAATCCCAGTACGTGTAGGTGCGCGGCTCGTTCGTGTGCGGGCGCACCACGTCGGCGTAGCCTGTGTCGATCATCGCCTGGAACGCGTCACGCTCGGGTTGCGTCACGTGCGTCTTGCCCTCGAAGAACGCCGGATCCCAGACGTCTTCGTCTCTCGGCGCGATGTTCCAGTCACCCGTCAGCGCGATCTGCGCCTCGGGGTTCTCGGTGAGCCACTTCTCGCCGTCGGCGCGCAGCGCGGCAAGCCAATCGAGCTTGTACTCGTAGTGCGGGTGGCCGATCTCGCGACCGTTCGGCACGTACAGCGACCACATGCGCACCCCGTCGCACGTGGCGGCGATGGCGCGGGCCTCCGCGGCGATGGGGTCGCCGAAGCCGGGCATGTCCTCGAAGCCGATCTGCACGTCCTCGAGGCCGACGCGCGAGGCGATCGCGACACCGTTCCACTGGTTCAGCCCGTGATGGGCGACCTCGTACCCGGCCTCCTCGAAGCGGGCCATGGGGAACTGCTCGTCCTTGCACTTAGTCTCCTGCATGGCGAGCACGTCGACGTCACCACGTTCGAGGAAGGCGATGACGCGGTCGACGCGGGTGCGGATGGAGTTGACGTTCCACGTGGCGATTCGCATGCCTCAACCCTAGACGGGCCCTGCGACAACCCTCGAAACCAGCGGGATCCTGCGGTTGTCGGCCACGAGTGGCACAGTGGTGAGCATGACGAAATGGGCACTGGTCACCGGCGCGAGCGCCGGCATCGGCAAGGAGTTCTGCGAGCAGCTCGCGGCGCGCGGCGACAACGTCGTCCTCGTCGCGCGGCGCGCCGACCGGCTCGAGGAGCTCAAGGCGCACCTCGAGAAGCGCTACCGCGTGCACGCCGAGGTCCTCGCGGCCGACCTCGCCAACGCTGACGATCTCAAGCGCGTCGCCGAGCGTGTCGCGCAGGCGAGCGACCCCATCGAGGTGCTCGTCAACAACGCCGGCTTCGGGCTCAAGACGGCGTTCCTCGACACCGACGTCGAAAAGGAAATCGCCTCCGTTGACGTCATGGTCAAGGCCGTCGTCGTGCTCAGCCACGCCGCAGGCCGCGCGATGCGTGAGCGGGGGCGGGGCGCGATCATCAACGTCTCGTCGGTCGCGGGGTTCATGGCGAGCGGCACCTACTCGGCGGCGAAGTCGTACGTCACCGTGTTCAGCGAGTCGCTCGCCGGCCAGCTCGCGCGCACCGGCGTCACGGTGACCGCGCTGTGCCCGGGTTTCACCCACACCGACTTCCACGCGAGCGCCGACATCGACGTCGACAAGACCTCGGCCATCGGCAAGCGACTCTGGCTCGACGCCGACCGCCTCGTGCGCGACTGCCTCGCCGACGTCGACGCCGGACGCGTCATCTCGGTGCCTGGGAAGCAGTACAAGGTCGCGACGCAGTTGCTGCGCCACGTGCCGCGCTCCATCGTGCGCGCGGGCGCTTTGAGCAACCGTCATCGGCCACGCGACTGAGGAGCCCCCGCCAATAGAATGGACGGCATGACGAACATCGCCGAAGACCGCGCCCGCCTGCTGCAACTCATCAAGGACAACGCCATCGTGCACGGCAAGGTGACGTTGAGCAGCGGCAAGGAGGCCGACTACTACGTCGATCTGCGTCGCATCTCTCTCTCCGGCGAGGCTGCGCCGCTCGTCGGACGCGTCATGCGCGATCTGACGAAGGACTTCGACTACGTCGCCGTCGGCGGTCTGACGCTCGGTGCCGACCCCGTCGCGACGTCGATGCTGCACGCTGCGGCTGCTGCGGGGGAGCAGGTCGACGCGTTCGTCGTCCGCAAGGCCGGCAAGGCGCACGGCCTGCAGCAGCGCATCGAGGGCCCCTCGATCAAGGGTCGCCGCGTGCTCGTCGTCGAGGACACGACGACGACGGGTGCCTCGCCGCTGGAAGCCGTCGCCGCGTGCCGTGAGGAGGGCGCCGAGGTCGTCGGCGTCGCGACCATCGCCGACCGTGCCACCGGTGCGCAGGAGAAGATCGAGGCCGAGGGCCTCACCTACGTCAGCGCGTTCTCGATGGAGGATCTGGGCCTGGCCTGAGCGTTGATGAAACGACAGAAGGCCGATCACCTCGGGGTGGCCGGCCGCTCGTCGCTCCTCGGCCCGCGTCGTTGGTGCGGCCCCATAGGGAGTGGTGCTGGCTTCAGCGGCGCATCTCTCCAGCGATGAGTCGCGGCGGTGAGGTGGATGTTTCACGCGTGAAACATCGTCGGCTGGTGGGAGAAACAAGGTGCTCCTAACGTCAGGGGCACTTCGTCGTCGATGTGTCTGGAGACGCACCATGGCTCTCACCCACGCCCAGAAGCACGCCCCCACCCCTGCGAGCGCGCCTCGCCCGGCACGAAGCGCAACTACAGCGTCGAGCTTCACACGTCGGCCGGGGCGTTGGGTCGACGGGTGGGATCCGGAGGACGCCGCCCAATGGCATCACGCCGGGGGAGCACAGACCGCGCGCACTAACCTCGCGTGCTCCGTCTACGCTGAGTTTCTCGGCTTCGGTGTCTTCGCGCTGTGGGCGATCGTCGTGCCGCAACTGAAGAAGTACGGCTACACAGGAAGCGCGGCGCTGAGTGAATCTCAACAGTTCTGGCTCCTGTCGGTGCCGACGCTCGTCGGCGCGTCGCTGCGTGTCCCGTACACCTTCGCCGTGCCGCGCTTCGGCGGCCGTAACTGGACGATCATTTCGTCTTTGCTGCTTCTGTTGCCGACGATCGGGTTGGCGCTCGCGGTCGGCCAGCACGCGAGCTTCCCGGTGTTGCTCACTGTTGCGGCGCTCGCGGGTTTCGGCGGTGGCAACTTCGCCAGCTCGATGACGAACATCTCGTTCTTTTACCGCAGCAGCCAGAAGGGCAAGGCGCTCGGGCTCAACGCGGCCGGCGGAAACCTCGGCACCGCCGCAGTGCAGTTCACCATCCCCCTCCTCGTGACTTTCGGTGCAACCGCAGGAACCGCGGGTAGTATCCCCAACCTCCCGCTCGCAGGCTGGATCTTCGTGCCGCTCGTTCTGGTGTCGGCGGGGCTCGCGTGGAGGTTCATGGACAACCTGTCCGTCATCTCCGGCACGGGCGATCGCGGCGGGTTCGAGATGGCGTCGCGCGCCCGCCACACCTGGGTGCTCGCGGTGCTCTACATTGGCACGTTCGGCTCGTTCATCGGCTTCGCCGGGGCATTCCCCAAGATTATGTCCGACGCGTTCCCCCAGCACGGTCTCAAGCTCGCTTTCCTCGGTGCCCTCGTCGGCTCGCTCACGCGTCCGCTCGGTGGCGTCATCGCCGACCGCGTCGGGGGCGCAAGGATCACCGTCATCAGCTTCGTGGCGATGGCGCTCGGTGCCGGCGGTGCGGTGATCGCGTTGCAGGGCAAGAACTTCGGGCTGTTCATGGCGACGTTCCTGCTCCTGTTCGTCTTCACCGGCATCGGCAATGGCTCGATCTACCGGATGATCCCGGCCGTGTTCGAGGCGACCGGTAACACTTGCGACGATGCGGCCCGTCAGCGCACCCGACGCATCGCCGCAGGGTCGATCGGCATCGTTGGAGCCGTTGGCGCCTTCGGGGGATTCCTCATCCCGCAGGGATTCGCGCTGAGCAAAGCATCCACCGTCGGAAGCGCCCACCCCACCGGCACCATCGTTCCGGCACTCGTCGTCATCATTGGTGTGTACGTTCTGCTCGGTGCGCTGACCTGGGCGGTCTACGCCCGCCGCGGTGCGGCTCTGGCGAAGGCGGGCATCTGATGACGGCGCCCATGGTCGAGGAGGATGCGGCGAGCCGTACCGGTGCGGCGACCCACTGCCCATACTGCGCACTGCAGTGTGCGATGACGGTGACGCCGGCGACCGCCGAGATGGCGGTCGACGTGCAGCCGCGCGACTTTCCGACGAACCGTGGCGGCCTGTGCCACAAGGGGTGGACGTCGGCGTCGCTGCTTGATCACCCTGACCGGCTACGCGTGCCGCTTGTGCGTGATGCGGCCGGCGAACTTGTCCCGAGTTCCTGGGACGAGGCGTATGCCCGCATCGTCGCGGGCGTGCATCGGGCACGTGTGCGGGGAGGCCCGGACGGAGTCGCTGTGTTCGGCGGCGGCGGCCTGACGAACGAGAAGGCGTACACGCTCGGCAAGTTCGCGCGCGTGGGTTTGGGGACGGCAATGATCGACTACAACGGGCGATTCTGCATGAGTTCCGCCGCGGCCGGGGCGGCGCGCTCGATCGGGATGGATCGAGGTCTGCCCTTTCCCGTCGCCGATCTCGACAGTGCTGGCGCGGTGCTACTCGTGGGCAGCAACCCCGCCGAGACGATGCCACCGTTCGTCCAGCACCTGCGCTCGTGTCGGGAACGGGGTGGGCTCGTCGTCATCGACCCGCGCCGCACGCCGACGGCTGCGCTGACGGCCGATGCGGCCGGCATGCATCTGCAACCGCTGCCCGGAACCGACGTGACGGTGCTGCTCGGGCTGCTCCACCTCGTCGTCGTGCGCGGTGAAACGGACGAGACCTACCTCGCCGAACGCGTCGACGGATGGGACACGGTTCGTCGCGCAGCCATGATGTGGTGGCCTGAGGCGGTCGAACGGGCGACGGGCGTGCCGGTGAGCGAACTGCGCTCTGCGGCAGCGATTCTGACGGCGGCCTCACCGGCGTCCGGTGGCCACGGCGCGTACGTGCTGACCGGCCGCGGTGCCGAGCAGCACGCTCACGGCACCGACACCGTCAACGCGGCGATCAACCTGGCGCTCGCCCTGGGGCTACCGGGGCGCGTCGGCTCGGGCTATGGGTGCCTCACTGGCCAGGGTAACGGCCAGGGCGGGCGTGAGCACGGTCAGAAGTGCGATCAGCTGCCCGGCTACCGCAAGATCACCGACCCGGCGGCGCGCGCCCACGTGGCCGCGGTCTGGGGTGTCGAGCCGTCTGACATTCCTGGCCCCGGCATACCCGCCGTGCAGCTGCTGGACTCGCTTGGGCAGGTGGACTCCGCGGGTCAGGCTAGCGGGCCGACGATGCTCTTCGTCCACGGGGCGAATCCCGTGGTGAGCGGACCGAACTCGACAACCATCGCCAAGCGATTCGAAGCGTTGGACACGCTCGTGGTCACCGACTTCGTCCTGTCCGAGACGGCTGCGATGGCCGACGTCGTGCTCCCGTCCCTGCAGTGGGCCGAGGAAGAGGGCACGATGACGAACTTGGAGGGCCGCGTGTTGCGGCGTCGCCGTTCGGTCGTCATGGATGATCCGAACGGGCCGCGTGACGAGCTGCGCATCTGGAGTGATCTCGCTCGACTGCTCGTGGCCCCGGCACGGTTCGTCACCGAACCGGCCGAGGTGTTCGACGAACTGGCCCGTGCCTCCGCGGGTGGTCTCGCCGACTACTCGGGCCTCTCCCACGCGCTGCTCGACCGCCTCGAACTGGGCAGCGGCTCCACACCCGCTGGCGAGGACGAGCGCGCGGCGTACTGGCCGGCGCCGGCTCGTGGCAGCGATGACAGTGATGCCCAGACGGTCGAGCGGATGCCTGCGCTGCTCGATGGGTCCGCAGACGCCGAAACGCCCGCAAACCACCCCGACTCCCCGACGCGGCGAGCGACGGGGAGCGTCGGCACCCCGCGGCTGTTTCTCGATCGATTCGCCACGCCGAACGGCCGGGCGACGATGATCGACGTCCGGGCGAGCGATGTCGAGGACGACGTACGCCCCGACGCTCCGCTGTACCTCATCACCGGGCGCGTGCTGCAGCACTACCAATCGGGGGCTCAGACCCGTCGCGTGCCTGAGCTCGTGGCCGGCGAGCCGCGCGCGTTCGCCCAGCTCCATCCGTTGACGGCCGACAGGTTCAGCATCGAGGAAGGCGACGACGTCGCCGTCACCACACGCTTCGGGCGTGTGGTCGCGGCGGCCCGCCTGAGCAACGACATCCGTCGCGACTGTGTGTTCGTCCCGTTTCACTTCGCAGGCTCCGCGACGGCGAACCGAGCGACCAACCCTGCGCTCGACCCCATCAGCTCAATGCCCGAGTTCAAGGTCTGCGCCGCGAGCATCAGAGCCGTGCGGATCGGACGGAGCGACGCCGATGAGGGCGCGAAGGCGGA
Organism: Dermacoccus sp. BD5; assembly: GCF_044878485.1. Lineage (NCBI taxonomy): Bacteria > Bacillati > Actinomycetota > Actinomycetes > Micrococcales > Dermacoccaceae > Dermacoccus > Dermacoccus sp. BD5. The sequence continues at coordinate 138,857 of NZ_JANJER010000005.1, read as the reverse complement.
ACGCGCCGGCTCCGCTTCGCCGCTTCCGTCCGAGGGGTCGCACACTCCAGGCACCGCGTCGCACGGAGCCTGGCGAGTCGCGGGGGTGGCATCGTGAAACGGGTCGTCGTCATCGGCAATGGCATGGTCGGTTCGCGCTTCGTCGACGAGCTGATGCGAGAAGCGAGTCGGTGCGATGCAAAGTTTGACGTCACCATCCTTGGTGACGAACCGTACGAGGCGTACAACCGGCTCATGTTGTCGGAGGTCATCGCGGGCCGCGCCGAGATCGGCGCGCTGACGCTACCCGCGCCACCCGAGGGCATCGTGGTGCACAGCGGTGTCGCTGCGCAATCGATCGAGCGTTCACGCCGCATCGTCATCGACGCAGAGGGCAGGGCGCATCCTTACGACGTGCTCGTGCTCGCCACCGGAGCGGACGCGGCGCTGCCGGCGATCCCAGGGCTGCGAGCAGCGCGCGGGCGGGATGTCCATACCGTCCGAACCATCGACGACTGCCGTGAGCTGCTCGCGGCCGCCTCGATGTCGACGCCGGAGGCGCCGCGTCGCATGGCCGTCCTCGGCGGTGGTCTGCTCGGCGTCGAGATCGCGTGCGGGTTGCGTGCACGCGGGGTCGACGTCAGCCTGGTGCACCGCGGCACGCACGTCATGGATCGCCAGATCGACGCTCCGAGCGGAGTGATGGCGGGCGCCACCCTGGCCGATCTCGGCATCGACGTGCGCACGGGCAGCGGCATAACACGGGTACTGCGCAGCAAGGGTCGTGTCACCGGCGTCGAACTGATCGACGGCACATGCCTCGACGTTGACGACCTCGTCGTCAACACGGGCGTGCGCCCACGTGTCGACCTGGCTCGCGCGGCTGGCGTGCCCGTCGACGTCGGGGTGCTCGTCGATACGCGACTGCGGGTGCTCGACGACGAGTCGGTCGCGGCGATCGGAGACTGCGCGCAGACTGACGTCGGTTGCCCCGGACTCATCGCACCCGGGTGGGATCAGGCGGCGCGGTTAGCGCACGACCTGTGTCATGTCACGCCGGTCGGTTCCGCCGAGCCGGGCGAGCACGTTGCAGATGAGCTCAGCATCGTCAAGCTCAAGGCGGTCGGGTTGGAGACGGTCGTTCTCGGTGACAGAATTCCCGATCCGTTCGTTGCACACGAGCGCGGCCTACGTGTCGTCACGCTCAGCGATGTCGGGGCGCGGCGCAGCGCCACCGTCGCCGTGGATGGCGACCGCATCGTCGCCGCGGTCATCATCGGATCGGCGCGTATGGCCGCCGATCTCACGGCAACCTACGAGCGTCGAACGCCGTTGCCACTTGACCCCGCCCACCTGCTCGTCAAGGGGGCCTCGACGTCGGGGCTCGTGCCCGAGACCGCGAGCCCGACTGCCCTGCCGAGTGGCGCGACCGTGTGTCGCTGCAACGGCGTGACGAAAGGCGACGTCGTCGATGCGCACGTGCAGGGGGCCCGCAGCGTCGAGGCGGTCGCGAGCGAGACCCGCGCGACGACCGGGTGCGGCGGTTGCACGAGCACCGTCTGCGGAATCCTCAAATGGATGGACGAGGTGGATCCGGTGGACGAAAAAGTCGCTGTCTGAGATCGGCCGCAAGGTGCTCGACCCTAATGCGATGGCGCGCGCCTCGCGGCCCGCCTGCGGATTGGTCCGCAACACGCGGTGGGCACAGGATGGTGGGATGGCCGTTCTCATCGATCCGCCGCGCTGGCCCGCGTGGGGCACCGTGTTTGCGCATCTCGTCTCTGACGTCTCGCTCGACGAGCTGCACGCGTTCGCGTCCGCGAACGGCGTCCCGCGAGCCGCCTTCGACCTCGACCACTACGACGTGCCCGAGCGCCTCTACGACGCGCTCGTCGCCGCCGGCGCGGAACCCGTGCGCGAGACCGAACTCATCCGCCGTCTCATCGCCAGCGGGCTACGTGTGCGCGCCGTCGACCGTCGCTGAGCGGGTCGCAAACACCCGGGCCGAACCTCCCGTCGCTCACCCCGCTGTGGTGAGGGTTTTGTTTCACTTCCGAAACATTTCCCAGGCGCACGCGAAACACGGGACCCCTACCGTCGGGTCATCGAAGCTCACAACCGCCCCGGCGCACTGCCGGGACGCTAGGAGGATCAGATGGCCAGGTACCCGCAACAGATCGTCGTCGTCGGTGGTGGCATGGTGGCGCACCGGTTCGTCGAGGCTATGCGTGACCGCGACTCGGACGGCCGTCACGAGATCACCGTGCTCGCTGAGGAGCCCCGTCCTCCATATGACCGTGTGGCGTTGACGAGCTACTTCACTGGCCGCGACCCGCAGGAACTCAACCTAGGCGCCGACGAGCTGTGGGCTGATCCGCTCGTCACGCTCAAGAAGAACACAGCGGTTGCGAGCATCGATCGCACGGCAATGACTGTGACGACGAGGTGCGGCGCGACTTACGGCTACGACCATCTCGTCCTCGCAACAGGCAGCTACGCGGCCGTGCCGCCGGTCGAGGGAAGCGACCTTCGCGGTTGCTTCGTCTATCGCACGCTCGACGACGTCGCCGACCTGCGCGGCTACGTAGAGCAGCTGCGTCGTGACCGGCCTGGACGCACAGTGCGGGGCGCCGTCATCGGCGGTGGTCTGCTCGGTCTGGAGGCCGCGGGCGCGCTGCAGGCGCTCGGCGCCGAGCCGACGGTTGTCGAGTTTGCTCCGCGGCTCATGCCGTTGCAGGTCGACGAAGGTGGCGGGCAGGAGCTGCGACGCCTCATCGAGAGCCTCGGGGTGAGCGTACGAACCGGTACGGCGACCCAGCGCGTCCTGGGGAGCGGCTGCACGAAGCAGGTCACCGGCATGGAGTTCGCCGACGGTGAAAACGTCGACGTCGATGTCGTCGTCTTCGCGACGGGTGTCCGCCCCCGTGACGAACTGGCCCGCGCAGCCGGCCTCGTGGTCGGCGAGCGCGGGGGTGTGGTCGTCGATTCCGCCTGTACGACAAGTGATTCGGCGATCAGTGCCATCGGTGAGGTCGCGTGCATCGAGGGGCGCGTGTGGGGGCTCGTTGCGCCCGGTTACACGATGGCGGAGATCGCTGCCGATCGGCTGCTGGGCGGGTTGTCGAGCTTCCCCGGCGCCGACACGTCGACGAAGCTAAAGCTGCTCGGCGTCGACGTCGCGAGCTTCGGTGACGCGTTCGCGACGACGCCCGGTGCGCTGGAGGTCGTCTACTCCGATCCCGTGACGGGCACGTACAAGAAGCTCGTCGTCAGCGACGACGCGAAGACGCTGCTCGGCGGCATCCTCGTCGGTGACGCGAGTAGCTACGCGAGCCTGCGCCCGATGCTGGGACGGGATCTGGGCGGCGACCCGAGCGCGTACATCGTGCCGACCATCGACGGTGCAAGCAGCCCGCTGGCGACCCTCGAACTGCCTGACGACGCCCCGGTGTGTTCGTGCAACAACGTCTGCGCCGGCACGATCCGCAGCGTGCTCGACGACGACCCGAAGGCGACGCTCGCCGATGTCAAAGCGTGCACGAAGGCCGGAACGTCCTGCGGCTCATGCCTACCCACGGTCAAGAAGATATTCGAGACACAGCAGGAACGCGCCGGCATCACGATTGACACGGCTTTGTGCGAACACATGCCGATGTCCCGCAGCCAGCTGTTCAACGCGGTGAAGGTGAGTGGTTTGACGACGTTCAGCGCCGTCATCGAACGCTTCGGCACGGGGCGCGGCTGCGACATCTGCAAGCCGACCATCGCGAACATCCTCGCGAGTCTCGGCGGCGGCCACATCCTCGACGGTGAACAGGGCACACTGCAGGACAGCAACGACCACCTGCTCGCGAACCTTCAGAAGGACGGCACATACTCGGTGGTGCCGCGTATCCCCGGGGGCGAGATCTCGCCAGACGGCCTCCTCGTCATCGGGCAGGTCGCGAAGGATTTCGGGATGTACACCAAGATCACCGGCGGTCAGCGCATCGACATGTTTGGCGCGCGCATCGATCAACTGCCGGCGATCTGGAAGCGCCTCGTAGACGCCGGGTTCGAATCCGGTCATGCGTATGGCAAGAGCCTGCGCACGGTGAAGTCGTGCGTCGGCCAGAGCTGGTGCCGCTACGGCGTGCAGGACAGCGTGCGCATGGCGATCGACCTCGAACTGCGCTACCGCGGGCTACGCAGCCCGCACAAGCTCAAGCTCGGCGTCAGCGGCTGCGCACGGGAGTGCGCCGAGGCGCGGGGCAAGGACGCCGGCGTCATCGCGACCGAGAACGGTTGGAACCTGTACGTCGGCGGCAACGGTGGCGCGACGCCGCGTCACGCCCAACTGCTGGGGCAGGATCTCAGCGACGACGAACTCGTTCGGGCGATTGACCGGTTCTTCATGTTCTACATCTCGACCGCCGAACGGCTGCAGCGCACGGCGCCGTGGCTGGAAGAGCTCGACGGAGGCATCGATCACCTGCGCGCTGTCGTGTTCGATGACGAACTCGGCATCTGCGACGACCTCGACGCGATGATGTCGAACCATGTCGCGACCTACAGCGACGAGTGGCGCGACGTGCTCGAAGACCCGGCGAAGCTGGCCCAGTTCACGGGTTTCGTGAACGATGCGACCGACGTCGACCCCGACCTGCTCTACGTCGTCGAACGTGAACAGATCCGCCCCGCGACGACGCAGGAACGCCGCCTCGGTGAGGCAGGCGAACTTGAGCTCGTCGACTCCAACCGCCGCCCGGTGATGATCGCCGGCACCACCCTGGAGGTGCGCGCATGACGCTCACGCAGACCGACATGACTACAGACCTCAGCATCGGCGACGACGCCGCGACGGTGTGTCGCAGCGATCAGGTGCCGGTCGAGCGTGCGGTGGCCGTGCGTGCCCCCGACGGTGTGCAGATCGCCCTGGTCCGGACTGCGACGGGAGAACTGCACGCCGTGGGCCACCACGACCCGTACTCGGGCGCCAACGTCATGGCGCGCGGCCTTATCGGTACCGTGACGGTCGAGGGGCAGGTGCACGACGTCATCCAATCGCCCATGTACAAGCAGGCGTTCGATCTCGCCACGGGTGCGAGCACGGTGGGCGACGGGGCCAACCTAGGGGTGTGGGACGTCGTCGAGGCTGACGGGATGATCGTTCTGCGGAACAACAGGATTCCCGCCCGTGCGTCGGCCTAGAGTGCGAGACCTGAGACACCTGAGCGTCGCTCGACGACCGGAGGGGACGAAGGAGATGGCTACGATGACGAGCAGCGATGACGCCTGCGGCCGCGTTGTCCTCGTCGGTGGGGGCCCGGGTGCCCTCGACCTCCTGACGATCCGGGCCCTGCGAGAGCTGAGGGCCGCCGATGTCATCGTTGCTGATCGTCTCGGCCCTCGTGACGAGCTCGATCAGCTCGGCCTCGACGCGGAGATCATCGACGTGGGCAAGACTCCGCATCACCATCCGGTGCCGCAGGTCGAGATCAACAAGATCCTCGTACGTGAGGCGCGCGCCGGGCGCCGCGTGGTGCGCCTCAAGGGCGGCGACCCGTATCTGCTCGGTCGTGGCGGCGAGGAGCTGCTGCACTGTCGCGCGCACGGCGTGGAGGTCGACGTCGTCCCCGGCGTGACGAGCGCGTTGTCGGCTCCGCTCGCCGGTGGCATTCCGGTGACGCACCGCGGCGTCTCCGCAGGCATGCTCGTGCTGTCCGGGCATGACGACCTGGCGCTCGACTCGCTCGCCGTCTGGCCCCACACGATCGTCGTGCTCATGGGCATGAGCCGCCTGCCCACCCTCGCCGCCGGCCTCGTCGGCCACGGCAAGGACGCGGCGACGCCCGCTGGCGTCGTCTATCGTGCGTGGACACCGCAGCAGCGGGTCATCAAGGGCACCCTCGCGACGATCGCCGCCCAGTGCGCGGTCGAGGAGGTGGGCAACCCGAGCGTCATCATCATCGGCGATGTCGTCGACGTGCTGCACGACGCCGAGATCGTGCAGGTAGCGCGCGATGCTGACTCCGCGCAGGGGAATGCCTCAGGGCAAAGAGACCTGGACGTGCCCGCATGAGCGTGTCGCGAAGCACAGACCTCACTGGGTGCCGCGTCGTCCTCACGGCGCAGCGGCGTGGTGAGGAGTTCGCTGCGGCCCTTGAACGTCGGGGCGTCGAGGTCGTGCACGCGCCGACCCTGTCGCACATCCCTCACGTCGACGACCTCGAACTGCTGTCACGCACCAGGGAACTCCTCGACGGGCCGCCGGACGTTGTCATCGTGACGACGGGCGTGGGCTTCCGCGGTTGGTTGGAAGCGGCCGACGCCGCCGGGTTGCACGCGCGCCTACTCGAGGCGCTGACCGGTGCACGCATCATCGCGCGCGGCCCGAAGGCGCAGGGGGCTGTCCAGCGTGAGGGGCTCGACGTCGCGTGGACGGCCACTTCGGAGACTGCGCGAGAGATAAAGGACCTTCTCGCCGAGGAGGGGGTCGCGGGGCTGCGCGTCGCAGTGCAGCACCACGGGGCAGGCTCCGATGGCATCGACGACGCCCTGCGTGCGGGCGGTGCGCAGGTCGTCTCGCTCATCGTCTACCGCTGGGGGCCGGCCCCCGATCCGGTTGCGGTAGAAGCCGCCGTCGACCTGGTCGCCCTGGGCGAGGTCGACTGCGTCGCCTTCACCGCAGCACCGGGCACCCAGGCCTTCCTCGATGCCGCCGCCCGCGTCGGCGTACTCGATGCGGTGCTCGGCTCGCTGCGCGAGCGCTGCGTTCTCGCCGCGTGCGTCGGCGACACGACGGCGGCCCCCCTACGCGCCCACGGCGTCGAACCGCTCGTTCCGGAGCGGTTCCGGATGGGCGCACTCGTGCGTGTCATCGCGACGGCCCTCGAGGAACGGCGCGAGCCGCCCATCGCGACGCCGGCGGGCCGCATCATCCTTACGCGGGACGGCGCGCTCGTCGATGACGAACCGTTGGCCCTGACTCCTGCAGCACTCGCTGTCTTGCGACGCCTCGCGGACGCGGACGGAGCCGTCGTGGCCCGCGACGAGCTGCTCGCCGTGCTACCGGGTGCTGCGGGCGAGCACTCGGTCGAGGTCGCTGTCGGGCGTCTGCGCGACGCGCTCGGTAGTCGTGATGCCGTCGCCACCGTCATCAAACGCGGTTATCGCCTTGAGATTGTGCGATGACGGGCGAACCTGCCGGCACCGCTCTCGTCCTCGTCGCCCACGGAACGGCGAGCCCGCAGGGGCGGCAGGTCGTCCACGACCTCGTCGACGCCGTCCGCGCCGCCCGCCCGGAGCTCGCTGTGGCGGACGCCTACGTCGACGTCCAGGAGCCGAAGGTCGCCGACGTCGTCGCGCGCCTTGCGCCCGAGTACGACGAGGTCGTCGCGGTGCCGTTGCTGTTCTGCGGCGGCTACCACGTGCGTGTCGACGTCGCGAAAGCCGTTGCTCCACACGACAATGCGCGCTCCACCGGAGCGCTGGGCCCGTCGCGGCTCATCGCCGACCTGCTCGCGCAGCGCCTGCGCGAGGCGGGCGCGAGCCCCGGTGACGCGATCGTCATGTCCGCCGCCGGGTCCAGCCGTGTCGAGGCCACCGCCGACGCACGCGCCCAGGCGCGTCTGCTCGCCGACGTCTGGGGCACCTCGGTGGACGTGGCCTTCGGCTCGGCGGCCACCCCGTCCGTGCCCGACGCCGTGAGCGCCAACCGCGACCATCCTCGAGCCCGAGTGGCCGTCGCCGCGCTGTTGCTCGGCGAGGGGCACTTCCATGACCAGCTGACGCGGTCGGGCGCCGACATCGTCACCGCGCCGCTGGGCGCATGCCCCCAGATCGTCGCGCAGATCCTCACCCGCTTCGACGAGGAGTGACCTCCAGTCCCCAGGCGCAGCCGGCCCTGCGGGGGGCGAATCGTGCCGTGACACGCATCGAGCGCTGACGGTGGTCGCTGCCGTCGGCTAGGGTCGAAGCAGACATGACCCCTCGAAGTAGGAGCCACTCATGACGTTCGTCATCATCCTTCTCGTCATCATCGTCGCGCTCGTCGTCGCAGCCGTCATGATGTACAACGGCCTCGTCAAGCAGCGCAACACGGTGCAAGAGGCCTGGCACCAGATCGACGTCGAGCTGACGCGTCGTCACGACCTCATCCCGAACCTCGTCGAGACGGTCAAGGCGTACGCGAAGCACGAGGCGGGCACGCTCGACGCCGTCATCCGCGCGCGTGGTGCGGCCGTCAACACGAACGGTTCGCCGGCGCAGGTCGCCGAGGCCGAGGGTGAGCTGAGCCAGGCGCTGGGTCGCCTCATCTCCGTCTCCGAGGCCTACCCCGACCTCAAGTCGAACCAGAACTACCAGCAGCTCATGGGCGAGCTCAGCTCGACCGAGGACCGCATCTCCAACGCGCGCCGCTACTACAACGCGTGCGTCAGCTCGCTCAACTCGAAGGTCGACTCGATCCCGACGAAGTTCATGGCCGGCCCCGCGGGCGTGACGAAGGCCGAGTACTACGAGGCCGACGAGGCGACGAAGGGTGCCCCGCGCGTCAACATGACGAACGACCAGGCGCCGAACGTGCAGTTCGACGCGCCGCAGAGCCAGCAGCGTCCGTACAACGAGCAGCCGCAGCTGCCGCCGTCGCAGATGCCGTACCCGACGCAGAACACCGCGAGTGGCGAGTACCAGGTGCCCGGCCAGGAGGGTTACGGGGTGTCGTACCCCGAGCAGCGCAAGTGAGCCGAGCCCACCTGCGTCGACGCCCCGAATCGCCTGTGCGGTTCGGGGCGTCGTCCGTCGCGTCCCGATGGACGGGCTGGGGCGTGGGCCTGCCCGACGACGCGATGGGTTCGCTCTGGGCAACCTCGGGCGCGTTTCGCTTCCTGACGCTCGCGTACAGCCTCTTCATCCATTCGATGGCGATCTCGCACTACTCGCGCCCCCACCTGGCAAGCGCCCTCATCGCGGTGCAGTGCATCTGGTCCGGCATCGCGGCGTACGCGATGTTCGCGCGCCGCACCTGGCGACCTGTGCTCGTCGGGCTCGACCAGGTCGTCACGCTCGCGCTCGTCTACTCGACGTGGATCGTCGCACCCGAGAGCTGGTGGGATCACAACCAGAGCCTGCCGACGACGATGTGGGTGACGAACGCCGTGCTCACCGCCGGGATGATGTGGGGTGTCGGCGCAGGTTTCGCGAGCGCCGTCGTCCTGGGGCTCGCGTGCCTGCACGTCGGCGGAGATCTGTCGTGGCTCGAACGTTCACCGACGCTGCCCATTCTCGTCAGTGCGGGCATCGCCGCGGGGGTGGCGAGCCACGGTGTGCAGCGCGCCCACGAGCAGTTGACGAGGGCGCTCGAGCTGCGCGCCCGGGCCGCGGAGCGCGAACGGCTCGCCCGGCAGGTGCACGACGGAGTGCTGCAGGTGCTCGCCTTGACCGCGCGCGAAGGGGAGCGCGCGGGTGGTGAGTTCGCGCGTGTCGGGCAGCTCGCCGCCGAGCAGGAGCAGGCTCTACGCCACCTCATCGCGGACGGCGACGACAGCGCGCGCCGCGACGGCACGTGGGCGGGCAACGCGGGGGCAGTGCGTCTTAATGGTCTCGCCGGGGGAGTCGCCTCCAGCCTGCGTGATGCGGGTCAGAACGGGGTGGCGCGGGGTGGGGGAGCTCTCGACGCCGGCATAGAGGCGTCGTCGGTGGACGCGCCGGCGCGGGGTGCTGCCCGCCGGTCTGACGCGCCTGACCCGACGGATCTGCGCCAGGCGCTGCTCGCCCTCGAGAGCCGTCGGTGCCACGTCAGCGCCGGAGCCGAGGCGTTGACGCTGCGCCCCGACGTCGTCGCCGAGATCACCGCGGCGGTGCGGCAAGCCCTGACGAACACCGATTTGCACGCCGGGCGTGGTGGCGCACCCGCGACCTCGTACGTCCTGCTCGAGGATCTCGGCGATGAGGTCGTCGTCACCGTCCGTGACGACGGCGTGGGCATGTCGCCGGAACGGCCGGCGCAGGCACGCGCCGAAGGGCGACTGGGCGTCAGCGGATCGATCGTCGGACGCATCGAGGCGATCGGCGGACGCGCGCATCTCACCACCGTTCCGGGCGAGGGCGTCGAGTGGGAGTTCACGGTGCCGCGCTGAGGCGCGGCAAGCGGCCTCGATCATGATCGTGTCGCGCGACGGGCGTTCTCATCCGCCGCAGCAGTGGAGCGCCGCAGCGCCACGGTGGCCCGCGATCTTGGCGTCCGCGACAATGTCGTCATGAATGACTCGTCCCGTGAGCCCCAGGCCCGCGTCATGATCGTCGACGATCATCCGATGTGGCGTGACGCCGTCGAACGCGACCTCGTCGCGCGCGGCTACGACGTCGTCGCCACCGCCGGGTCCGTGCGCGAGGCCGTCGATCGCGCTCGCGCGACGCGCCCCGACCTGGTCCTCATGGACATGAATCTGCCCGACGGCAACGGTGCCGACGCGACGTCCGCCATCATGCTGACGCTCGCCGAGGTCAAGGTGCTCGTGCTGTCGGCGTCGTCGGCGCGCAGCGACGTGCTCGACGCCGTCAAGGTTGGCGCGTCGGGCTACCTGCTCAAGAGTGCCAGCGCCGCCGAACTCGTCGACGCGGTCGAGGCGACGCTGCGCGGAGACGCGGTGTTCACCCCCGAACTCGCCGGGCTGGTGCTCGCGCACCTGCGTGGCCGCGTCGACACCACGGACGACCCGGCGAGCGCCCTGACGCCCCGCGAGAGCGAGGTACTGCGCATGGTTGCGAAGGGGCTCGCGTCGAAGCAGATCGCCTCGCGGCTCGGCCTCAGCAGCCGCACCGTCGACAACCACGTCGCCGCGACGCTGCGCAAGCTGCACCTTGCCAACCGCGTCGAACTGACGCGGTTCGCTCTCGAGAACGGCCTCGACTGACGTTCGCCGCACCTGCGTGGGCAGGGGCGCCCTGAGCACTCACTCGCGTCCATTACTCACGTCGTCTGAGTAGTCCTGCTCAGGCGCCGAAGCCGACGGCCGACGAGGCTCGAAGGCATGAATGAGAACCAGCCCTCGAACTCCTTCGACCCGTCCCGCCCGGTGCCGCCCTACGGTCCGTCGTACCCCGGACGCCCTGCCTTCGACGCTCCTGACGGCCACTCGACGCCGCCGCCACCGTTCATGGGGGCGACGCCGAACAGTGGTCATCGGCAAGGCCAGTACAGCGGTGCCGCTCCCGGTCAGGCTCCCCATGACGGGCGCCCTGGTGCAGGACCGGCACCCGCATTTCCCGGTTCGCTCGCGTTCATCCCGCCGCCACCTCCCGAACTGAAGCCTCGACGGTTCGACAACCAGCAGATCGTCGCGATGCTGCTGGCGGCCGCGGGCGTCGTCGTCACGCTCGTCGGGGTCGTGCTCCTGCTCGTCATGGCGGCGCGTGAAGGCATCCTGACGCCGCCGGTCCGCGTCGTCGGTGGCGCCGCGGGTTCGGCGGCTCTCGCCGCGGCCGCCGCGTGGGTACGCCGTCGACCGGGTGGCCAGATCGGCTCCATCGCGCTGCTCGCGACGGCAGCGTCCGCGGCTTACTTCGACGTCATCGCCGTCACCCGCCTCTACGCGTGGGTGCCGTTGAGTGTCGGCCTCGCGATGGCGTTCGTCGTCGCGGCAGCCGCGTTCCTGCTCGCGATGCGCTGGGACGAGAAATGGCTCGCCATCGCGATCATGGTCGCGGTCTGCGTGTTCGCGCCCTTCTTGACGCAGGGCCCCGGCCTCGCGCTCGTCGCGTTCCTGTTCGTCATCCAGCTCGTCGGCGTCGCACCCGAGCTGACGCGTCGCTGGGACGAGCTCGGCCTCGCGCGGACCGTCCCCGTCGTGCTCGCCGCGACGTTCTGGATCGACCTCGACCACAGCGTCCAGGTGCCCGTCATGATCGGCCTCATCGCCCTCACCGCGGTGACGACGACGCTGCTCACCGCGACGGTTCGTCCCGACGCGCGCTGGGGTGCGGCCGCCTACGTCAGCGCCTGGCTGCCGATGTGGGTCTTCATGATCCGTGCCGACCGTTCGACGTGGACGCTGTTGGCCCTCGGGGCGACGCTCGTCGCGGCACTGACGTGGTGGGCCCTGCGGCACGCGGGGCGCGAGCTGCGCCTGGGCGCGCTCGTCGTCACCGTCATCAACGCGCTGACGTTGGCCTTCGCCATGACGACCGGGCCGTGGCTCGCCCTGCCGTTCCTCGCCGCTGCGCTCGTGCTGTTCGCCGCGCAGGGCATGACGCGTCAGCGCATCGACGGTCAGTTGGCCCTCGGAGCGCTGGGTCTCGCCGCCGTCGCGCAGCAGGTGGCCTCTCCCACGATCGACCTGTTCTACCGGGGGCGTGCCGCTGAACTGCCGGCATCCGTCGCGGTGAGCGGGCTGCTCATGCTCACGGTGGCCGCCGTCGCGACCTGGTCGGTCCGGGGCCGGGCGATGCCCGCGCCGCACGTCCAGATGACGCTCGTCGGTGCCGGCTTCATCGGTCTGCTGGGCTTCGCAATGTCGCTGATCACCTGCCTGGGTCGCACGCCGTCGGGCTTCTTCCTCGTGCACCTCGTCATCACCGTCGGCGCGATGGCGCTCGCCGCTCTCGTGCTCGTCGCCGGCCTGACGCGGCCGCGCCACCTGTCGGCCTCGATGGCGTGGGGTCTCGCGCTGCTCGGCTGTGCCCTTCTCAAGTTGCTCATGTTCGATCTCGCCTACTTGGGCGCGATGACGCGGGCCATGACGTGCGTCGTCGCAGGCCTCGTCCTGCTCGCGGCCGGCACCACGTACGCCCGCACCTACGCGCTGGCCTCGAAGGAGGCGAAGCAGCCGAAGGCATCGTCGGAGCCGCATCAGGAGCGTCACGTCTGACATGAGCCAAACGCGCACCGGTGACGGGTGGGGCGGACCCCGCCCGTCACTGGTGCGCGTGCGTCGTTCATGCGGCGCGCCACCCCTCGAGACCCAGCCATGTCGCCATCGTCGTGAGCTCGTCGCTCAAGGCGTCCGCGGCGCCTGGGTGTGCGGCGGGGGCGCCCGGCTCCCAGTGGATCGCGTGAGCGCGCAACACCCCGGCGGCGCGGTCGGCCTTCAGGTCGACGCGCGCGACGAGGCGCTCGCCGAACAGGAACGGCAGGACGTAGTAGCCATACTGACGCTTCGCGGCGGGGGTGTAGATCTCGAGGCGGTAGCGGAAGTTCCACAGTGCCTCGGTGCGTTCGCGCTGCCAGATGAGTGAGTCGAACGGCGACAACAGCGCGGCCGTCTCGATGCGGCGAGGGTTCTTTGCATCGACGTGGCGCCATGCGGGTTTGTCGAAGCATTCGACGTCGACGGGTTCGAGTTCGCCCGCCGACACCAGGTGCTCGATCGCCGGGCGCACCTGCGCGCCCTTGAGCCGGAAGTAATCCCTTAGACACAGCTCGGTGCCGACCCCGTGCGCCATCGCGCTGCGCCGCACGAGTTCGACGACGTCGTCGAAGTAGGCGACGTCGCTGCCCGCAGGGGCGTCGATCAGGGAGGTCGGTGAGAAGAACTCCTCGGCCAGCGCGGCGTCGGCGATCTGGTTCGGCAGGACGCGCTCGAGGCTCGCGTAGCGACGTTCGAACTGCGGCGTTCGTCCGGCCGAGGTGATGCGGCCGGCCCAGAACAGGTGCTCCAGAGCTGCCTTGACGAGCGACCAGTTCCAACCCCAGTGGTCGTTGTTCAGCTGCTCGTCGTGTTCGAGCGCGACCTCGATCTCGCGGGCTGTGGCGGGCGGGTGCGTCGTGACGTGGGCGTGGACGCGTTCGACGAGGTCGGGGTGCTCGGCTGCGACGCGACGCATGCCACCCCAGGCGTCCTCATGGGCGCGCGCCATGCGGTGACGCAGCAGCGGCCACACCTGCGGCGTCACGAGACTGGCCTCGTGCGCCCAATACTCGACGAGACGACGTGGCGCGCGGTCCCGAAGCGCGTCCAGGTCGCGCTGCGCATACGGGCCGAGGCGGCTGAAGAAGGGGAGGTAGTGGCTGCGCGTGAGGACGTTGACGCTGTCGATCTGCACGACCTGCAGGCGCGCGGCGGTCGCCGTCAGGTGGCGTGTCGTGACGCTCTCGGGGCGTGCCTTCGCGAACCCCTGGGCGGCCAACGCGATGCGGCGTGCCTGCGCGGTGCTGAGGCGTCGCGGACTGCGGTTCGTCATGTCGCCGACAGTAGTGGGCGGCCCCGACAACCCTGTCGGCTCGGGGTTTTCCGGCCCCGTGACGGCGTGGCGACGCGCCGGCGTCCGGGCAGCACTCGGCACCTGACGGGCGGCGCCGAAGGCCTGGAATGACGGGGTTGTCGCCGGCGCGCGGTAGCGTTCGCGCCATGGACGACGTGCACGAGGAGAGTTTCTCGACCGCGCTGCTGGCGCGCGGCAAACGGCTCGCGATCGTCGGCGCTGCGCTGCTGTGGGTGGCCTCGCCACTGCTCATCGGCGCATGGGTGACTGTGGCCGTCAAGCTCGCCGACCGGGGGCATGTCGGCGCGCTGCTCCATGCCGCCATGGTGGTGTGGGCGCTGGTCTGTCTCGTCGCCCTGCTCGCCGGGTTCGCGATGCTGCTCGGCGGGGTGTTCTTCTGGTGGCGCTCGCGCGCCGTCACGCAGCCGCCGGCCGCCCGCCGTGCGTCGGCGGGCGATGCGGCGTCGCGCTCGGCCCGCGCCGACATGCTGCGGCAGATGCAGCAGCAACTGCGCGAGGACAACGCCGGCAGCAGGGACGGTGCACACGAGCGCGGCGGCGGCTCGGATGACGCCGGCATCGAGGTCGCCGAGCCGAGCGTGGAACGCGTCGAGGCCGACGATTCGGAGGCGCCGCACACGCGCCGGTAAACTCGAAAAGTTACTGTTCGACGGGGTGCCGCACGCGCGAGCCACCCCACCCGAGGTCGCCCGCCGGCCTCATGAGCAAAGAGGTGCGACGTGCCGGTCGGCAAGGTCAAGTTCTACAGCGCCGAGAAGGGCTTCGGCTTCGTCTCCGGGGACGACGGCGTCGACGTCTTCGTCCCCGCGAGTGCGCTGCCTGCCGGGGTGAGCCAGCTGCGGGGCGGAATGCGCATCGAGTACAGCGTCGTCGACGGGCGCAAGGGCGCGCAGGCGATGCACGTCCAGGTGCTCGACGCGCCGCCGTCGATCGCCGAGCGCAAGCGCAAGCCCGCTGAGCAGATGAGCGTTATCGTCGAAGACGTGATCCGTCTGCTCGACGACCTGTCCTCCGGGTTGCAGAAGGGGCGTTACCCCGACCGCAGCCATTCGAACAAGATCGCGACGGTGCTGCGCGCCGTGGCCGACGACCTCGAGGTCTGATCATGTCTGACGTCCCCTCCGTGCCCTCCGCGGCGAGCGAACCCGTCGAGCCGGCGCCCGCGTCGTCACCGAAGGCTCGCCGCGTCAAGGTGGTGAAGAACGACGCCGTACTCGCCGCTGACGCCGCACGCGACATGGCGCGCGCCGCCGTCGTCGAGATCGCCTACCGCGACACCGTCGGTGAGCACGTGCGCTTCGAGATGAACTCGGAGCGACTCGGCACGCACTACTTCGCGAGCCTGGCCAAGGGCTACCCCGACTGGCAGTGGGCCGTCTCCGTGGCCCGCGCGCCCCGCGCGAAGGTCGCCACCGTGTGCGAGACGAATCTCGTGCCGACGGCGTCGTCGATCCTCGCGCCCGAGTGGGTGCCCTGGGCTGACCGGCTCGCCCCGGGGGACCTGAGCGCCGGCGACGTGCTGCCGTACAAGGAGGACGACCCGCGCCTCGAAGGCGGGTTCGAGGCAACCGGCAACGAGGACGTCGACCAGGTCGCCATCTTCGAGCTCGGCCTCGGCCGCGCGCGCGTGCTCTCGGCAGAGGGGCGCGACGAGGCGGCTCAGCGCTGGTACGACGGAGAGAACGGGCCGTCGTCCGACGTCGCCCGCAAGGCTCCCGCGCCGTGCGCGACGTGTGGCTACTTCCTGCCGATGGCGGGTGTGCTGCGTCAGCAGTTCGGTGTCTGCGCCAACGACTGGTCGCCCGCCGACGGCAAGGTCGTCGCCCTCGACTTCGGGTGCGGCGCCCATTCCGAGGCCGACATGGAAGCTCCGCAGGCGCACGACCATCAGGATGCGCCGGTGCTCGACGAACTTGACGTCGACCTCGAGGTCTCGGGCGGCGGCAAGGGTGCGCGCGAGAACACCGAGCACGAGAACACCGAGCACGAGAACACCGAGCACGACGAGGCCTGAGGCAGCGATCAAGCGGGCGCGGGGGCGCCCCCCCCCCGGGGGGGGGCCCCCGCCCGGCGGCAACGCGCCCGGCGGCGCCCCCGGCGGGGGGGGCCCCGGGGGGGGCCCCCCCCCCCGGGGGGGGCGCCCCCCCCCTCGCCGCATGATCGCTGCCTCAGCTGACGCCGAGGATCTGCTTGACCGGTTCGATCCCGAAGTAGACGAGGAAGAAGAACCCGACGACGTACATGAGTGGGTGCACGTCCTTCGCCTTGCCCTTGACCAGCTTGATCAGGATGAAGCTGATGAACCCGGCGCCGATGCCGACGGCGATCGAGTAGGTGAAGGGCATGAGCGCCATCGTCAGGAAGGCGGGCAGGCCGATCTCCATGTCCTTCCAGTCGATGTCGTTCGCCTGCGTCATCATGAGGTAGCCGACGATGACGAGGGCAGGCGCGGCGGCCTCCGAAGGCACCATCTCGACGAGCGGGGCCAGGAACGTCGTGAGCAGGAAGCACACGCCGGTGACGATGGAGGCGAGGCCGGTTCGCGCGCCCTCGCCGACGCCGGACGCCGATTCGATGAAGGCCGTGTTGGAGCTGATGGAGCCGGCGCCGCCGGCCATCGCGGCCACGGAGTCGACGATCATGATGCGTTCGGAGTGCTCGGGCACACCATCCTCGTCGAGCAGGTCTCCCTCGGCGCCGACGGCGTACATCGCGCCCATGAGGTCGAAGAAGGCGCCGAGCACGAGCGTGAAGATGATGAGGATCGTGGAGATGGTGCCGATCTTGCCGAAGGCTCCGAATAGCGAGAAGTCGCCGATGATCGAGAAGTTCGGCTGCGAGACGAACGAGTCGGGCACCTGCGGCACGGTGAGGGACCACCCTCCCGGGTTCACGACGTCCCCCTTGGCGTTCGTCTTGCTGCCGATGTTGCCGACCGTCTCGGCGATGACGGCGAGCGTCGTCGCACCGAGGATGCCGACGAGCATGGCGCCTTTCACCTTGCGGGCCATCATCGCGGCGATGCCGAGCACGCCGATGATGAAGATGAGCACCGGCCAGCCCTGCAGCGTGCCGCTCGGGCCGAGTTGGAGGAAGCCGCCGCCGGCGGAGTTGAAACCCGCGTCGTGGAGGGCGACGAGGCAGATGAACAGCCCGATGCCGACGCTGATGGCCGTCTTCAACGAGTGCGGAATCGCCGCGAACAGTGCCTTGCGAAAACCGGAGATGACGAGCAGGAAGATGATGAAGCCCTCGATGACGACGAGCCCCATGGCGTCAGGCCAGGTCATGCCCGGCAGCTTCGCCACGGAGTAGGCGACGAATGCGTTGAGACCGAGGCCGGTCGCGATGGCGAGGGGGAACTTGGCGATCGCGCCCATGAAGATCGTCATCACACCAGCGACGAGGGCCGTCACGGATGCCACGAGGGTGAGGTTCGGCGACGTTCCGCCACCGATGTAATGGCCCGTCGAGTCCGGCACCGTGCCGATGATGATGGGGTTGAGGACGACGATGTACGCCATCGTGAAGAAGGTGACGAGGCCACCGCGGATCTCCCGTCCGACGGTGGAACCGCGTTCGCTGATCTTGAAGTAGCGATCCAGGGCGTTCGCGGGCGGCCCGGGGGCGGGGGCCGAAGTGACTGTGCTCGACATGGCGCACATCGTATTTGGCGCCCGTGTGCGCCGGGAAACGTGCTCAGCGGGTGGTCGTCGCCGCCTCGTCGGGTGCCCGCCCATGACCGGGCCCGTGAGTGACGTCTGCCGTCCCTTCGCCCCGCTCAGCAGAGGCACGCCCTGGGTCTGAGGCGCCGGCGCCGAGCTCGGCTGTCGGTGCTTCGCCGCCCGTCAGGGGCGCGTCAACTAGGCTGTGGCGGTGAGCCCAGACCAGCGTCAGCCGAAGCGCGCGCCGCGTGCTGACGGTGCGACGCCCCGCTCGATCGAGCGCGCCCGCGAGATGCGGGAGCGCGCCGAGCACTCGATGTCCTACGAAGCTGGCGTCGTGCTCCCCGCCGAGGGCGAGGCGCGACTCGAGGAATCGCCGTACGAGAAGTTGTTCACCGGCGGCGACACCGTCATTCCGAAGCCGCAGCCGCTGCACGTCGACACACCCAAGGTGATCCTCGTCGGCGTCGCGTGCTGGGTCGTCATGCTCGTCGTGACGCTTCTCGTGCCCGCCCTGCACACGGGCGAGCGTGACTGGTGGCCGTGGACGTGCGTCGCGGGCGCCGTCCTCGGACTCATGGGCTGGGCCTACGTGCGTCGCGGACGTGGCAACGCCGAAGCTGCGTGAGCTCTCGCGGATGGCGTCTTTCGCACTTCGGCCGAGACCGCGGTCGTCCTGCAGTAGCCGCAGCGCGACGTGGGTATCGAGCAGGATGCTCATCGCTCGGCGCCGAACAGCGCCCCGACGAGCGTGTCGATCTCATCGCCGAAGGCGTCGTCCGCCGTCGTCCACGACGCATCGAGTGTGCCGAACCTGACGGGCTCGGCGACATGCGGGACGAGGTCGACGATGGGCCGCCCCGCCTTGGCGATGGTGATCGACTCGCCGGCCTCGACCCTGGCGAGCAGCCGGGAAAGGTGAGTCTTCGCCTCGTGGATGTTGACCGTCGTCATGTGGTTGGTCTGCTGAACCAAGCTGTGCGGGGAAGGGCTCAGATGTCGCTCTCGTCGACGATGCGGTAGGCGTAGCCCTGCTCGGCGAGGAAGCGCTGGCGGTGCGCGGCGAAGTCGGCGTCGACGGTGTCGCGCGTGACGATCGAGTAGAAGTGCGCGGTGCGTCCGTCGGCCTTCGGGCGCAGGACGCGACCGAGGCGTTGGGCCTCCTCCTGACGCGAGCCGAAGGTCCCGGAGATCTGGACGGCGACACTCGCCTCCGGCAGGTCGATCGAGAAGTTCGCGACCTTCGACACGACGAGCTTGGTGATCTCGCCGTCACGGAACTGCTGGAACAGCTTCTGCCGCACCGCAACCGACGTCTCACCGGTGATGAGGTCGGCGTTCAGGCGTCCCGCGATGGTCTCGAGCTGGTCGAGATACTGGCCGATGACGAGGGTCGGTTCGCCGTCATGCTTGGCGACGATGCGTTCGACGACCGGATCCTTGACCGTCGCGCACGAGGCGAAGCGGTAGCGCTCGTCGGGTTCGCTCGTCGCATAGGCCATGCGGTCGGAGTCGGAGAGCCCGACGCGCACCTCGACGCAATCGGCGGGCGCGATGTAACCCTGGCTCTCGATGTCCTTCCAGGGTGTGTCGTAGCGCTTGGGGCCGATGAGGGAGAACACGTCGTCCTCGCGGTTGTCCTCACGCACGAGCGTCGCCGTCAGGCCGAGACGTCGACGGGCCTGCAGGTCGGCCGTCATGCGGAAGATGGGCGCCGGGAGCAGGTGCACCTCGTCGTAGACGACGAGGCCCCAGTCGCGCGCGTCGAGCAGTTCGAGGTGCGGGTAGACGCCCTTTCGCTTGAGCGTGAGCACCTGGTACGTCGCGATCGTGACGGGGCGGATCTCCTTGCGCGCACCGGAGTACTCGCCGATCTCGTCCTCCGTCAGCGTCGTGCGCTTGAGCAGCTCGTCGCGCCACTGACGGGCCGAGACGGTGTTCGTCACGAGGATGAGGGTCGTCGCCTTGGCCTTCGCCATGGCACCGGCGCCGACGAGCGTCTTGCCGGCGCCACAGGGCAGGACGACGACGCCGCTGCCGCCGTCCCAGAACCCGTCGACGGCCTGACGCTGGTAGGGGCGCAGCTGCCAGCCGTCGGTGTCGAGGTCGATGGGATGGGCCTCGCCGTCGACGAAACCCGCACGGTCCTCGGCCGGCCAGCCGACCTTGATGAGCTCCTGCTTGATCGCGCCACGCTCACTTGGGTGGACGGCGACGGTGAAGTCGTCGAGGCGCTCGCCGACGAGTGGCTTGATCTTCTTGTGCCGCAGCACCTCTTCGAGCACGGGCTTGTCGGTGGAGTGCAGGACGAGCTGGTCGCCGTCCTTCTCGAGGACGAGACGGCCGTAACGATCCATCGTCTCGGCGACGTCGAGCAGCAGCGGTTGCGGCACGGGGAAACGGCTGTGCGTGATGAGGGCGTCGACGACCGTCTCGGCGTCGAGGCCGGCAGCGCGGGCGTTCCACAGGCCGAGCGGCGTGACGCGATACGTGTGAACGTGCTCGGGGGCGCGTTCGAGCTCGGCGAACGGAGCGATGGCGCGACGCGCCGCCTCGGCGTCCTCGTGATCGACCTCGAGCAGGATCGTCCGATCGCTCTGCACGATGAGTGCGCCGTTGTTCACGCGTTGCCTCTCGGTGGGGTCTGCGGCATCGACCGATGCTGCGTTCAGGGTAACGGGGTGGAGCGTGATGGCATTCCGAGCGGGGTGAGCGTTGCGACGGCCTATGTTGTGTCAAGAACGCGCGAAATGGCGCGCGTTCTTAACACAACATCAGCGCGCCTGCTTCGGGGGCGCCTTCCTGGCCGACGTCGCGCGGCGAGCTGCGGATGACGGTTGTCGGTGCGAGGTGTTTGGATGGACATCAGCTGAGAAGTCCTCGACCTCCACGAAATCTGAGGTGTTCGCATGACCCGCAAGTCCGGCCTCGACGTCGACACGTTCGACGCGTCCGTCCGCCCCCAGGACGACCTGTTCGCCTACGTCAACAACACGTGGGTTCGCGAGCACCCCATCCCCGACGACAAGTCGCGCTACGGCGCGTTCGACCGCCTTCGTGAGAAGAGCGAGGCGGCGATGCGCGTCATCATCGAGGAGGCAGCGCAAAAGGCGGAGGACGCCGAGAACGGCAACCCGGCCGAGGGCTTCGGCCCGGCCACGCAGAAGGTCGGCGACCTGTACCGCTCGTTCATGGACACCGAGCGCATCAACCGTCTCGGCGTCTCGCCGATCGCGGAGGATCTCGCCGCCATCGACGGGCTGACGAGCGAGCACGATCTGCTCATGCTCCTCGGCCACCTCGAGCGCTACGGCATGGGCGGTCTGTTCGGTTTCTACGTCAGCGCCGACGCGAAGAACAGCGACGAGTACATCGTCTACATCGGCCAGAGCGGCCTCGGGCTGCCCGACGAGGCCTACTACCGCGAGGCGCAGTACGCCGAGATCCGCGCCGCCTACCAGGAGCACATGGTGCGGCTGCTCGAACTCGCGGGTGTCTCCACGCCGGAGGCCGTCGCCGACCGCGCTTACGCCCTCGAGGTCGACCTCGCGAAGCACCACTGGGACAACGTCTCGACGCGCGACGCGATCAAGACCTACAACCGCTACACGCTCGACGAGCTGCGCGACGTGCTCGGCGCGTTCGACCTCGACGCGTGGATGGAGGGCCAGGTCGTGCCGGACGGTGCGTTCGCGAACGTCGTCGTCGGTGAACCGAGCTACCTCGAGGGGCTCGCCGAACTGTTCGCCACCCGTCCGCTCGAGGATTGGAAGGCGTGGATGACGTGGCACCTCGTCACCTCGTTCGCGAACTACCTCGGCGACGCCGTGGTCGAGGAGCGCTTCGACTTCGCCGGCCGCACCCTGTCGGGCACGCCGCAGCTGCGTGAGCGCTGGAAGCGCGGCGTCGGCCTCGTCGAGGGCGTCCTCGGCGAAGAGGCCGGCAAGCTGTACGTCGAGCGTCACTTCCCGCCGGAGGCGAAGGGGCGGATGCAGGAACTCGTCGGCAACCTCGTCGAGGCGTTCCGTCGCAGTTTCCGCGAATCGACGTGGATGAGCCCCGAGACGCAGGTCAAGGCGCTCGAGAAGCTCGACGCGTTCACGCCGAAGATCGGCTACCCCGACGAGTGGCGCGACTACTCCGACCTGCAGATCGTCGCCGACGACCTCGTCGGCAACATCAAGCGTTCCGCGTCATTCGAGACCGACTACCAGCTGGCCAAGATCGGGCAGCCCATCGACCGCAACGAGTGGCTCATGAGCCCGCAGACGGTCAACGCCTACTACCACCCGATGATGAACGAGATCGTCTTCCCGGCCGCCATCCTGCAGCCGCCGTTCTTCGACGTCGACGCCGACGATGCCGTGAACTACGGCGGCATCGGCGCCGTCATCGGACACGAACTCGGCCACGGCTTCGACGACCAGGGCTCGCGCTTCAACGGAGACGGTGAACTCGTCGACTGGTGGACCGAGGGCGATCGCGAGCGCTTCGACGCCCTGTCGGCCAAGCTCATCGCGCAGTTCTCCGAGCTCGAGACGCGCGACGCTCCCGGCCTCAAGGTGAACGGTGGCCTGACGGTCGGCGAGAACATCGGCGACCTCGGCGGGCTGACGATCGGGTACAAGGCGTACACGATCGCCTGCGAGGACGCTCCGGCGCCTGAGCTCGACGGTTTCACGGGCGCGCAGCGCTTCTTCCTCGGCTGGGCCCAGGTGTGGAGCGGCACCGCTCGCGAGGCCGAGGCGAAGCGTCTGCTCGCCACCGACCCGCACTCGCCGATGGACGTGCGCGCCAACGCCGCCCGCAACCTCACCGAGTTCGTCGAGGCGTTCGACGTCAAGGCCGGCGACGGCATGTGGGTCGACGAAGACGAGCGCGTGCGCATCTTCTGAGGTACCTTCCGAGGCCCTGAACGGCCATCAGACGGATCGTTCTTCCGGCCGCGGGCGCGGTGCGGTGGGATGGGGCTCATGACCCCACGCCACATCGCGCTCGCGCTGCTCGTCGTTCTCATCTGGGGGCTCAACTTCGTCGTCATCCACGAGGGGCTGGCCGGCATGCCGCCGCTGCTGTTCGTGGCGATCCGGTTCGCGTGCATCCTGCCGATCATGGCGTTCGTGCCGCGCCCGCAGGTCGCGTGGCGCGACCTCGCACTCGTCGGGCTGCTCATGTCGGCCGGGCAGTTCGGGTTTCTGTACTCGGCGATGGCGGCGGGTCTGGCCTCCGGGCTGGCCTCGCTGATCCTGCAGGCTCAGGCGCTGTTCACCGTCGTCATCGCCGCGGCCGTCCTGGGGGAGCGGCCGCGACCCATCCAACTCATGGGCATGGGCATCGCCGTGGGTGGGCTCGTCGTCGTGGCCCTCGGACGCTCGGGGGCGACACCGCTCGTCGGCGTCCTGCTGTGTCTCGCGGGAGCGCTGAGCTGGGGTGCCGGTAACGTCGCCTCGCGACGCTGCGCGGGAGCGTCAGGCCTGGGGTTGACGGTGTGGGGCAGCCTGTTCGTCCCGCTACCGATGCTGGTGTTGTCGCTGCTCATCGAAGGACCGGGCGCTGTCGGTGACGCGCTCACGCACTTCGGCGGCGCGGCGATCGCGTCGACGGCGTACACCGTCATCCTTGCGAGCCTCGTTGGCTACACGATCTGGAACGGGCTCATGGGCATCTATCCGGCATCGAACGTCGCCCCGTTCACGCTGCTCGTCCCCGTCGTCGGCTTCCTCGCCGGCTGGGTCTTCCTCGGCGAACGCCCCAACGCTGCCGCGTTCGTCGGCGGCGCGCTCCTGCTCGTCGGCGTGGCCGTCATCGTGCTCGGCCCGCGCGCGCTGACGCGGCTGGGCGCCCGTCGTCAGAGCTCGAAGCGCTCGAGCGTGACGCCGTCCGCGCCGTAGACGAACAGGGCGCGCCGCAGGGTGCCCGCGAGCGCGCGGGGCATCCAGTGGCGCGCGTCTGGCCACATCTCGACGTACGGAATCTCGTCCTGACGCACCCACCGGCCGGCGATCTCGTCTGAATCCTGCACCGCGCCGAGGGCATCGGACGCAATGAACACATGCGCCCGCATGTCTTGGGTCAGGGCGTCCTGGGAAAAGCGAAAGTCGAGGACGCCGGCTGGCACGAGCGTCTGCGCGCGCAGGCCCGTCTCCTCCTCGAGCTCGCGGGTGGCCGCCTCCTGCGCGCTCTCACCGGCGTCGATCTTGCCGCCGGGGGCGACGACGCGGCTACGACCGAAGCCGCGCAGCTTTCTCCCGAGCAGCACCTCGTCCGCCCCGTCGCTCGTACGGGTGACAAGGACGAGGCAGGTCTCGAGGGGCGTCGCGGACGTCACGCCGACGCCACGCCCGTGATGCGGTGGATCGAGAACGTCCGCGTCACTGGCGAGGTGTCGCCCAGCTGGCCCGTGACGCGCCCGCCCGTCACGCTCGCGGGGCGGAACAAGCCGCGCTTGATGTCGCCGCCGGCCTCCACGTAGCCGATCCACACGGGAACGCTCTCGGCGGCCGCGTCCTGCAGCAGCGCCAACGTCACCGTCGGATCACAGGACGGAATGCGCGTGTGCGCGTCGTGCTCGCTCGGACGGACGGCGTCCTTCTCGGCGGCCCGTAGACGGCCGGCCAGCTGCTCAGCCTCACCGGCGTCGAGCGTGTGCACCTGGACGGGGGTGGTGCGGCGCGACGGCGTCGGGGCGCGCTCGACGGTGGCGGCGCGCACGACGACCCCGCCGTCGGAGGTCTCGGCGACAGGCGCGTGACGATGCTCGCGCAGGACGTCGAGCAGCGTCGCCGCAGGCATCGGGGAGACGCAGACGGTGGGTGCGATGCGGCGCAGCTGCAGCGACGCGAGGCCCGTGTCGGCGACGAGCGCGTCGAGGGCGGCCTCGTCATCGCTGCGCACGTACGAACTGACCGAGCCGACGCGCACGTGGCCGTGGCGGCGCGCGACGTCGCCGAGCAGGTATTCGAGAGCCTGCGGGATCGGCGTCATGCTGTGGCGACGCAGCAACTCGAGCGCCTCCGCCGAGGAGACCCCGTGGTCGAGCAGCCGACGCAGACTCGCGTCGCTGAAGCGGAAAACCGTTGCACCACCGCGGGATTCGACGTCGGCGGCGCGACGCATGAACGTGGCGGCCTCTTCCGCCAGCGGGCCGGGCGCGATGGCGGTGAGGTCGCCCTGGAGCATGACCTGATCGACCGGCTCCGGGAGCGCGGTCGACATGGCGGTCGTCACGGCCTCGACATCCGCGGCGGACGACGGGTCGGCCGCGGGCAGCGCACGCCCGGCGCTGGTGAACGCGCCCCGGCCGAGGACGCCGAGCCATGCCGCTTCGCGCAGGACGACATCAGCGTGGGTGGGCGCCCCGGCAGGCAGGCGGAGCGGTCGGCGCCAACGCAGCAGCGCTTCGACGTCGTCGATCGTGGGGGCGCTGCCCGCCGGGAGGGCGGCGAGGACGTCGAGCACGTCCCGGCGGCGGGCCCGCATGAGCGGCCACGCGGCGTCCTTGCCGAGGACGTTGACGAGCGTCCCGTCGACGCTCTGACCCGCGAGGCCGGGGGCGCGGACGGTGTCACGCCACGCCAGAGCGAGGGCCGTCCAGCGTCGCGCCGGGCTCCAGGTCGTCCATTCGTCGTACAGATCGGTCGGTCGCCACGTCGCGTCGATCTCTCCGTCGGAGGCGAACAGGCCTGCGGCGTGGCCGATCTCGAGGACGAAGGCGGTCAGTTCGCTCGACGCATCGAGCCTCGCGGCAAGACGACGGTGATCGCGGACGGACAGACCACCGGTGCGCAGGACACGCGGCGCCTCCTCATCCCAGGCGGCGGCGACGTCGTCGAGTCGCCACAGCAGATCGAGCACCTCCCCGGCGGCAGCCGTGTCGGCGTCGGCCTGGTCGACGTGACGTGGCTCAGGTTGTGGCGGCGCCCACGGTTCGCGCGACAGCCGGCCGCCGCGCAGGGCGAGGCCCACCTCGCGCGGGATGACGGCGTCGTCACCGTCGAGGGCGACCATGAGCCCGGCGCGGACGAGTTCGTCACGGACGGCGCGCAGGGCGGGCGTCGTGAACGAGGCGCGGGCGCTGCCCCAGCGCAGTTGCTCGATGACGGCGCGCGCGCGATCGGTGAGACGTGCTTCGGCGTCGGCGACCTCGTCGGGGGTGGTCGTGGGCGAGAGCGCGAGGGTGCTCGGATGCGTCACCAGCTCGGCGGTCGAACGTCCCAATCCTGCTGGGTGCGTGAGGATCTCACCGACCGCGCGAGCCGTTCGCCAGCCGCCGGAAGCGCGCCAGACGAGCGCCTTCGCCCAGAGCTCCCGGATCCCCTGTTCGACGGCCTTCTTCGACGCGCCGAGCGCGGCCGCGGCGCCGTCAGCACCGACGACGAGGAGGGCTTCGACGAGGCGCAGCGCGCCGCCGTCGAGATGTTCGAGCGCACGCTGGACGCTGGCGCGCGTCGAGGCGCGAGCCGCGAGGGAAGTGATGTCCGCCGGCGCCGGTCGCGTGAGGTCGGGGCGCGCGAGCAGGAGGGCCGCGAGCTCGTCGTCGCTGCGGGCCCTCAGATCATCGGCAAAACTGCGCGCGGCTCTGGGCACCCGCACCACGGTAGTCGGCGGCGCGGCCGGGGGCACCTCGACGTCCGGTGAAGACGTCTGTGGCGAGACGGCAGAGCGCACCATGGACGTCGGCTGGGTGGGCGGGGGCTCGAGTGCGCGGTATGACGGCCTGCTGAATATGAGCGAAATTCGCACATGCGGACAGCAATCGCGGATGTGGACGTGGATCGCGAAGGTGGACAGGAATCGCCGATGTGGATCTCGGATGGGGACGGGTGGGGCCAGCATTGTGAGGGTCGGGGTCGTGAGGATCAGTGGCGTGAGGAGATGCCGAAGGAGGCTGTCCATGTTCGGCCGGGGTGCAGCACCATGAGGCCCTCGCCCGTGTTGAACGCATTGGCGGGGCACGTCATCGGCTCCACGGCCAAGCCCGAGCGTCGGTTCTTCGGCTCCGGCAACCCGTCGCCCGTGAACAGCTGCACGTAGCCGAACTCGCGCGCATCGGCCCACAGCGTCGTCACCCGCGACGACGTGCTGACGCTGACCTCCCAGCGTGCGGCGTCGTTGCTCGACGACGCGGCTCCGTCAGCCCGTGGCGCCGCGTCAGCAGGCCGCGAGGGCATTCCGCTGCCCGGGCGGGCTCCGATACCGGTGAAGCACGTATCGAGGGTGACGCCGCGCAATGATGCGCTTTCGGTGAAGTCGATCGAGGCTGGTTCACGCCCCACCGGGATGAGCCGCTCGTCGACGGTAAGTGCTTCGTCTTGAGGGGCAGTCAGCGTCACGTCGTCGAGTGAGCTCTCACCTGCCGTCAGATAGGGGTGCATGCCGAACCCGAACGGGCATGGCGTGTCGGAGAGGTTCGTGGCGCGCGGCGTGATCGCCAGGCCATCGGGGCCGAGCACGTACGTCATCTCGAATCGCACCGTCCACGCCCATCCCGGCTGCGGGTGCAGCGTGACGCCGACGGTGACGCGATGCGTCGCGTGCTCCACGAGCTGCCACGGTTGCCAGCGCACCAGCCCGTGGGCGGCGTTGGCGTGCTCCGGTTCGGTCAGCGGCAGCAGGTACGTGTCGCCGTCGAACGCGTAGCGCCCGCCGGCGATGCGGTTCGGCCACGGCGCGAGGACGTGCCCGCGGGCCGCGTCGGCCATGGTGTCCTCGGCGTATCCATGGACGATGTCCTCGCCGTCGTGGCGCAGCGCCCGCAACCCGCCGCCGACCTCGACGATCGTCGCCTCGTACCCGGACGCCCGGATGTGCCATTGCGTGCCGCTGGGAAGGGTGGGCTGCTCGTCGTTCGTCACGCCCACAGCGTAGGGAACGGGCGCGTCGTTGGGGTTGTCGGCGCCATGCGCCAAGATGGTGAGCGTGAATCCTTCGACTGCCATGGCAAGCGTGATCATCGACGAACTCGTGCGGCTCGGCGTCAAGGACGTGGTGCTCTCGCCCGGTTCGCGTTCGGCGCCGCTCGCGTACGCGGTGGCCGCGGCCGACAAGGCTGGACGGCTGCGTCTGCACGTGCGCGTCGACGAACGTTCGGCTGGGTTCCTCGCCCTCGGTCTCGCGAAGATCTCGCGCAACCCGGTGCCCGTCATCACGACGAGCGGCACGGCCGTCGCGAACCTTCACCCGGCTGTCCTCGAAGCGCATCACGCGCAGGTGCCGCTCATCATCATGAGCGCCGACCGCCCCGCAGAACTGCGCGACACGGGCGCCAACCAGACGACCGACCAAGTCAAGATCTTCGGCTCCGCGACGCGGTGGTTTCACGAGTTCGCGACGCCGAGCGAGCGCGCTGGGCAGAACACGGTGTGGCGCTCGGTCGTCGGTCGCGCGTTCGCCCACGCGACGGGCGTTCCGACGGGCGACGTCGGGCCGGTTCACCTCAACCTGCCGTTCCGCGAGCCGCTGACGCCCGACGTCGCCGACCTCGCGATGGCCGGAGCCGTTGCGGGCGCGGGGGCGATCGTGGCGAGGGATACGAGCGCGACGTCCGATGAGGACGGCCGGGCTGATGACGCCCCCTCAGCGACGACACCCGTGTGGCCCGAAAGCCTCGAGGGGCGGGATCGCGGGCGCCCCTGGATGCAGTTGCGTGCTCCGGCATCGACGGTCACCGTCGCGCCCGGCCCGGGCATCGCACCGGTGCCGCGTACGCTCGTCCTGCTCGGTGATCTGCCCGATCCGAAGCTGGCCGCCGAGGTCGCCGAACTCGCCGACGCGGCGGGCTGGCCCGTCATCGCCGAGCCGTTCGGCGATTACCACCGCGGGCGCGCCATGCCGCACGGTTCGCTCATCCTCGCCGCCCACGACTGGCTCGACGAGCACCTGCCCGAGCGTGTTCTCGTCGCCGGACGCATGACGCTCTCGCGCGACGTCGCGAAGCTGCTGCGTCACCCCGAGGTGACCGTCGAGGTCATCACGGCCTCGACGTCGTGGGCCGACCCGTCGCACGTCGTGCAGCGCGTGCACGAGTGGGCCGCCATCGCGCGCTCGCACGAACTCGTCGCGGCGTGCGCGGACCGTCGGTGGTCGAGCAGTTGGCGCATCGCAGGGCAGCGTCTCGCGCAGCGCATCGGGCCGCTCGTCGCGCGGTCGTGGCCGTCCGGCCTGGCCGCGACGTCGACGCTCGTGCAGCACGTGCCGGCCGGGTCGGCGCTGCTCATCGGGTCGTCGAACACGGCGCGCGACCTCGATCTCGGTCGCAACCCGCAGCGCATCGCGCGTCAGGTCTGCTCCGTCGCGAACCGCGGGTTGTCGGGCATCGACGGGGTGGTCTCGACCGCCGTCGGCATCGCGCTGTCGCACGACGGCCCGAGTTTCGCACTCATGGGCGACCTGACGTTCCTGCACGACAGCAACGGCCTGCTCATCGGCCCCGGCGAGCCGCGCCCCGACCTGACGATCGTCGTCATCAACGACGACGGCGGCGGCATCTTCGGCACGCTCGAGCAGGGACGCAGCGAACTCGCCGAGCACTTCGAGCGCGTCTTCGGCACGCCGACGAACGCCGACCTCGCGCTCGTGTGCGAGGCCCGCGGTGTCGGGTATTCGCTCGTCGGGTCGCGTGACGAACTCATCGAGCGCGTCAGCGACCCGGCGCCCGGGCTGAACGTCATCGAGGTGCGCATCGAGCGTCACCTCGAGCGTCAGGCGCGCCACGACCTTTTCGCGGCCGCCATCGACGCCGTCGCCGACGCCGGTGAGATGGACGCGCGCTACGAACGTCGATGACGCGCCCCACCCTCAGGTATGGTGCGCGCCCGCGTCATCTCGGCAAGAGTGGCAGCAGGCGACGCCCGCCCGGGCGCCGCAGCCCACATGGTGGCGCACCACACGATGAAGGAGAGACGACATGACGGTTGCGACCGACGCAGTGTTCGAGATGCCCGAGGACGGCGACAACGACGGTGAGCGTCTGAGCGAGCAGGACGCCTCCAACATCGACACCCCCGACGCCGGCGGCGAGGCCGACACGGTGGACGAGGACAACGTTCCGCACTCCGGCCTCGACGGTGACAAACTGCAGGAGAACTGATCGCGCTGCCCGGCCGCCCGCGAGGTTGCGGGCGCCCGGGCATGATGCGCGAGACGACGACACGAGGAGATGACGAACATGGCACTGTCCGACTTCATCGAGCAGCTCAAGGCGCGCCTGAGCGGCGCGTCCGATAGGACCGGAGAGACGGCTCAGAACGCAACCGACAAGGCTGGTTCGATCGACGAAGGTGACCCCACGCGCACCATCGTCAGCAACGACCCGGGAACGCCGACGGACCACGCCGTCTGAACCGCATCGTCTGAATCACGCCATCACGCGGGAGCCGATCCGGCCCCGGTGAAGGTCATGTCGGCCTCGTCATGCACCACGTGCGTGGCGGGGCCGTTCGCCACTGTGATGTCGTATCCGGCCGAGTGGACGGGCGGCCATGCGAGGTCAGGCGGACCTCGCTGATCGCCTGATGCCCGGGCAAGATCTCGTGTGGGTGCGCGACGGTAGGAAGCGACGCGACCCCTATGCTGATTGCCGTCTCGAGATCAAGGGGGCCGTCGGCAGGCCCCGCGTCGATGACGGCGAAATCGCGCACATCGACATGCGACTATCCAGCGTTCGGTGTGATCGTCATGATCAGGGCCGTGTGCTGATCCGTGTTGGCGATGACACCGCTCGGGAAGGCCTTCGGTTCGAACGCGCCGCAGGCCCCGATCGCGAAGGCGATGTTGCCTCCAGTGGTGCGGCGCACGTTCTTGGGCCCGCCGAAGGCCGCGACGAAGGCCAGGGCCACACCCAGTGCGACGACGATGGCCGTCCAGGTGAGCGCGGGGTTCGGTTCGCCCCGCCGGGGGCGGAACGCTGGCATCGGTGTGACCGCTCCGCGTCACTACACGATGAGCGCGACCTCAGCCTATGTGTTGCGCCGCCGACCGAGGGTACTTCCGGGGCGATCGGGGGCTGCGTGATGGCGGGTGGCCGGTTGTCGCGCGTCACGATCGAGTGGCCCGGCGCCGCGCGGGCATGGTCACGCGTGTGAGTTCACCAGCCCATGTGAGTTCACCAGCCCAGCGGAGACGGCGAGATGGATGCTCAGTCCAACAGGTGTGCCGCGACGGTGGCTCCGAACTCGCGGGCAGCGGCGAGGTCGTCATCACCCACGTCGCCGAGACGTTCGAAGGGCTCGGCGACGAGGCGCAGTTCGAGGCCCGTCGTGATGGCGTCGAGAGCGCGGCGCGCGCCCGTCGCGTCGCTGCGTCCGTGCACCCAGTAGCTGAACGGGCGCCTGCGGACGTGCCCCTGCAGCGCGTCGTACGTCGAGTCAAAACTGTGCTTGAGTGCGCCAGAGAGGTAGCCGAAGTTGACCGGTGTGCCGAACAAGTACGCATCGGCGTCGAGGTAGGCCCGCGGGTCGGTCGCCTCCAGCGCTTCGATCGCGACGACCTCGACGAGTCCGTCGAAGAACTCCGGGTCGCTCGCCCCCGCGATCACTGCATCGCGCAGGGACACCGTGGCCAGGGTCGGTGCGTGGCTGATGACGAGAAGACGCTTCATCTGATCGACGCTACCGCCCGGCCGCCGAGCGTGGAACCAGCCGTCCCGCGCGGAGCTGAAGTACCGCATGGCAGGGTTGTGGCGCTCAACTCGCACCGTGAGGGCTGAAAGTCGGCATGGCGCGATCGCAGCTCCGAACGCGCACAAGAACCGGAGCGACGTCGCCAAACCTGCCCTCCTCGCGCGTCAGTCGTCGCGCAACGCCTCGCGCATGGGTGAGAGCTTGGCGACGGATTCGGCGACCTCGCTCACCGGATCGGACCCGGCGACGATGCCGCACCCGGCGAACAGCCTGATGCGGCAGGGGTTCTCGATGTCGATCTGGCCGCTGCGCAGCGCGATGCCCCACTCGCCGTCGCCGGCGGCGTCGATCCAGCCGACGGGCCCGGCGTAGCGTCCGCGGTCCATGTGTTCGAGCTCGTCGATGACGAGCGCCGCCTCGTTCGTCGGCGTCCCGCACACCGCAGCCGACGGGTGCAGCGACGCCGCGAGCGTCAGCGACGACGCACCCCCGGCGAGCGCGCCGGAGACGTCCGTGGCGAGGTGCAGCACGTTCGGCAGATTGAGGACGAACGGCGCGTCGGGCACGTTCATCGACGAACAGTGCGGCCGCAGCGCCGCCTCGACGGAGCGGACGGCATACTCGTGCTCCTCGAGGTCCTTCGAACTGCGCGCGAGGCTCGCGGCGAGCGCCAGATCCTGCTCCTCGCTGGAGGCGCCGGCCCCGGCGCGACGGATCGTCCCGGCGAGGACGCGTGAGGTGACGAGCCCCTTCTCCGAGCGCACGAGCAGCTCCGGCGTCGCGCCGACGAGACCGTCGACGGCGAACGCCCACGTGTCGCGGTAACGCGCCGCCAGACGCGTCAGCAGCCAGCGTGGGTCGATGTCGGCGTCCGCGACGTGGATCTCGTCACGCGCGAGCACGACCTTCCCGATGCGCCCCGTGCGGATCATCTCGATGGCGTCGCTCACGGCGCTGCGCCACTGCGCGGGCGTCAGCGCGCCGTCACGGGCCTCGACGCCCGTCGGTGCCAGCGCCGGCGTGACGTCGGGCAGGCGGTCGCTCGTGCGGTTGATCGTCGTGAGCCACGCTCGCCCGCCGCGGCGCCCGACGACCATCTCGGGCACGACGAGCGCCGAACCCTCGTCGGAGGAGTTGCGGAAACTGAACGAGCCGAACGCGACGAGTCCACTGCCGGGCAGGGCGACCTCGTCCTCGACGTCGGCTGCCGCGACGAGCGCATCCCACCACGACTCGGCGTCGGCGAATCGCTCGTCACCGCTCGTCGCGATCGACGCGGCGCGCCCCCACGCGACGAGACCCTCACCGCGGCGCACCCACGACATGACGTCCTCGGCCGGGCGGCCCGCCGGAACGAGCGAGACGAGATCGCCCGGGTCGGCGAGCTCCTGGGTGCGCACCCGCAGGTGCGGCGTGCGCGCGGCGTCGGCGGGCGATGGGGAAAGGCTCACGAGACACCAGCCTAACCCCGTGCCGCAGACGGCTCGGTGGCGCGAGGCGCCGCCGTCAGCGACGCGTGATGACGCCCCGCGCGCCTGCTCATTCAGGTGGCCGCGAGGGCACGCGCGCGCGAATGCGAGAATGGCCCCATGAATCGTGCTGGCCTGGACAAGCGACCCAGCGATGTCGCGCGCATGTTCGACGACGTCGCGGCGCGCTACGACATCATGAACGACCTGCTCTCCCTCGGCCAGGACCGTCGCTGGCGCAAGCAGGTGCTGACGGCGCTCGACCCCAAGCCGGGCGAGATCGTGCTCGACATCGCCGCAGGCACGGGAACCTCGTCGGAGCCCTTCGACGCCGCGGGCGCCCACGTCGTGCCCGCCGACTTCAGCCTCGGCATGCTGCGCGAGGGCAAGAAGCGCCGCGCCGACCTCGGATTCACCGCCGCCGACGCGACGAAGCTGCCGTTCGCCGATGCCTCGTTCGACGCCGTCACGATGAGCTTCGGCCTGCGCAACGTCGTCGACGTCACGGGCGCGCTCGCCGAGTTCGCGCGCGTGACGAAGCCCGGCGGGCGCCTGCTGATCTGCGAGTTCAGCCACCCGACGAACGGGCCGTTCCGCCGCGTCTACACCGAGTACCTCATGCAGGCGCTGCCGCCCGTCGCGCGCGCCGTCAGCTCGAACCCGGAGAGCTACGTCTACCTCGCCGAGTCGATCCAGAGCTGGCCCGCGCAGCGTGAGCTCGCCGAGCAGATCAAGACGGCAGGCTGGGCCGACGTCGAGTGGCGCAACCTCACCGGCGGCATCGTCGCGCTGCACCGCGCGGTCAAGCCCGCGGCGAAGAATGCGCCGAAGAACCAGCAGACGAAGAAGAAGGGCGGCGCGGCGTGAGCGACGCCGTCAGCACCAGCCCCCAGGCAGCCACCGAGAGCGCCGACGTCATCGTCGTCGGTGCCGGCCCGGGTGGGTCGACGATGGCCGCGTACCTCGCGCAGGCCGGCCTCGACGTCCTGCTGCTCGAGAAGACTCGTTTCCCGCGCGAGAAGGTGTGTGGTGACGGGTTGACGCCGCGCGCCGTCAAGGAGATCGACGCGCTCGGCATCCCCACGCCCGAGAGCGAGGGGTGGATCCGCAACAAGGGGCTGCGCCTCGTCGGGCGTGGCATGCGTCTGCAGGTCGACTGGCCCGACGAGGGAGCCTTCCCCGCCTACGGTCTCGTGCGCACGCGCCAGGACTTCGACGGCATCCTCGCCCAGCACGCCATCGCCCAGGGCGCCCGGCTGCTGCAGGGCGTCAACGTCACGGCGCCCGTCGTCGAGAACGGCCGCGTTGCCGGCGTCGAGGCGAAGCTGCTCGGCGAGGACGGGCGTGCCACCGGCGAGAAGGCGACGTACCGTGCCCCGCTCGTCGTCGCCTGCGACGGCAACTCGAGCCGCCTGGCGCTCGCCGTCGGCCGCGAGAAGCGCGAGGACCGGCCGATGGGCGTCGCCGTCCGTGCCTATTACACGAGCCCGCGCACGCACGACGACTACCTCGAGAGCTGGCTCGAACTGCCGTCGACGAACGAGCGCGGCGAGAAGATCCTGCTGCCCGGCTACGGGTGGATCTTCGGCGTCGGGGACGGCACGAGCAATGTCGGCCTCGGCATCCTCAACACCTCGAAGGCGTTCGGCAAGACCGACTACCGCGAGGTCATGCGCCGCTGGGTCGCGACGATGCCGCCCGAGTGGACGTTCGGCGACGCGACGATGGTCGGCGACATCCGCGGAGCGGCGCTGCCGATGGGCTTCAACCGCACCCCGCACTACGCCGACGGCCTCATGCTCGTCGGCGACTCCGGCGGCATGGTCAATCCGTTCAACGGTGAGGGCATCGCGTACGCGATGGAGGCCGCGCGCCTCGGTTCGAGCGTCGTCGCGGACGCGTTCGGCGCCGCGAAGAACGGCGGCGACGTCGCCCGCGAACGCATCCTCGCCACCTACCCCGACGTCATGAAGCAGGCCCTCGGCGGCTACTTCACGCTCGGTCGCCACTTCGCCACGATGATCGGGAATCCGCAGATCATGAAGCTCGCCGTCACGTACGGTTTGCCGCGCGAGGACCTGATGAAGATCATCGTCAAGGTGATGGCGAACCTCGCCGACCCGGGCGGCAAGAGCGCCACCGATCGCCTGTACACCGTGCTGACCCGCCTCGCGCCCAACGCGTGAACGGCCCAGGAAGAGTTGAACCATGAGTGCTGAATCCGCGCGCACCTCGAGCGCCCAGTCGGTCGCGTCCGCGATCGTCCCGGACGCCTCGGCGGAGCTGGGCGACCGCCTCGTCGACGGGTTGGAGCGCGTCAACGCACGCCTCGACGTCGTCGTCGACCACGACAGCCCGCTCGTGCGCGAGGCCAGCCACCACCTCGTGGACGCCGGCGGCAAGCGTTTCCGCCCGATGCTGACGTTGCTCACCTCGATGCTCGGCACCGGCATCAGCGACGAGGTCGTCGACGCGGCGGCCGGCGTCGAGCTGACGCACCTCGCCTCGCTGTACCACGACGACGTCATGGACGAGGCCGACATCCGCCGCGGTGTGCCGAGCGCCAACGCGGTGTACGGCAACTCGACGGCCATCCTCATCGGCGACCTGCTCTTCGGCAAGGCATCCGAACTCATCGCCCACCTCGGCCCGGAGGCCGTCATCCTGCAGGCCCGGACGTTCGTGCGCCTGTGCGCCGGCCAGATCGAGGACGAGCGTCAGACACCCGACGGCGCCGACCCGATGGAGTACTACCTCAAGGTGCTCGCCGACAAGACGGGCGTCCTCATCGCCGCCGCCGCGCAGTACGGGGCGATGTTCTCCGGCTGCGACGAGCGCACCGTCGAGGTGCTGGGCCGCTACGGCGAGCTCGTCGGGCTCGTCTTCCAGCTGAGCGACGACATCCTCGACATCGCGAGCGAGGCCGAGACTTCGGGCAAGACCCCGGGCACCGACCTGCGTGAGGGCGTCGCGACGCTGCCGACGTTCTACGTCAACGCCTCGAGCGACCCCGCCGACGCGCGCCTGAAGGCACTGCTCGCAAGGCCACTGACGGACGACGCCGAGCACGCCGAGGCCCTCGAGCTGCTGCGCGCGCACCCCGCCATGGAGCAGGCCCGCGCGCACACGCTGACGACAGCGCGCGAAGCCGCCGCTCTCATCGACGAACTCGGC
Source organism: Dermacoccus sp. BD5 (assembly GCF_044878485.1). Lineage (NCBI taxonomy): Bacteria > Bacillati > Actinomycetota > Actinomycetes > Micrococcales > Dermacoccaceae > Dermacoccus > Dermacoccus sp. BD5. The sequence continues at coordinate 102,749 of NZ_JANJER010000005.1, read as the reverse complement.
GAGGGCGAGGTGCAGGACGCGCTCAAGGAGGTTCCGCTGAGCGTCGCGACACGTTCGGCGTGACGGGCGCCGGTGCGGGGCGCGTTGAGACCACGTGCTGACACCGCGTTCCGTCCCGAGGCGTGAACGCCGGGTGTTCAGCAGGTGACCATCTGGGTGTCGAATGTGGTGCAAGACACATGTCCAGTTGAGGGGGCGTTAGAGTCGCAGTTATGCCTCGGCTAGACATCGAAACGCGACGCGCGCAACTCATCCAGGCGGCCGTCGCGATCGCCCTGCGGGACGGTCTGGACAACACGACCGTCCGCCGTATCGCGACGGAGGCGGGCGTCTCGCTCGGCACCGTCCACTACTGCTTCGACAGCAAGAAGGCGCTGCTCGAAGCCATGGTCGAGTCGATCGCGACTCGCGACATCGGGGCGGCGTCACTGCCGTTGCAGGACGACGTCTCGCCCGTCGACGCCATCCGCGCCGCGTTCCGCCACTGCTGGTCGATCAGTGGTGCGCAGGCGGACCGGCAACGACTCGTCTACGAACTCGTCGCCTACCTCGTGCGTCAGGAAGACTCGGGCCCCGAGCTCGCGCGCCGCATCTTCGCCACGAACTACGCGATCGTCCACGACTTCGTCGAGACCTTCCAGACGCGCTGGTCGAACGACCTCGGCATCCCGACCGAGGTCGTCCAGCGCATGGTCGTCGCCATGACGGACGGCGTCGCCCTCGCCTGGCTCGCCGACGGTGATGACGACAAGGCGCTCGCCGTCCTCGACGCCTTCGCCGGCCTGTTCGCCGACCGAGTGTCCGCGTGAGCGTCTTCGACACACCGTTGGGGCCGATCGGGGCGCCGACGGCCGTCCTCGACCGCGCAGCGTTCACGCGCAACCTGACGGCGCTACGCGACGTCGCGGCCCCCGTGCGGCTGCGCATCGCGACGAAGTCGATCCGCGTGCGCGCGCTCATCGAGGAGGCGCTGCGCCACGACGGCGTCAGCGGTCTGCTCGCCTATTCGGTCGCCGAGGCGCGGTGGCTCGTGTCTCACGGGCTACGTGATGTGCTCGTCGCCTACCCGAGCACCGACGTCGTCGCGATGCGCGCCATTGCCGACGACGAGGACGCACGCGCCACCGTCACGCTCATGGTCGACTCGCCCGAGCACGTCGCGATGATCGCGCGCGTCGCCACGCAGGCGGGGGTCGTGCTGCGCGTGGCCATCGACGTCGACATGACGTTCAAGGTCGGTCCGTTCACCGCCGGCGCGCACCGTTCCGACGTGCGTACGCCCGAGGGCGCCGTCAGCCTCGCGCAGTGCATCGAGCGGACGCGAGGCGTCGAACTCGTCGGCTGCATGTTCTACGAGGCACAGATCGCGGGCGTGCCCGATTCGACGCCCGGTCACCGCCTCATGAAGTGGGCGTCGATGCGCGAGATCGAGGGCCGCCGACGCGCCGTCGTCGACGCGCTGCGGGCGTACTCCGACCTCGAGATCATCAACGGAGGCGGCACGGGATCGGCGCACATCAGCGGGCGTGACGGCGTGCTCGGCGACATCGCCGTCGGCTCCGGTCTGTTCGCGCCGCGCCTGTTCGACGGCTACCGCGCGCTGCGCACCGAACCGGCCTGCTGGTTCGTCTCACCCGTCGTGCGCAAACCCGACCCTCAGACCGCCGTCACGTATTCGGGCGGCTACATCGGCTCCGGGCCGCCGTCACGCTCGCGGGTGCCGGTGCCCGTGCATCCGCGTGGGCTCAAGTACTACGGCCAGCTGGGCGCGGGGGAGGTGCAGTCGCCGCTGCACGGAGCGTCCGCGCGCGGGTTGAGCATCGGTGACCACGTGTGGTTCCGCCACTCCAAGGCGGGGGAGATGTGCGAGCGGTTCGACTCGATCCTCGTCGTCGAGAACGGCGCCCTCGTCGACGAGGTCGCGACCTATCGGGGAGAAGGGCAGAACTTTGGCTGAGTGGAGCAACTGGGCCGGCAACGTGACGGCGACGCCGCGCGAGGTCGTCACGCCGCGATCACGCGACGAGGTGGTTGCGCTCGTGCAGCGCGCCGCGGCGTCGGGCGGGCGGGTCAAACCGGTCGGTGCAGGGCACTCGTTCACGGCGATCGCGGAGCCCGTCGACGTCCAGGTGCGTCTCGATGCGCTGAGCGGCATCGTCGTCGACGAGGCGACGAACCGGGTGCGCATCAAGGCGGGGACGCACCTGTACGACCTCGTCGAGCGGCTCGCCGAACACGGGCTCGCGCTGCCCAACATGGGCGACATCGACCGTCAGACGATCGCGGGAGCGGTCTCGACGTCGACGCATGGCACAGGGCTCGGCTGGACCGGGTTCGGTGGCGCCGTCGTCGGCGGCGAGATGGTGACGGGCACCGGCGAGGTTCTGCGCTGGAGCGACGGCGGGGAGGACGCCGACCTCGTTCCGGCGCTCGCCGTCACGCTCGGGGCGCTCGGGGTGATCACCGAGGTCGAGATGCAGTGCGTGCCGGCGTTCACGCTGGCCGCGACGGAGGGCCCGTCGACGATGACGGCGGAGTTCGCCGGCCTCGACGCGACGCTCGCCGAGATCGACCACTACGAGTTCTACTGGTTTCCGCACACCGACAAGGTGATGACGAAGCGCAACGTCCGCAGGGGCCGTGACGCGGCGGTGAAGCCGCTGCCGCGTTGGAAGGGACGACTCGAGGATCAGTTTCTGTCGAACACCGTCTTCGGGTGGCTAAACGAGCTCGCGGTGCGACGGCCGTCGCTCGTGCCGCGCCTCAACGGCATCTCCGCCTCGACGCTGTCCGCGCGCGAGTTCTCGGACCGCTCGCACGCCGTGTACGCCTCGCCGCGAACGGTGCGGTTTCGCGAATCGGAGATGGCCGTGCCGCTCGAGGCCGCCGAGCCGATCCTGCGCGAGATGCAGCGGTGGGTGGAGCGCACCGGTGAACCCGTCGCGTTCCCCGTCGAGGTGCGCTGGGCCGCCGGTGACGATCGCTGGATGTCGACGGCCTACGAACGCGACAGCTGCTACATCGCCATCCACCAATACGTGAAGGCCGACCACCGCGCTTATTTCGCGCACTTCTGGGACGCCACCCGCGAACACGGCGCGCGTCCTCACTGGGGCAAGATGCACGACTACGACGCCGACTACCTGCGCTCGGTCTACCCGCGCTTCGACGACTTCGTCGCCCTGCGCGATCGTCTCGACCCGCAGCGGGTGTTCGCCAACCCGTATCTGGGACAGGTGCTCGGGGCCTGACGTCTGGGCGCACGGGGCCGAGTCGAGCCGAGTACGAGCGAAATCGGTGGGATCGAGCGCTGCAGTGCTCGATCCCACCGATTTCGCTCGATCGTGGTTGGTTGCCCACACGGCGACGTCGTTCGCCCAGCACGCCATGTCCTCGATGGGCGACATTGCGAGAGTGAATCCACCACCCCGAGCTGCTGCGGCAGCGAATGCAGCACGGACCCCATCATCTGCACGTGAGTGAACTCGCCACCCATGGGCTCACGCATGACCACGTCCGACGCCGGGTGCGTGACGGTTGGCTCGAATCGCTCGGCAACGGCAGCTATCTCGTCGTGACGCCGCCGACGTCCGAGAATCCGGCGGCGTGGCGCCGCGAATTGGCCCGACGCCGTGTTGCCGCCACGCTCACGGCACTGCCAGGGGCCCACGCCCGCAGTACGAGCGCCGCCCTCATCCATCGGCTGCCGACACTGCATCTGCCCCACCGCGTAGAAGTGGCGCGCCGTGCGGAGATCCGTTCGCGTCGGGACGCGCTCGACTGTCGGGTCGCGTGGGGCCCACCGCCTGAGGACGTCGGCGGGGTGTTCACCCAGCGGGTGGCGGAGACCGTCGTCGAGGTCGCGGCGTGTCACGGCGCCGAGGCCGGGCTCATCGTGGCGGGCGCCGCGCTGCACCGTGGACTGTCACATGCACAGCTGTGCGACGCGCTCGCCCTCCATGACCGTCGCAAGGGGGTGAACATGGCGCGCGTCGTCGTCGATCTCGCGGACGCCCGGGTCGAGTCGCCGGGGGAGAGCCGGCTGCGCTGGTTGTGCCACACCTACTGGATCGCCTTGGAGCCGCAACACTCGATCCGCGACGAGACGGGCCACGTCTTCGCCCGGGCTGATTTCCGGGTGGCAGGTACCCGTGTCCTCATCGAGTTCGACGGGCTCGGCAAGTACGACAGCCCGCGCGCCCTGCAGGCCGAGAAGCTGCGTCACCTGCGTCTTGAGCGTCTTGGCTACATCGTCGTGCGGTTGACGTGGCCTGCGCTGCGTGTTCAGCCGGCGGCTGCGACGCGTCGGGCGCGGCGGTGCGGGTGGCGTGCTGCAGCGAGTCGAGCGTCAGGGCGACGAGGGCGAGCCACACGAGGCCGAAGCCGACCCAACGTCCGGCACTCATGTGCTCGCCGAGCACGAGCACGCCGCACAGCAACTGCATGATCGGCGTCATGAACTGCAGCAGCCCGATCGTCGTCAGCGGGATGCGACGGGCCGCCGCGGCGAACAGCAGCAACGGGATGGCCGTCGCGACGCCGCTGAAGGCGAGCAGAACGCTGTGCGAGACGCCGTGCCCGCTCCACGTCAGATCCTTCGACGGCAGCACGAACAGCAGCAGCGCTGCGGCCAACGGCGCGAGGACGACAGTCTCCGCTGTCAGCCCCTCGAGGGCGCTGAGGTGGCCGCCGATGCGCTTCTTCATGAGGCCGTATGCGGCGAACGACAACGCGAGGGAGATGGAGATCCACGGCGGGCTGCCGTAGTCGATCGCGAGGTAGACGCACGCGACGACACCGATCGCGACGGCGAGCCACTGCAGACGCCGCAGCTTCTCACCGAGCACGAGGACGCCGAGCATCACCGTCACGAGAGGGTTGAGGAAGTACCCGAGCGCGGCCTCGGTGACGTGGCCGCTCGTCACGGCGACGACGTAGATCGTCCAGTTCGCGGCGATGAGCAGCGCCGCGATGGTGATGGCGCCGAGCCTGCGCGCGTCCCTGAACAACCCGCCCAGGAAGCCCAGATTGCGGGTGATCGCCAGCAGGACGAGACACAGCAGCAGCGTCCACAGGATGCGATGGCTGAGGATCTCCCACGCGCCCGCCGGTTCGAGGGCATGGAAGTACAGCGGAAACAGACCCCACGCCAGGTAGGCGAGGAAGCCGTAGATCGTGCCTTGGCGCTGCTCGTCAGCCACGCTTCTCCATCGGTCGTCGGTCCGGGTGATCCCGGCGGGGCAGGTGACACCGGTCAGTGCATCAGAAATCTATCCATTCTCGGTTTTCGTCTCGCGCTGGATGTTCGTCTCGCGCAGGCGCCGCGCCAGCCCTGACGCTCGTCGCACCGGGGTGCGCACCGCGTGCTCGATGGCGTCGTCCGTGCCGACGACGGTGAGGTGCGCACTCGCGCGCGTCAGCGCGGTGTAGAGCATCTCGCGCGTCAGCAACCGCGAACCGACCGGCGGCACGATGACCGTGACGTGCTCGGCCTGGCTGCCCTGAGCCTTGTGCACCGTCATCGCGTGCATCGTCTCGACGTCGGCCAGGCGCCACGGTGAGAACTCGGTGCGTTTCTTCGTCCCCTCGCCCGCCTTCTGCCCGCGGTCGACGAGGACGACGAGGTGCCCGCCCGCGTCGATGACGACGCCCGTGTCACCGTTGAACAGCCCGAGGCTCGGGTCGTTCTTCGTCACGATGACCGGCCGGCCGACGTACATGCGGCCCGCCACGATGTCGATGCCCCGATCGGCGAGCGAGGCCTCGACGAGGCGGTTCCAGCGGGCGACACCGTATGGTCCGGTGCGGTGCGCGCACAGGAGACGGTGGTGACGCAGGGCGTCCAGTGCTGCGGCACGATCCCCGGCGGCGGCCGCCTGACGCAGCTGCCACGCCGATTCCGCGACGTGCGGCAGCGCGGCCAGGTCGACGTCGTCCTCGCTGAGGTGTTCGACGTCGCCGCGCCCACCGCGCAGCACCGCGGCGACGCCCGCGACCTGTTCGTCCGGCGTCGGCGCCGCGAAGGCCAGCGCGAGATCGCGGCGGGATTCGCTGAGCCGGTGATGCGTCGTGAGGCGCACGATCTGCGCGTCGTCGAGCCCGGAGACGAGGTCGCTCAGCACCGAACCGGCCTCGACGGATGCGAGCTGATCGGGGTCGCCGACGAGGAGCAGGCGCGCCGTCGGCTTCAGCGCTTCGAGCAGGCGCGCCGTCATCGCGAGCGACAGCATCGACGCCTCGTCGACGACGACGAGATCGTGCGGCAGCGGGTTGCTCGCGTCGTGCACGAAGCGCTGCGAGTTCGTGCGATCCCACCCGAGCAAGCGATGCAGGGTGATGGCGTCGGGGGCCGCGTCGGGGCCGACGCCGTTCTCACGCAATGACTCCGTCATGCGCGCCGCCGCCTTGCCGGTGGGAGCCGCGAGCGCAAGGCGCAGGTCGGCTCCGAGCCCCGCGTGGGCGGCGCGGATGATCGCAGCGAGCGTGTAGGTCTTGCCCATGCCCGGGCCACCGGTGAGGACGGTCAGCGATCGCGTCAGGACCGAGTGCACCGCTCCGCGCTGCGCGTCGTCGAGCGCGATGCCGGCGATGGCCGCGTCGGCATCTGCCTGCGACTGCGTGGTGAGGGGAGCCAGCAGTGATTGCCGCTGTGCGATGAGGTCGGCGATGAGGTTCTCGTCGCGGTCGTGACGATCCATGATGAGCAGCGGCGGATCTGCGGCGTCCGCGCCGTCGCCGCGCACGTGCACGACGCCTTGGTGCGCGAGCGCACTGGCACGCACGAGATCGGCGAGGGCCGCAGGGTCGGGCACGGCAATCACCTCGGCGAGCGTCGTCACCGCGAGGTCGACCTCGTCCTCCTGGTCACGCGCGACCTCGGCGCCCGTCGTGGCGACGCCTGTGAGGTCGAGCGCGCTCGATCCTTCTCGGGCCGCGCGTACGGCGAGAGCGAGCAGCGCGAGCGGCCACCCGTCGGGTTCACCCACGGCGCGGGCGATGCGACGGCCCACGAGTTCGTCGCCGCGGCTGACGAACTCGTGCTCGGCGAGGACGTCGAGTGGGTGGCGTCCGTCTGCGCGACCCGCGTCGGGCGCGACAACCGCCGATTCGGGCGCAGTCTCGACATGGTGGTCGGTCATCGTTGGCTCCCTCGCTCGCGACCGTCGATGATGGCGGACAGCGCGACAACGAGCGCTGCCGGTGGGCGCCACGTGAAGACTCCGAAGGGGGTGTCGTCGTCGCCTCGCGGCGTGTCAGCCCCCGCCATGCCACGCAGGTAGAGATACATGACGCCGCCGAGGTGGGTCTCGGGGTCGTAGCCGGGCAGGCGCCAGCGCAGGTAGCGGTGCAGGACGACGGCGTACAGAATCGCCTGCAGCGGATACGACGAGTGATTCATCGCCGCGGCGAGGGCCTCGGGGCCGTAAGCAGACAACGTGAGCGGGGCATCCGGATCACCCAGGCGGTTCGTCTTGTAGTCGACGACGAAATAGCGCCCGCCGTGACGGAACGTCAGGTCGATCGAGCCGGTCAGGTACCCGCGCAGCGTCTCCTCGCCGAGCAGGGAGGCCTCGAGATGGTCGGCGTAGGGACGCAGCGGGTCGTCTTCCGGCAGGTGACGGCGCAGGACGTCGGCGAACGCACGCAGGGTCGCCCGGGCGTGGGGGGTGTCACCGCCACCGAGGGGGATCTCGAAGTCCATCTCGGCGATGCGGTCGCTCGCTGCGATCCGACGCAGGCACACGTCGTCGGCCAGGGGCCCGAACGGGGTGGCGAGCACCCCGCGCAGCGCTTCGACGAGGGCGTCGACGTCGACGTCCGCCGGCCAGCGCAGCTGTTGTTCGACGATGTGCCGGCGCAGCTCGGCGTCGAGGTCGTCGGCCTGGAAGTCGGCCTCCTCGAGCACACCGTGCACGAGCGAGCCGAACGTCGCGCCGAGCGGCTGGTCGTACATGGGGGAGAGAGCGTCAGCCCCCAGGACATCGAGCGCCGACGGTGCCTGCGGCAGCGCGAGGTCGACGTCCGGGTCGAGCTGGGCGCCGACGGCGTCGGGCTCGCTGACGACGCCCGCCAGCTCGTCGGCGCGCTCGCCGGCGGCCGACAGCGCGGAGTACGACGTGCGTCGCCAGGACGTGTCGACGAGGCGTGGGTCGAACCGTGAGAGGTTCATCTCGTCCCTCGAGACGGCGACGTGAACGGGCGTCGGCTCGGCGCCGGGCACGACCTCGGTGAGGGTGAAGGCCCGGTGTTCGGCCCAGGTCTGGAGGGTCTCGAACCGCTTGTCACCGCGCGGCAGGCCGTTCTGCTCGGTCGTGGTGATGACCTCGCTGCCCTTGTCGCTCGTGCGGCGCGTCAGCAGTTCTCCCAGCGACGCGGGGTCGGCGGCCTGACCGAACAGCAGCCGGTGCAGGGCGCTCTTCGAGGTACTGCGTGCCGTCGGCGCCCACCACAACACCACCTTGCTCTGGGCGCGCGTCATCGCCACGTACGCGAGGCGCATCTCCTCGCCGGAGGCCTCCTCGTGCGATCGCGACGCGTTGATGACGCCCGGGTCGAACGAGACGACACGGCCCGCCTCGGTGTAGACGATGTCGGGAACCGAGCGGTCCTTGTCCCATCGGTTCCACAGCGTCGGCGCGAAGACGATGGGGTACTGCAGCCCCTTGCTCGCGTGGATGGTCGACAGTGTCACGGCCTGCGCGTCGGAGTCGAGACGCATGAGGCGCGCGTCGGCGGTGACCTTGGCATCCGCGGCGCTCTGCTCCTGCACCCACGCGACCAGCGCCGCGATGCCGCCGCCGGACGCGAGCTGACGCTCCGTCAGCAACTGCGCGCAGTGCTCGATGTCGGTGACGTCGCGTTCGCCGCCGACGCGGGCGAGGAGGCGTTCGAGCATGCCGCGCGCCCGCAGCGCATCCATGACGGCGGGGATGCCGCCCTCGTCGAACTGCGCCGCGAGCGCGTGGACGAGTTCGGCGGATTCGTCGACGTCGGCCGTCTCGAGTGCGTCGATGCGGGCGACGTCCCAGCCGATGAGGGGCGTCAGGCACGCAGCTCGCACGCGCTGCGCGCGATGGGGTTGTTCGAGGGCGAGCAGGAGCTCGAGCCACCAGGCCCCGGCGCTGCTGCGCAGTACGGAGTCGCCACTCATCATCACGGCGGGGATGCCGGCGGCACGCAGCTGCTCGCGGACCTCGAGCAGCTGTGCGTGGGTGCGCGCGAGGACCGCCATGTGGTGCGGCGCGAGCGGCGCGTCGGCGAATGTCGTCCCGCTCGCCAGCAGCTCGCTGGCGCGCACCGCGAGGTCGTGCGCGACGGCGCTGCGCGCGCCAGCTGCGGGCAGCGGGTCACCGTTGACCCAGCGCATCTCGATCGGCGCGGCGTCGCCGACGAGGCGGGACGTCTCGCGGTCGGCGGTGACGGGGTGCGCGACGATACCGGGCGAGAGCGTCACGTTGCCCATGAGGCGGCCGAGGGCGTCGACGAGCGGGCCGTCGCTGCGGTAGTTCGTCGGCAGCGTCGAACGGTGCTCGGCGGTCTGCGACGCCCGCAGGTAGGTGTGGACGTCGCCGCCGCGGAAACCGTAGATCGCCTGCTTGGGGTCGCCGACGAGGATGAGGGAGCGGCCCGCCTCCGAGAACGCCGTATGGAAGACCTCCCATTGCACGGGGTCGGTGTCCTGGAACTCGTCGACGAGCACGACACTCCACCGCGCCCGCATCCGTTCGCGGGCGATCGACGGGGTTGCACGCAGTGCGGTGCGCAGGTCGACGAGCAGGTCGTCGTACTCGATGATGCCGGCGCGGCGCTTGCGGCGCGCGTACTCGTTGCGCAGCGCCTCGGCGAAGTCGATGACGGCGCGTTGGCTGTCGTCGGCGGCCGCGTCGAGGGCGGCGCCGGTGTTCGTCAACACGCAGTGGCCGATGAATCGTGCCCGCTCGTGCGAGAGGTCGAACGACGGATCCTGCGCGCGGCGGGCGACGTAAAGGTCGTCGATGACCTCGTCGCGCAGGCCGGTCGTGTCCTCGACGAGCGTCGCGAACGAGTCGGAGTCGCCGGCGACGCCGAGGCCCTTGAGCACGTCGTGGCAGAACTGGTGGATCGTCGCGATGAGCGCCGAGTCGAACGACGCGAGCGCTCTCGCGAGGCGGTCGCAGCGCTCCGTGATCACCGCTGGGTCGTCGCTGCGCAGGGCTGCGACGAGAGCGCCGTCGTCATCGCGCGGCGCCTGACGCAGCCGCGTGAGCACGCGTTCGAGCTGTTCGCGCACGCGTTCGCGCAGCTCTTGGCTGGCGGCGCGCGAGAACGTCACGACGAGCAGTTCCTCGAGCGGCAGCCCCTCCTCGGCCACGAGACGGGTCACGAGGGCGCTCAGCGTCCAGGTCTTGCCCGTTCCGGCGCTGGCCTCGATGAGGGTCGTGCCGTGCGGGATGGGCGTCGTGACGTCGAACTGCACGGACGGCGGCGGCGCGGGTGCCCCGAGCGGGTTCGTCGCGACGGGTGCTGGGGTCTCGGTCATCGCCCGATCGGTCCCTTCTGGTCGAGCAGCGGCATCCACAGCCGTTTGCTCCGGTCGATGAACACGTTGCCGGCATTGAGCCGGTCGAGTGAGGGCACCTGTGGCGCGTAAACGCGCTGCCACCAGGGGTCGTCGCGTTCACCTTCGCGATCGAACGTGCCCACCCAGACCGGGAGCGCCTTGCTCGCCCCGACGTTGAGGGCGAGTTCTTCGGTGGCGTTGCGCGAGCGTCGCCCGGTGCGGTAGCCCTCGATGAACGCGAGCGACGTCTTCGCCGGCACCGGCAGGGGCGCGCGCAGACCGTCGAGGCGCAGGGACGCGAGGTCGGTGAGCGCGCCGAGCGGGTCATCGGGTGCGGTGAGGCGGCACTCGCCGTACTTGCCGCGCACGGCGGCGCTCCACTCCTGCCCGGGACGGGAGGCGGCGACCGCGAGGACGCTCACCCAGGCCCGCGCGAGGTGCCGAGCACTGACGGAGCTGTAGTTGACGATCTGGATCTCGTCGCCGATGACGTGCGGGACGACACCCGTCAGCCGGATGGAGGTCGGCCCGCTCGGTCCGTTGAGCGGGAGGGGGATCGACACGTCGATACTGCGTCGCTCACCCGGCGGCAGGCCCCGAAGGATGGCGCCGACCTTGCGCGTGATGTCGCCGATCTTCGACGGCAGCGGGCTCGGTGGCAACGCGCCACTGTGGCTCTCCTCGGCGCTCGCCTGCTCCAGCGGCACCCCGCTGAGGGTGCGACGCAGGAGGCGATCGCCGACGGCCCACTGCTCGAGCGGGTCGAGGTCGATCGGTAGCGCATCCTCGGTCTCGTCGGCCTCGTACGTGACGCCCGTCTGCAGCCGGTCGGACAGGAACGTGCGGGCCGGGTTCTCGATGAACCTCACGAGCTCGTCGAGGGTGACGTCACGGGGTTCGCGGGCCGGCAGCAGGCCGGTGAGCAGCGGCGGCAGCGAGGCCTCGTCGGCGACGGCGCGTCCGCTCTCACGCGCCTGCCGCAACGAACGCGCGCCGGCGAGCGCGGCCGCGTCGTACGAGCCACCCGGCAGGGGTGACCTGAACGTGAAGTTGCGTTCGTCGAACGGTTGCAGCGGGTGGACGAACTCGAAGGGGTGACGCTCGGCGTCCTCGGGGGTCGGCGCGCCGGTCGCGGCGGCCGCGGCGATGAGCTCCTGCAGCGGGACGGCGGGCGGGCGGCGAGTGCCGTCACGCTCGTCGAAGCCCGAGTAGAACGCGATGAGGTGCTTGCGCGCCGCCATGACGGCGTCGAGAAGCAATTGTCTGTCCTCACTGCGCGGGTCGCGCTCGCCGAGATGAGGGTCGCGAGCGAGTGCGTCGTCACCGTCGACGACGAAGGAGCGGGGGAAGCTCTCGTCGTCGAGGCCGAGCAGGATGACGGCCTGGTGCGGCACCGAACGCATCGGCGTCAGCGTGCACACGCTGACGGCGCCGTTGCGGAAGTTGCTGCGCGACGGGCGCGGGCCCCAGCGCTGCTCGAGCATGACGCGCATGTCGGTGAGACGCAGACCGGTGCGGGTGCTGCCTTCGGCGAGGAACGCCAACTCGCGCTCGAACGCCCCGAGCTGCCACGCCTCGTCGCGCGACGGAGCAGCGACGGCGCCCACGTGACGCCGCAACCAGTCGAACCATTCCTGCGGCGTGAAACTGCCCCGGGGAAGGTCGACGCCCGCTGAGCTCGTGCCGCGCACCGCCTTGGCGGCCGCCGTCACCTCCGTCATGAGGGTGACGAAGGCGCTCGCCGTCTCGATGTCGGAGGTGCCCAGGTCGTCGATGGGCAGCAGGGCGCCCGCCGGGGCTTCGGTGTCGGCGCTCATCGCGACGCCGAGTGCGAGCCGGTCGAGAGCCAGCGTCCACGTGTTGGCCGGCATCTGGAGGAGGCCGTACTCGCGGCGGTGCTCGGCGTCGTAACCCCAACGTGCACCGCTCGTGCGCACCCACCGGCTGATGCGGTCGAGGGCGTCCGTGTCGAAACCGAATTTCTCGCGCACGGCGGGCAGGTGCGCGAAGTCGAGCACCTCGGATGCGGTGGCGCGCCCGCCGGCGAGGCCGAGCAGTCGCAGGGCCACCTCGGCGAGGGGGTTGGTGGCGGCGAGGCCGCGGTCGGCGAGCTGCACGCGCAGACGTCGACCGGGATGGTGCGCGCCGTCGTCGTCGACGGAGGCGAACGCCGCCTTGATGAGCGGCGCGTACGTCTCGACGTCGGGGCACATGACGACGATGTCGCGCGGCTGCAGCCTGCCCTCGGACTCGTCGAGCAGCCACAGCAGCGTCTCGCGCAGGGCGTCGACCTGACGGGCCGGGCCGTGACAGGCGTGAACCTGGAAGGAGGCCGTGTCGTCGATGGTCGACACGGCGCTCGGGGCGCGGTTGGCGCGGATGTCGGCCTGCAGCTGCTCGAGGCGCGTGCCGGCAGCAGCCCCGCGCGAGGATCCCTCACCGGCAGGCCCCTGACCGAACGGGGCGGCCGCCGGTGCGCTCGCGTCCTCGACGTCGCGTCGCAGCAGCGTCAGTTCGAGTTCGCGGACGTCACGCCCGAGCATGGCGAGCAGCGGGTGCTCCGCGGCGCGCGCGCTGTCGTCGCCGCGGCGCCGGAGACCGCCGGAATCGAGCTGGCGCAACCGCTGCCAGAGGGCGTCGCTCGGGTGCGGCAGCCACAGATGCGTCTCGTGACGTGCGGCGAGCGCTTCGAGCAGGTCGAGTGTCGCCGTCGACACCCGGGTGTAGCCGAAGAAGTTGACGCGCCGCGGCAGGGACAGCGTCAGCGTGCCGTCGCGCAGGCCGGTGGACACGCGGTCGAGCCGCGTGACGGGCGACTCGTCGATGCCGTGCGCGCGCGCCACGTCGAGCACGTCACGCCACAACCGGGGCTGCCACGCGAGGTCGGGCGGGACGTCGCCGCCGGCACCGCTCTCCCAGGCACGAACGAGCGCGGGACGCTCGTCGCTGTAGCGCGCGAACAGCCCCGCGAGGCGACGCGCGACCGCGTACCGACGAGACTGGCGGGCACGGTGGAACCACGCGTCGTTCTTCGACGCGCCACCGGACAGCGCATCGGCCCCGAGGTGGTGGGCGAGCGTCTCGAACCCGGGGCGCTGCACGGCCGCGTCGACGGCTTCGAGGACGAGCCAGGCGAGCCGGTCGGGGTGCCACGGGTCGTCGAACTCGCGCCCGAGGGCGAACGACATGAACGAGTACGGCGTGTGGACGCTCAGCCCGGCGCACACCCCGTCGTCGCCGATGTCCGAGCCGAGCTCGTGCGCGAGGCGTTGGCTCAGCCAGCGCTCGACGCCGGGGGAGGGCGCGATGACGAGTTCACGGTCGAACACGTCGAGCGGATCGCTCGCGAGGAGCGAGCCGAGCTGCTCGGCGAGCGCGGTCGGGGAAGCTTCCCGATGCAGGATGAGTGCCACGTCACAGACAGTAGACGCTGCCTCCGACAACCGCGGGATTCCGGGGTTCTTGCGTCCTGCCGGCGACATCGCACCTGCCGGCAGGAGCCTATGAACGCCACGGCTGCGGGTGCGGGCCTTGTGCCCCGACGAACTCCCGTCGGTAGCAGGGGCAGACAGGCTCCCCACTCCATCTGTGAGAGGGCAGCCGCATGATGCCCGGCATCACCGCAGAACGCCCACAGGCGAGACACACGCGCCAGCCTCGCGGGCGCAGGTGGTGCGCCCCGATAGGCTGGCCCGGTGAATTCCGGTCTGCTGGGCTACCTCGTCGTGCTCGGCGTCACCCTCGGTGGCGTCGCGCTCTTCGTCGCTGCCATGGTGGTCCGTCGTGTCCTCGCACCGCGCGTGCCCAGCCCGACGAAGCTGACGACGTACGAGTCGGGCGTCGACCCCATCGCCGGCAACTGGCAGCAGTCCGGGTTCCGGTACGTCGCGTTCGCGTTTCTCTACGTGGTGTTCGCCGTCGACGCCGTCTACCTGTTCCCGTGGGCGCTCGTCCTGCGCACGAGCGGTCTCGGCGTTGCTTCACTGTTCGAGATGGGCATCTTCATCCTCGTCCTGCTCGTCGGCCTCGCGCATGCCGCGCGCCGGGGCCTGCTGGCCTGGCTGTGAGGTGAGCCGACGATGACCGACGATTCCCGCACGCCCGCCGCCGACGCGACCTCCCCCACGGCAGGGCCGATCGAAGCCACCGCAGCGCCCGCCGTCGACCTGCCGATGCCGATGGTGCGTCCCCACGTCGGCATGGCGCAGGAGCATGCACCGAAGCCGATGCGGCTCGTCCTCAACTGGGGGCGCCGCTACTCACTGTGGGTGTTCAACTTCGGCCTCGCCTGCTGCGCCATCGAATTCATCGCCGGCTCGATGTCGCGCCACGACTTCATCCGCCTCGGCGTCATCCCCTTCGCGCCGGGCCCACGCCAGGCCGACCTCATGGTCGTCTCCGGCACCGTCACCGACAAGATGGCGCCCGCCGTCCGTCGCCTCTACGACCAGATGCCCGAGCCGAAGTACGTCATCAGCTTCGGCGCGTGTTCGAACTCCGGTGGGCCGTACTGGGATTCGTACTCCGTGACGAAAGGCGTCGACCAGCTCGTGCCCGTCGACGTCTACGTGCCCGGTTGCCCGCCGCGCCCCGAAGCGCTGCTGCAGGGCATCGTCACGCTGCAGAACCAGATCGCGCAGGAGAAGCTGACCGGCGAGAGCATCATGTCGCGCCTCAACCCGTTCTCCACCAAACGCCGCAGCGCCGCGTCCGTCCAGCGTCCGCTCGTGACGAAGCCGGGGCACGACGTCCCCTCGACGAAGGCGACGGGCGCCACCAAGGCCGACGCCCCGACACCCGACACCCCCACGACCGGTGATGACGCATGAGCCGCGAACCGCGCCGCGTCGACGTCGCGCTCGACGAGTGGATCGCCACGCATGAAGCGCACCGCGCCGACGGCTACACGTTCTTCGACTTCGTCACCGCCGTCGACGAGAC
The DNA here is from genome assembly GCF_044878485.1 of Dermacoccus sp. BD5. Lineage (NCBI taxonomy): Bacteria > Bacillati > Actinomycetota > Actinomycetes > Micrococcales > Dermacoccaceae > Dermacoccus > Dermacoccus sp. BD5. The sequence goes on along the minus strand of NZ_JANJER010000005.1, from coordinate 87,268 downwards.
CGATCGCGATCTGCCCGACAAGCCGGCAGGTTTCGACCTCGTCAGCCACCTCTATGAGATCGGTGACGGCGACGTCCCCGGCGTGCGCGCGAGTGTCATGACGCGCGCACGGGTGCCGCTCGCCTCGGGTGACGACCCTGCGCACGCCCCGAGCCTCACCGGCCTGTGGCGCGGCGCGGCATGGCACGAACGTGAGACGTTCGAGATGTTCGGCATCGTCTTCGACGGGTTCGACGACGGCACGGGCGCCGGTCTGCGCAAGCTGCTGCTGCCCGAGACGTTCATCGGCACGCCGCTGCGAAAGTCGTTCGTCCTCACGGCGCGCGCGAGCAAGGAGTGGCCGGGCATCAAGGACCCCGGCGAGTCCAAGGGTGAGAGCCCTCGCGCGGGAGCGGCCAAGCGCCGCAAGGTCATGGCGCCGGGCGTCCCCGACGACACGTGGGGGCCGCGATGAGCGTTCTCGACGTGACGTTGCGCAGCGTGGCCGTGCTCGCCTGTTTCATGGTGCTGCCGCTCGTGCTCGGCCAGGTCGAGCACAAGGTGATGGCGCACATGCAGGGGCGCCTCGGCCCGATGGAGGCCGGCGGTTTTCACGGGTGGGCGCAGCTCGTCGCCGATGGCGTCAAATTCGCGCAGAAGGAGGACGTGACGCCGCGCGCCGCCGACCGGGGCGTGTTCAAGCTCGCGCCGGCGGTGTCGATGTTCAGCTATCTGCTGGCCCTCGCGGCCATCCCGTTCACGCCGAGCCTCGTCGCCGGTGACCTGCCCGCGTCGCTCGTCTACGTGCTCGCCGTCTCCGGCATCGGCACGGTCGCGACGCTCATGGCCGGGTTCGGTTCGGGCAACAAGTACGCGATGCTCGGCGCGTTCCGGTCGGCCGCGCAGCTCGTCAGCTACGAGGTGCCGCTCATCCTCGCGTGCGCGTCGTTCGCGATGGCTGCGGGTTCGCTCAGCATCTCCGGCATCGTCCACGAGTGGCACCCGATCTGGTTGCTGTGGCAGCTGCCGGGCGCGTTCGTCCTGCTCGTCGCGATGACGGCCGAGCTGCAACGTCCGCCGTTCGACATGCCCGTCGCCGACTCAGAGGTCGTCATGGGCGTGATGACGGAGTACACCGGCCTGCGTTTCGCGCTGTTCCTGCTGAGCGAGTACGCAGGCATCGTCGTGATGTCGGCACTGTTCGCCGCGCTCTACCTCGGCGGGTGGAACGGCCCGTTCGAGGGCGCGCTCGGGTTCGTATGGATGCTGCTCAAGACGGCCGTCGTCGCCTTCGTCATCTTGTGGATGCGCATGAGCTGGCCGCGGCTGCGTGAGGACCAGCTGCAGCGTTTCGCCTGGTTCGTGCTCGTCCCGCTCGCACTCGTCCAACTCGCTCTCACCGCGGCAGGAGTGATCTACACCGCATGACTCAGCCTCACGAGAACGACACGTCCACCTCAGGCGACGCGACTCCCGACGCCCCACGCGATCTCGGTCGCCACGTCCACCCGCTGCCCTCCTCCGGGCGTGAGGCGGGTCCGATCCGCGGCCTGCTCGCCGGGATGCGCACGACCGCGCGCACGATGACGAAGAAGACGTCCGTGCAGCAGTACCCGGACGTCAAGCCCGACCTGCCGCCGCGCAGCCGCGGCGTCATCGCGCTGCTCGAGGAGAACTGCACCGCCTGCATGCTGTGCGCACGCGAGTGCCCCGACTGGTGCCTCTACATCGACTCGCACAAGGAGACGGTGCCGAGCGAGACGCCGGGTGGGCGCGATCGTCAGCGCAACGTCGTCGACCGGTTCGCGATCGACTTCTCCCTGTGCATGTACTGCGGCATCTGCATCGAGGTCTGCCCGTTCGACGCGCTGTTCTGGAGCCCCGAGTTCGAGTACGCGACGAACGACATCCGCGACCTGCTGCAGGAGAAGGACGAGCTCGGCGCGTGGATGCGCACCGTCCCCGCGCCGCCCGACCTCGACGACGGCGCACCCGAGGCCGCCGAGGTGGCCGCGGCGAGCAAACCCGCACGCGTGCAACGACGTCGGCCGACGCAGTGAACGCGAGCGCCACGACGACGCGGGTCACCGCCCGCCACACCGAAGTCGACACGCCCATCAGCAGCCGGACAGCCAGGACCAGGGGGAGCGACCATGACCGTCCATGACGCCCTGTTCGCCTGCCTCGGCCTCATCAGCGCCGCGTCCGCGATCTGTGCGGTGACGACGCGGCAGATCGTCCACGCCGCACTGTGGCTGACGGTGTGCCTCGCGACGCTGTCGGGCTGCTACCTCGTCCTCGGCGCCGAACTCGTCGCGCTCGTGCAGTTGCTCGTCTACGTCGGCGCGGTCGTCGTCCTCGTCCTGTTCGCCGTCATGCTGACGCGCGCGCCGATCGGGCGCAGCGGCGACCACGACGCGCCCATCATGACGCGGATGGCCGCCCTCGTCATCGCCGCGGCGACGGGCGGTCTGCTGTTCTCGGCGTTCGTCTCGGCGTTCGGCACACGCCGCGCGCGCATCGACTCGGGCACGACGACCGACCTCGCGCAGAACCTGTTCGGCCGGTTCGCGTGGCCGTTCGAGGTCGTCTCGCTCGTTCTGCTCGCCGCCCTCGTCGGGGCCCTCGCGATGATCGGTTCGCGACGCTCGGGAGGCGGTCGATGATCCACCTCGTGCTGCCGTTCGGCCTCGCCTCGATCCTCGCCGGCGCCGGTGTCTACGCCATCCTCGCGCGCCGCAACGCCGTGCTCATGCTCATCGGTGTCGAACTCGTGCTCGCGGCCGCGAACCTCGTGCTCGTCACGACGAGCGCGATCCTGCCCGATCCGGGCGGCTCCGCCCAGATCATGTCCCTGTTCGTCATCACCCTCGCCGCCGCCGAGGTGACGCTCGCGCTCGGCATCATCCTGTACGCGTTCCGCGCGCGCGGCCACATCGACCTCGGCGAAGGACTCGACGCCGACGAGGTACGCGCCGACACGCGTGAGGTCACGGGGGAAAACAGCGGCGCTCGCGAGGCGGGCGCGACGGCCACCGCAGCTTCGCCGGCCGCGACGTCGACCACGTCGCCGGCATCCTCATCATCCTCGCCGGAGGTGACCTCGTGACGAGCGTGACGTCTCACCTCGCGCAGGCGGCTCTCGCGTTGCCGCTCATCGGCGCGCTGCTGGCGTTCGTCCTCGGGCGCCGCAACGTCGTCGCCTTCGTCCTCGCCTCCGTGACGACGGCCGCGGCGCTCGGCGCGGCCGTCTGGCTCGTGCTGCGTCATCTCGGCTCGGGGGTGGCGCAGGACGTCACGACGCTCGACGCGCTGCCGCTCGGGCCCACGCTGCGGGTGCCGCTGCAGTTGCGCGACGATGCGACGAGCGCGCTCATCGTCGCCGTCGTGCTTCTCGTGTCACTGACGGTGCAGCTCTTCGCGCGCTGGTACCTGTACTCCGATCCGCGCTATCGCGTGTTCGCCTCGAGCGTCGCGCTGTTCACCGCGGCGATGGTGCTCGTCGTGCTGTCGAACGACGTGCTGCTCACGCTGATGGGCTGGGAGGTCATGGGCTGGTGCTCGTACCTGCTCATCGGTCACGAGAGCGAGCGCGCTGCGGCCCGCCGCGCAGCGTTCAAGGCCCTCGTCGTCACCCGCCTCGCAGACGCGCCGTTCATCGTCGGCCTCGCGGCGCTCGCGATGGTCGCGCACACGACGCGTATCAGTGACATCCTCAGCACGTGGACGCACATCGACGGCCCTCTGCGTCTCGCCGTCCTGCTCGGCCTCGTCTGCGGCGTGCTCGGCAAGTCGGCGCAGCTGCCGTTCAGTGACTGGCTGCCTGATGCGATGGAGGGCCCGACGCCCGCCTCCGCGCTCATCCACGCCGCGACGATGGTGGCCGCCGGCACCGTCGTGCTCGCCCAGTTCGAGCCGCTGCTCGCGCTCGAACCGACAGCCCGCCTGACGCTCGTCCTCGTCACCGGCGTGACGTCGCTGCTCGCGGCGCTGGCCGCGTTCTGCCAGTTCGACCTCAAGCGGTTGCTCGCGTGGTCGACCGTCAGCCAGGTCGGGCTCATGCTGCTGGCCGTCGGCGCCGTCCCGCCGGGCGACTCGGCCGACGCCGCGCTGCTCCACCTCGTCGGCCACGCCTTCTTCAAGTCGATGCTGTTCTTGCTGCTCGGCTGGCTGTCCGTCGTCATCGGCAGCACGCTCGCGAGTCGCATGTCGGGGTCGCTGCGTCGCCTGCCGCGCACGCTCGTTCCGGCGACCCTGGGGCTGTTCACCATGGCGGGGCTGCCGCCGACGATCGCGTTCGTCTCGAAGGACGCGATGATCAACGACGCAGCGCGCTCGCAGGCGGACGGACACGTCGAAGGGCTCATCGGGTTCATCATGCTGTTCCTCATCGTCGCCGCGACCGCCGCGTACTCGATGCGTGCCTGGCTCATCCTGCAGCACCGCACGACGCTGGAGCGCCGCGGTGAACGTCAGGTCCTCAACGACTCGCACGTCGTGCGCGACGTCGACATCGTCGAACTGCTGCGCACCTCGCCCGAGGTCGACGAGCACGGCGAGGAGATCGCCGCCGTCGAGGAGTACGACGAGGACGAGGTGCTGCCGCGCCCCGGCGTCATGGTGCGGTTCATGCTGTGGGTGCTCGCCCTCGGCGGCATCTTCGGTGGAGCCCTCGCGCTGACGCCACTCATCGACATCGACACCCGGCATCTCAACCTGCCGATGATGGGGGCCACCGTGCTGCTCGTGCTCGCGTCGGTGCTCGTCGTGCGCATCATGTCGCTGCGTCAGCTCTACGGTGACGCCTCCCGGCGCCTGCCGCGACGCATGACGCTGCTCGCCACGCGCGGGTTCGGCCTCGATCGTGCCTATCTCGCGCTGGCGCGGCCGGTCGTGTGGTTCGCCCATGTCGTCCACGGCACCGATCTTCGTCTCGCCGCAGCGCACGACACGCTGCCCGCCGGCATGGCGCGCCTCGGCGACCTCGCCGACGCACCGCACACGCGCCGCCCCTCGACCGGCCTGTCGTGGGTCGTCGTCGGCGTCGTCGTCGCCTCGGTCGTGGGGGTGACGTTGTGGTGATCGCCCTGCTCCTCGCCAGCGCCCTGCCGCTCGGTCTCGGCGCCGCTCTCATGGCGGCCGACCGTCTCGGACGTCCGCTGTCGCACACCGCCGCCTGGTGCATCGCCCTCCTGACCGCGGCTGCGTCGCTCGGCGCCGGCCTCGCCGCGGCGATGGGGGACGCCGTCGTCGACCGGCCGTGGGTGCCGCAGATCGGGCTGCGCCTGCACCTGACGATCGACGGCATCAGCGCGCCCCTCGTCGTGCTCGCCGCAGCGGTGACGCTGCTCGCCGTCGCCGTGTCGTCCCGTCAGCGTCCGAAGGGCACGCCGGGGCTGTTCTACGGCAGCCTGCTCGTCGTGCTCGGCGCGGCCGTCGCCGCGTTCACGGTGCGCGACGTCATCGGCTTCTTCATCGCCTTCGAGGTCGCCCTCGTGCCGATGTGGGTGCTCATCGACCGCTTCGGTGACGCTGCGCCCGCCGAGCGTCGTCGCGCCGGGTGGATGTTCGCGCTCTACACCGTCGGTGGCTCCATGCTCATGCTCGCGGGGCTGCTCGTGCTCGTCGCCGCAACCGGCACGAGCGACCTCGACCACCTGACGACGGCCGCACACCACCTGCCGTTCACGACGACGCTCATCGCCGCGACGCTCATCAGCGTCGGCCTCGCCGTCAAGGTGCCGCTGCTCGGCGTGCACGCGTGGCTGCCGCGCGCTCACACGGCGGCACCGACTGCCGGTTCGATGATGCTCGCCGCCGTGCTGCTGAAGCTGGGCACGTACGGTTTCGTCCGTCTCGTCGCGCTGCCGATGCCGGACGCATGGCGCCGCATCGCGCCGATCGTCGCGATCCTGGCGGTCGCCGGCATCATCGTCGGTGGCCTCGTCTGTCTCGTCGAACACGACCTCAAACGCCTCGTCGCGTGGTCGTCGATCGCCCACATGGGTTTCGTCATGCTGGCGCTCGCGGCCGGGCAGGTCATCGGTTTCGGCGCCGCGCTCTACGGCAACATCGCGCACGGTGTCATCTCGGCGCTGCTGTTCGCGATCGTCGGTGCGCTGAAGGCGCGCCGTGGGCCGGTCGACGTCGACGCGCCCGCGCTCGGATTGCGTGACACCGATCCGCGACTCGGGTTCGCCCTGGTCGTCGGGGTCGCCGCTGCGTTCGGGCTGCCGGGGCTCGCCGGTTTCTGGGGCGAGATCCTCGCACTCTTCGCGGCGTGGGATGCGCCGTCACGACCCAACACCCTGTTCCACGTGCTGACGGCCCTCGCCGCCCTCGGCGCCGTGCTCGCCGCAGTCTACGGCGCACGCGTATTGCGCGCCGTCTGGGCCGGCGACCTCGACGACGACGCTCGTCGCGCGGCTGTCGATGACGCCCGTCGAGCGACTGCGAACGCTGCGTCTGACGCGGCGGCACAGCCTGGCGCGAGGTCGACCGAGCTCGGCGCGAAACCGGCCGGTGCGAGTTCGTTCGACGCGACGGCCGTCGCCGACGCGTCGGATGGCGTGGCAGCCGTCGCGTCGCCGGCCGACGGCGCCGCGGCCACGCAGCGCGTCACGGGCGCGGAGTGGCTCGCGATCGGCGTGCTGACGCTCGCGACGATCGCCCTCGGTCTCGTCCCGAGCCCCCTCATGCATCTCATGAATGACGAGCTCGTCACGCTGCTGGGAGGCGTCAAGTGAAGATCTCCGTCGACGCTCTCGCCCTCGCTCCGGCTGCCGTGCCGATGGTCGCGGCGCTTCTCGTGCTGCTCGTCGACGTGGTCTTCCACGCCAAGGCGCGGTTGCCGTGGATCATCGCGGCTCTCGGTCTGATCGGTGCGTTGGGTGCCCTCGTCGTCGCGGGGCGCCGAGGGCACGTGGCGACGTTGTGCTCCGGCGGGGAATGCTGGTGGCGTCTCGACGCGCCGGGTACGGGCCTCGCGGGGTTGGCGCTCGTATCGGCGCTCGTCGTCGTCGTGCTCGCGGCGTTCGAGCCGGTGCGTCCGACGTCCCCTCAACGCGCCGCGGTGCGCGCCATGCTCGTGCTGTCCGCGACGGCCGGATGCGTCGGCGTCGTCGCCGCGCGAGACCTCGCATCCTGGCTCGTGCTCCTCGAACTCGCGACGCTGCCGAGCATCGCCCTCGTCGCGTTGCGTGGTGGCCGGGCGGCCGCGCACGGTGCGTTGACGTTGCTCGTCACGGCGCTCGCGTCGTTCGCCGTGCTCGCGCTGGGGTGTGCGTTGTGGTTCGCTGCGACGGGCACCATCGCGATGAGCGGTGACGCCGTCATCACGGCGTTCGCCGACCCGGCTCGCAAGCCGCTCGCCGTCGTCGCGATGATGCTCGTGCTCGCCGGTGTGGGTTTCAAGCTGTCGCTCGCGCCGTTCCACGCGTGGACGCCGGAGGCGTTCGCGGGGTCCGGCACGTGGGTCGCGGCGTTCCTCGCGACGACGTCCAAGGTGGGCGCGCTCGGCGCGATGCTCGTCGTCGTGTCGGCGGCGTCCGCGCTCGGTTCGCCGGCGCAGACGGCCCTCGGCATCATCGCGGCGTTGTCGATGACGCTCGGCAACGTCATGGCGCTGCGTCAGGTCGATCTGCTGCGTCTCATGGCATGGTCGACGGTCGCGCAGGCCGGTTGGGTGCTGCTGCCGCTCACGAGTGTCTCGGCCGGTTCGACGCATGCGGCCGCGCAGTATCTTGCGCTCTACACGCTGGGCACGGCCGCGGTGTTCGTGGTCCTCGCCGCGTTCGAGCGGCCCGGCCGGGCCGTGCAGATCGACGCGCTGCGCGGCATGTTCCGCTCGCATCCGCTGAGTGCGGCGACGATGGCGCTCGGCCTGCTCGCGCTCGCCGGGTTGCCGCCGAGCATCGTCGGTGTCGTCGCCAAGGTCGTCGCGATGAAGCCCGTCGCCGTCGACCACTCGTGGTGGCTGCTCGGGTTCGCGGTGCTCAACACGCTGCTCGGCGTCGCGGTGTATCTGCGCTGGATCGTCGCGATGTTCGTGCCGATCGGTGACGCGACGGGCGGCGCATCCGATGCGCCGGCCGCTGACTCCGTCGAGGGGGCGGGCGCGACAGTCGTGGGTACGTCCGCAGGCGCGGCGGCCTCGCCGTTGGTCGTCGCGACGCGCGGCCACCGCGTCGTCATCGCGCTGATGGCGCTCGCGCTCGTCGCGACGAGCGTCCTGCCGTCGTTGCTGCTGCGCTTCTTCTGAGGCCCGGCGCCGTCGGTAACCGCGTTCCACCTGCGGCACACCCTGGGCTGGCAGGATGGCAGCATGACTCTGACGCGTGACGAAGCGCAAGCACGAGCCGCGATCGTGCATCCGACGGCCTACCGCATCGACCTCGATCTCGACGCGGGGCCCCGCACGTTCGGTTCGACGACGACGCTGACGTTCGACGCGCAGGCCGGAGCGTCGACGTTCGTCGACCTCGACCCCGACGAGCTGCTGTCAGCGTCGCTCAACGGGCGTGACCTCGACGTCACCACGGCCCTCGACGGTCGTCGCCTGCGCCTCGACGATCTCGCCGAGCGCAACGAACTCGTCGTCACCGCGCGCATGACGTACGGGCGCGACGGGCAGGGCCTGCACCGGGCCACCGACCCCGCCGACAGCAACGACTACGTCTACGGCCACCTGTTCATGGACGCGGCATCGCGCGTCTACGCCTGCTTCGACCAGCCCGACCTCAAGGCGCCGTACGACGTCAACGTGCGCGCCCCGCAGGGGTGGACGGTCGTCGCCAACGGCGCCATGCGCGAGGTCGAGCCGCAGCTCTGGCGCGCTGCGACGACGAAACCGCTCGCGACGTATTTCGTCACCGTCTGCGCCGGCCCCTTCGCCACCGTCACGGCTGAGCACGACGGCATTCCCCTCGCGCTGCACGCGCGCGCCTCGTTGCGCGACCGGCTCGAGGCGCAGGCCGACGAGATGCTCACCGTGACGCGCGAGTCGTTCGACTACTACCACCAGCTGTTCGGCATCCGATACCCGTTCGGCGAGTACCACCAGGTGTTCGTTCCCGAGTTCAACGCGGGCGCGATGGAGAACCCGGGGTGCGTGACGTTCCGCGACCAGCTCGTCTTCACCGGCGCCGCGAGCCGCACCGAGCACCTGTCGCGCGCCAACACGATCAGCCACGAGATGGCGCACATGTGGTTCGGCGACCTCGTGACGATGCAGTGGTGGGACGACCTGTGGCTCAACGAGTCGTTCGCCGAGTACATGGCCAATCGCACGCTCGTCGCGGCCACCGAGTTCGACGACGCGTGGGTCGACGTCGCCGCCGGCCGCAAGGCATGGGGTTACGCGGCGGAGCGGTCGCCGTCGACGCACCCCGTCGCGGGCGCGCCCGCGCCCGACACCGACACGGCGCTGCAGAACTTCGACGGCATCTCCTACGCCAAGGGTTCGGCGGTGCTGCGTCAGCTCATCCACCACATCGGTGACGACGCGTTCATCGCGGGCGTGCGCCTTCACCTGCAGCGGCACGCGTTCGCCAACGCGACGCTCGCCGACTTCCTCGCCTCCCTCGAAGAGGCCTCCGGCACCGACCTGACGCGGTGGGCCGCCGCGTGGCTCGAGACGGCCGGCATGGACACCCTCCGCGTCGACGGGTTCGTCGGCGCGGCCCGCGGTGTCGTGACCGAGGGTGCCGATGACGCAGCACGTACCACCCGCTCGCTCGACGACGCCCGCGACCCGGCTGCATCCGCTCCCTTGGATCACGATGCCTCCGCCGCGGCTGACACGACGAGCGCGCCCCACCTCGTCATCGAGGCCAACACGCAGTGGCCTGCCGAGCGCACGCACACCCTCCGCGTGAGCGCCCATTCAGCCGACGGCGCCCTCGTCGCCGTCGACGACCTGACGGGCGCTGCCGGCCGCGTCGACCTGCCCGAGGTGAGCGAGGCGATGGCGCGCGGTGAGCAGGTCGCCGCCATCATCCCGAACGCCGGTGACCTGACGTGGGCGGGCGTCGAGTTCGACGCCGCGACCCTCGCTGCGCTGCCGACCGCACTGCCCGGCATCGCCGACGCAACCACGCGCGGCATGATCTGGACGGCACTCGCCCACGGCCTCGCGACGGCTGTCGTCTCCCCGCAGCAGGGGCTCGCCATCGCCGAGGGCGCACTGCCGGCCGAGACGCAGATGCCGGTGCTCGACGTCGCCGTCGGCGTGGCCCTGGGGCAGGTCGTCGGACGCTTCATGCCGTGGTCCGAGCGTTCGGACGCTGCGGCACGTCTCGCCGCGGTGGGGGAGCAGCTCATGGCTGCGGCATCGGATTCTTCGACGAGCGCCATGTCAGCGGCGTCCTCGACGAGCACTGCCAGCCCGTCGTCGAGCGCTGCCGGCGCATCTTCGCTGAGCCCTGCCGGCGCGCCGTCATCGACTTCGGCCGGTGCGTCCTCGGGCGCACGGGTCGATGCCGTCGACGATCCCCGCCTCCTCGCGGGGGCGCGTCTCGTCGCCTCGACGGGTGACGCCGAGCGTCTGCGTCCCTGGTTCGCGGGGGAGGGCCTGCCGGCGGGGCTCGACGGTGACGCACCGTTCCGGTGGCGCGTGGCGCGTCGCCTCGCACAGCTCGACGCGGTGACGATCGCCGAGCTCGGCGACGCCCTCGCGGCTGACGAGACGATGTCGGGTCAGCTCGGCTATCTCACGGCACGGGCGTCGTTCCCGACCGCGGAGGCGAAGGAATGGGCGTGGGAGGAGCTGACGGCCGCTCCCACCGATGACGCGCCGGCGCACAGCAACTACGAGATGAACGCGCTCGCCACGGGTTTTTGGTCGGCCGACGACGAGGCCACCCTTGCGCCGTACATCGAGCGCTACGTCAGCGACATTCCCGCGATGCGCGCGTGGGTAGGCGAGGACGCGCTCGCCCGCGTCGCGTCGCTCGCGTTCCCGACGGCCCTCGCGAGCGAGGAACTCGACGTCGAAGCCCGCCGCATGCTCGAGCGCGACCTGCCCGCATCGGTGCGCCGTGCCGTCGTCGATCAGCAGGCCCTCGTGCGTGAGGTCCTCGCCTCGCGCGCCGCGTTCGTCGAGGGCTGATGGGGCTGTTCCCAAAGCCCGATCTCGAGACGGGGTTCGTGCCCGATCCGCGTCTCGACCCGTTTCGCGATCGCGCGGCGCGTGCCACGTTGCCCGATGGTCGCTCAGGAGTTCTGTACGTCGAATCGGTTCGCCTCGCCACGCTCGAGAGTGGTCATCTGTGGTGGCGATGCTGGTCGCACCCTACGAGAACGCGATTCTGTGGCTCGACCTGCCGGACGGAGTGTGCACAGACATCTGGCTGAGTGACGGCGCGGCAACCGAGGCCGAGACCGAACAGTGGGCTCGACGAGAGTGGACAGGGGTCAGGCAGGGCGGTCGCCCCGCCCCGATTCATGCGCTCGAGTGGCTGGGGGACGAGGAGTCCCGCAGAATAGGGGCCGCGTTCATCGACCCCGGGACCGACGAGTCGCAGGCCTGACGCACGATGGCGGGTAACTCACTGGTTGGTTCGAAACTGCGCTCCACCTCGTGAGTCACCCGCCATCGTGTGCGCTCGAACACGAGCGCAGCGGCGCCGATCGTCAGGGCACGATGACGCTCAGCGTCTGCGCGACGCACGCGGGTCGCTCCTGACCCTCGATCTCGACGGTCAGCGTCATGGCGACCTGGGCGCCCTTGGGGCTCTCGTCGACGCTGTCGAGCACGATGCTGCCGCGCACCCGCGACCCCACGGGCACGGGCTGCGTAAAGCGCACCTTGTTCGAGCCGTAGTTGACGGCCATCGTGATGCCTTCGATCGTCCAGATCTCCGACGACAGCATCGGCGCGAGCGACAACGTCAGGTAGCCGTGCGCGATGGTCGTGCCGAACGGGCCGCTCTTGGCGCGTTCGGGGTCGACGTGGATCCACTGGTGATCGCCGGTCGCGTCCGCGAACTGATCGACCATCTTCTGCGTGATCTCGTGCCACTCGCTCGTGCCGAGATGCTCGCCGACAGCCGTCTTGAGTTCGTCGAGTCCGTTGAACGTTCGCATGGTGTTCTCCTCGTCCCGGTTCAGCAGAGCGGTCCGCCGGCGACGTACAGCACCTGCCCGGAGACGTACCCGGAGCGCTCGTCGCAGAAGAACGACGCCGCGTTGGCGATGTCGTCGGGCTGGCCGGCCTTCTTGACGGCCGTCATCTCGGCGGCGCCCTTGATGAAGTCCTCGAACGGCACGCCGACGCGCTCGGCCGTCGCCGCCGTCATGTCCGTCTCGATGAAGCCCGGGGCGATGGCGTTCGCCGTCACGCCGAACTTACCGAGCTCGATCGCGAGCGTCTTCGTGAAGCCCTGCAGCCCCGCCTTCGCGGCCGAGTAGTTCGCCTGGCCGCGGTTGCCGAGCGCGGAGCTCGACGACAGGTTGACGATGCGGCCGAAGCCCTCCTTCGTCATGTGCGCCTGGCACTCGCGCGACATGAGGAACGAGCCGCGCAGGTGCACGTTCATCACCATGTCCCAGTCGTCGGCCGACATCTTGAACAGCAGGTTGTCGCGCAGGATGCCGGCGTTGTTGACGAGGACGGTCGGCGCGCCGAGCTCGTCGGCAACGCGGGCGACGGCGCCCTTGACGCTCTCCTCGTCGGCGACGTCGCAGCCGACGGCCAGGGCGTCGCCGCCGGCGGTCTTGATGGCCTCGACCGTTGCCGCGCAAGCGGATTCGTCGAGGTCGAGGACGGCGACCTTCATGCCGTCCGCGGCGAGGCGCTTGGCGACGGCGGCGCCGATGCCGCGCGCGGCTCCGGTGACGATGGCGGTTCGCTGGGTCATGGGAATTCCTTTCGTGAAGCGGGTGGTCGTTCAGGTTTCGTGGCTCATCTACTCGCGTGCACGTGCACCCGGGTGCACGTGCACGCAAACAGTGACGGCCGGTAGTTGCCGGCAGCAGGTCTCAGACGAGCCCGCCGGTGACGGTGATGCCGCCGTCGACGACGAGCGTCTGGCCCGTCATCCACGCGGCGTCGTCGGAGGCGAGGAACGCGACGGGCCCCGCGATGTCCTCCGGCGCGCCGAGGCGCTTGAGCGGGTAGGGCTTGGCGACGGATTCCTCGCGGCCCTCGTACAGGGCCTTCGCGAAGTCGGTCTTGACGACGGCGGGGGCGACCGCGTTGACGCGCACCTTGGGGCCGAGCTCGGCGGCGAGCTCCTCTGTCATGTGGATGACGCCGGCCTTCGTCACGCCGTAGAACGCGATGCCGGGTGCGGCGCGCAGCCCGGCGATGCTCGCGAGGTTGACGACCGAGCCGCCGTTGTCCTTCATCCACGCGTTCCAGACGGCGCGCGTCCACGACAGCGTCGCGAGCAGGTTGACGTCGGCGATCTTGCGCGCCGCGTCGTCGTCGAGGTCCATGAGGCCGCCGTAGACGGGGTTGATGCCCGTGTTGTTGACGAGCACGTCGATGCGGCCCCAGCGCTCCATCGCGGTGCGCACGACCTCGTCCTGGTGCGCCTTGTCCTGCGCCTTGCCGGCGACGGCGGCGGCCGCGTCGCCGAGCTGCGCGACGGCGGCGTCGAGCGTTTCCTGGCCGCGAGCGGTGATGATGACGTTGGCGCCCTCGTCGACGAAGCGCTGGGCGATGGCGAGGCCGATCCCGCGGCTCGCGCCGGTGACGATCGCGACCTTGCCGGTGAAGCGGCTGGCCTGTGCAGTCATGAAGCATTCCTCTCGAAAGACGCACGCAACGCTATTGAGCGTTGCTCAACAACACTATGCCCCTTCGGCGTACCTCGTGCGAAGTTCGCGCTTGAGCACCTTCATGCTCGGCCCGAGCGGCAGCGCCTCGACGATGTCGACGCGGCGCGGGTACTTGTGCGATCCGAGCTGCTCTCGGCTCCAGGCGACGAGCGTCTCCGCGTCGAGCGCAGCGTCGTCGGACGGCACGACGACGGCCATGATCTCCTCGCCGTACTGCTCGTCGGGCACGCCGATCACGGCGACCTGCGCGACGCCGTCATAGCGCATCAGCGTCTCCTCGACCTCGCGCGGGTAGACGTTGTACCCGCCGCGGATGACGAGATCCTTCGTCCGGTCGACGATGCGCACCCGCCCCGTCTCGTCCTGGATGCCGATGTCGCCGGTGCGGAACCACCCGTCCTGCAGGGCTTCGGCGCTCGCAGCCGGGTTGTTCCAGTAGCCGGCGAAGATGGCGTGGCCGCGGCAGACGACCTCGCCGCGCTCGCCCGGCGGCAGCAGCTCGACGCGTTCGGGCACCGTCAGGTCGGCGATGCCCATGTCGATGCCCCACAGCGCGTGTCCGACGGTGCCCGGTTCGACGCCGAGCGCCTCCTGGTTCGACGTGATCGACGGCGAGGTCTCGCTGAGGCCGTAGCCCTCGTGAATCTTCGTCGAGAACACCCTCTCGAACTTCTCGAGCACGGCTACGGGCAGCGACGCGCCGCCGCTGATGGCGTCAGCGAGCTGCGGGACGGGGATCTCGGGGTGCTCGCCGACCGCCTTGAGCAGCTGGATGTACATCGTCGGCACGGCGCAGATCATCGTCACGCCCTCGGCGTTCATGAGGCGCAGCGCCTCCGTCGCGTCGAAACGGGGCTGCAGGACGACGGTGACGCCGCGCCGGAACGCCGCGTTGAGCGAGACGGATTGACCGAAGATGTGGAACAACGGCAGGCACCCCAGGACGACCGCGCCCGCCGCGACGCCGTTGCCGTCGAACGCGCTGACCGTGCAGTTCATCACCAGGTTGAGATGGGTGAGGATCGCACCCTTGGGCTTGCCCGTCGTGCCGCTCGTGAAGAAGATGACGGCGGGGTCGAGCGGCTCGCGTGCCACGAAGTTGCTGATGGGTTCGGCGCCGGCCGCGTACGTCGTGATGTCGACCGCGGGGACGCCGGTGATCTCCGAGGCCTTCGTCGCCGTCGCCGCGACAGCCGGGTGGTGGAGCAGTCGGCTCACCTCGGCCGTCTCGAGGAGGTAGGCGGCCTCGCGCCCCTGCAGCAGCGTCGGCACGGGGACGACGACGCCACCCGCCGCGAGAATGCCGTAGTAGCTCGTGACGAACTCGACGACGTTGGGCGCCAGCAGCGCGACGCGGTCGCCTGGCGTGACGCCGTCCGCGATGAGTTGCGCGGCGACCGTGCGCGCCTGGCGCCAGACCTCCGCGTACGTGAGTCGACGCTCGCCCTCGATCAGGGCAAGAGCGTCAGGGGTGCGGCGCGCCGGTTCGGCGAGCACGCTGGCGAGGGAGAGCGTGGTGGAGACGAGGGGCAGCTCGGACATGTGCACTCCAGACGTTGACTGTGCTGTGCATCACATCACACCACACCGACAACGCTCCTGGGGCATCTTGTTGAGCATTGCTCAACAACTGGACGGCGTTGTCCTGCGCCCTGCCCGTCAGGCCTGATGACTTCCCCACATGGCGCCGCCTGACATGGAGTGGGACGTCCGCGGGCCGCCGCGTCCCCACCTGGCGTCGTTATGCATCGAGTGGGACGTCCGGGCAGCGTTGTCACCGGGGCCACCTACGCTGACTGCATGAGCGAAACAGCACTTCTCGTCGTCGATGTGCAGAACGATGTCATGGCCGAATCCGTCAACAGCGACGACGTCGTCGCGAAGATCTCATCGCTCGTCGATCGGGCGCGTGAGCAGGGTGTGCCCGTCATCTGGGTGCAGCACTCCGACCCGGGGATGCCGCGTGACAGCGACGAGTGGCAGATCGTCGCGCAGCTCGTTCCGGCACCTGACGAACCGGTCGTCCACAAGACGTGGGGTGATGCGTTCGTCGAGACCGACCTCGCCGAACGTCTGCAGGAGCGCGGCGTGAAGCGCATCGTCCTCTGCGGCGCTCAGACCGACGCCTGCATCCGCTCGACGTTCTACGGCGGCATCCACCGCGGCTACGACATGACGCTCGTCGAGGACGCGCACACGACCGCCGACATGCGCGAACATGGCCTGCCCTACGGCCCGGACGAAGCCATCCGCGTCCTCAACGCCCAAGCGTCCTGGACGAAGCAGCCCGACGCGGTGGGCTCGACGACGACAGCCGCCGACGCGTTCGCCTGACGGGTGGCAGCCGCTCCCACGAGGGTTGTGGGGGGGGGGGGGGGGGGGGGGGGGGCGCCCCCCCCCCCCCCGGCCGGCGCGGCCCCAACGGCCCCGGGGGGGGGGGGGGGGGGGGCGGGGGCGGGCGGCGCCCCCCCCCCCCCCCCCCCCCCCCCCCCCCCCCCCCCCCCCCCCCCCCCCCCCCCCCCCCCCCCCCCCCCCCCCCCCCCCCCCCCCCCCCCCCCCCCCACGGCCCTCAACCTTCGGTATTCGCTCGTCACAAACCCAGGTCACGCCCGATGATCATCTTCATGATCTCGTTCGAACCGGCCCAGATCTTGTGCACGCGAGCGTCACGCCACGCACGTGCCACGCGGTACTCGTTCATGTAGCCGTAGCCACCGTGCAACTGCACGCACTCGTCGAGCACGTCGCACTGCACCTGGGCGGCCCACCACTTCGCCTTCGCGGCGTCGACGGCCGTCAGCTTGCCCTCGGCGTGCGCGGCGACACAGTCGTCGATGTACGCCTCGGAGACCTCGATCTTCGTCACCATCTCGGCGATCTTGAACGTGTTGTGCTGGAACGAGCCGATCGGCTGACCGAACGCCTTGCGGTCCTTGCAGTACTGGATCGTCTCGGCGAGGATCTGCTTCGCGTTCGCGATGTTCGCGATGGCGTTGCCGATGCGCTCCTGCGGCAGGTGCTTCATCATCGCGATGAAGCCGAGGTCCTGCGGGCCGAGCAGCGCGTCGGCGGGCAGGCGCACGTTGTCGAAGAACAGCTCCGACGTGTCTGACTCGACCTGGCCGACCTTGTCGAGCTTGTTGCCCTTGGTGAAGCCCTCGGTGCCGGCTTCGACGAGGAACAGCGAGATGCCCTTCGCGCCCTTGCTCGGGTCCGTGCGTGCCGCGACGACGGCGACGTCGCACTGGTGGCCGTTCGTGATGAACGTCTTCGAACCGTTGAGGATCCAGTCGCCCGAGCCGTCGTCAGCCTTGACGGCGATCGACTTGAGGTTTGCGAGGTCCGAACCACCCGACGGTTCCGTCATGCCGATCGACAGGATCAGCTCACCCGTCGCGACGCGCGGCAGGTACTTCTGCTTCTGCTCCTCGGTGCCGAGGCTGACGATGTACGGCGCGGTGACATCCGAGTGGATGCCGAAGCACGACGCGACGGCAGCAGTGAACTTGCTGATCTCCTCGGCGAAGATGGCGTTGAAGCGGTAGTCGTCGATGCCGGCGCCACCGTACTCCTCGGGGATGCACAGGCCGAAGAAGCCCTGCTTGCCGGCCTCGAGCCAGATATCACGTGCGATGACGTGATCGCGGATCATCTCCTCGGCACGCGGGGCGAGGGTGCGCTCGACGAACTCGCGGGCGGAAGCGCGGAACGCCTCGTGGTCTTCGTCGTAGATGTTGCGGGGCATGGGACGCCGCCTTTCTCAACTCATGGGTAGCTTGATCGCTCTTTGCATGGTACGCCCCGTCACAGGTACTTGTCGCCGGGCTGCGATGCTTACCTTGACGTAACCGCTGTGATGGTCTCGGCGCCGTCGCGATGCGCACCTCATCCACGGTTCGAGGAACGCCGTAGGAGCTGGCCGTCAGGCGCGAGCATGAGAAAAAGTGTGGACGGGGTGAGCAGGCGCCCCATAGCGTCAATGCCATGACCCGGGACGAGACGCGAAGCGCTGACTACCTCATCGACTGGCGATCGTGGCGCGGCCCGAAGCAGTTCGGGTGGCACGAACTGTCAGCCCCGCGATGGTGGCCGCGCGGCGAGCGGGCCCGCTTCCCACTTCTCTTCGTGACGGCGCTCGCCGTCAAGACCCGGTTCGCGCTCTTCCCGCCCACGCCGGATGTCACGGAGGACGACGTCGACGAGGCAGAGCTCGAGGCCCTTCTCGACGAGATGCTCGGAACCCTGCCGATGGAACTGGCCCCGGCTGGGCAGCGTGCCGGCGCGGTGAGAGTCGGTTTCTCCGTCGATCCCGACGCCGATCTCACGCCGGCGCAGCGCCTCGTCGCAGAGCGAGGCGTCCGAGTTCGCGCGGATCACTGGAGCGACGGGTTCGCCCTTCACCCCGTCGATGTGCTGGCCTGGCAACCGTCCTTCGGCGGGTTCTCGACGGTCGACGGGCTCGTCGGGCGCGGATTCGACGCGTATGCCCGCATCCTGCACCCGATCGAGAAGCGCGACGGCGACATCACGCGCCTGCGATGGAGTGCCCTGCCCGACGCCCGACTCGACGAGCCGGGCTGGCGCCCCGATCGTCGTCCTGATGGTTCGATCGACTTCGACTTCGAGAGCGAACGCGGCGTCGAGCTCGTCGAGGGGGTCATTCCGGAGCCCGAGCGCCGTGTCATCCATCAGCTGTTGCGCGACGATCTCAGGCGGCGTGCCGATGCGTCCCGCATCGTCCAGGGGATCTGGGCCGGCATCGGCGGGTTGGGCGTCGAGGGCGCCACACAATGTCGCATCGACCAACCGGAGCGAGAGATCGTGCCATTCACCGGCGCTTTCGACGAGATCGTCCTCGTCGACGACTGGCACACGGTCTCGATCGTCTACCCCGAATCCGGCGCGTGGTGCCTGGCGAACGACACCGATCTCGTGAGCACCTACCTCGCCGCCGACGCGTCGTTGGCCCAGCGGTTCCTCGATGATCCGCGCCTCGAATGCCTCGTCGTCGGGCCCGAGAATCAGGTCGGTTGAGGAGCTACGAGTTCACGCCCCATTCAGACGCCCGTCACGTGCGCGCCGCTGGCCGTGGGCACCCTGGCACCTCCTGACCCCCGACGGAGAGTTGTCGTCATGCCTCGCCCCACACGTCGCGCGTTCCTCAAGGGCGCCTCCGGCTCCCTCGTCACCGCAGCGCTCGCCGCGACGAACGCCCAACTCGCGCAGGCCGCGGGTCGTTCGGTCTATACCCGCGGCACGACGCTCGAGCAGGCTGCGGCCCCGCTCGCGACGAGCGGCTACACGCGTCTGACGGCCGGGCCGGGCTACCCCCTCGTCGTGCGGGCCGACCTCGCCGAGCCGCGTCCTTCTCGCGACGACACCCGCACAGGCCTCGCGAGCATCGTCCAGTTCACCGACCTGCACGTCGTCGACGCGCAGAGCCCGGTGCGCTTCGAGTTCCTCAACACGGTCAACTCGAGCGCGTGTCGCCCGCAGGAGGCTCTCGGCACGCAGGGCGCGGCTCAGTTGGTCAAACGCATCAACGACCTCGCGAAGGGCCCGTTCACCGGGCGCCGGTTCGACTGCGTCGTCTCGACGGGTGACAACACCGACAACCACGAGCACGTCGAGCTCGAGTGGTACCTCGCAGTCATGAACGGCGGCGTCATCACCCCGAACACGGGCGCGAGCGACCGGTGGGAGGGTGCGCAGACGAGCGGCAACCCGCAGTACTACAACGTCGAGAATGCCTCCGTCCGCGACCGGTACGTCAGCGCAGGCTTTCCGGTCCTCGACGGCTTCTTCCGCCGCGCCACGGCAGCGCACCGCAGCCCGGGGCTGAACGTGCGATGGTTCTCGGTCTTCGGTAACCACGACGACTCCGTCAGCGGCGTCCTGCCGTCCGACTGGGGTGCACTGGCCGCGATGTACACCGGCGACGTGAAGTTCACCGGCTTCACCTCCGGCACGTCCGATGCGGCACTGCGACGCACCTTCACGAACGGCAGCACGGCGATCAAGGGCGTCAGCAGCAGCACCAAGAACACCTGGCACGTCACACCCGATGAGCGCCGTAGGCCGTTCACCCCGACGGAGTACATGCGCGCGCACCTGCCGAGCGGCGGCCACGGCTTCACGGACGAGAACGTGGCGACCGGGCGCGGCTACTACACGTTCCGCATCGCCGACGGTGTCACGGGCATCTCGCTCGATTCGACGAACCGCGCCGGATTCACCGAGGGCAGCCTCGGGCACGAGCAGTTCCTGTGGTTGCAGCGTGTCCTCACCGCGGGCAGCAGCACGTACGTCGACTTCTGGGGTCGCACACAACGCCATGCCGTGGCCGACGAGATGTTCGTCATCTTCAGCCATCACACGAGCACGACGATGACGAACGTGCTGCTCGACCCGGCCACGCCCGAACTGCGGCACGCCGGGCGCGAGGTGCGCGACACGCTCATGCGCTTCCGCAACGTCGTGGCGTGGGTCAACGGGCACACGCACGAGAACCGCATCACTGCGCATCGTCACGCCGATCCGCGACGGTCGTTCTGGGAGATCAACACGGCGAGCCACGTCGACTTCCCGCAGCACGCGCGCATCATCGAGCTCTGTGACAACGCCGACGGCACGCTCAGTCTGTTCACGACGCTGGTCGAGTCGGCCGCGCCGTACGCAGCGTCGACGACAGGGCAGGACCAGGCGGATCTGGCGTCGCTGTACCGCGAGCTGTCCTACAACGATCCGAACCGCTCGGCCGCCCTCACGGGCGCCGACGCCGACCGCAACACCGAACTGATCCTGCGCCACCCCTGGCGCTGACGTCGAGGATGCCGACGACGAGGCCCCGCGCCGAGCGAATCGGTGCGGGGCCCTCGTCCATCGGGTCGGTGAAGTACGCCGGTCAGCGGTAGTTCGTGAACTGCAGTGCGACGTCGAGGTCGGAACCCTTGAGCAGGGCCTGCACCTCCTGCAGGTCGTCGCGGCTCTTGCTCGTGACGCGCAGTTCGTCACCCTCGATGCGTGCCTTGACGCTCTTGGGGCCCTCGTCGCGGATGATCTTGCTGATCTTCTTCGCGTTCTCGCTCGAGATGCCCTCCTTGAGCTTCGCCTCGAGGCGGTATTCCTTGCCGGAGAGTTTCGGCGTCGGGTCGTCGTCGCCGTAGTCGAGTGTCTTGAGCGAGACGCCACGCTTGATGAGCTTCGTCTGCAGCACGTCGAGGACGGCGAGCGTGCGCTCCTCGGAGTTGGCCTTCATGACGATCGACTCGCCGGAGAGTTCGACGGACGCGCCGACGTTCTTGAAGTCGTAGCGCGAACCGATCTCCTTCGCGGCCTGGTTGACCGCGTTGGCGACCTCCTGCTTGTCGATCTTGCTGACGATGTCGAACGAGCTGTCTGCCACGGTTTCTCCTTCGTTGAACGCGGGCGCTTCCTGCGCCTCATTATGCCGTGACGCCGATCCCGTGCTGTCGCGCCACCGTCCCGCCCGCGGTCGAGCCGACGTCCCAGCCAGCGTCATGCCTTGACGGCGATGCCGCCACGCCGCCGTCACCTCGCGCACCCGCGCGTGTCCTGCCGATTGGCTCAACGGCGCGTGCTCTTGCTATGGTTTCCGAGCACGCGCGCCAGGTTGCCCGAGCGGCCAATGGGAGCGGACTGTAAATCCGTCGCGAAAGCTACGAAGGTTCGAATCCTTCACCTGGCACCACAGGTGCACCGAGAGCCCTGCAGATTCGTCTGCGGGGCTCTTGCCATGTCCAGGCCGTGCGTCGACCGGGTGCGGCGCTCACGCAGCCGGCGGCTGCTCGATCGGCTCGACGTTGCTCACGCATGACGTCGGCAGGGCGCCACCGTAGACGTGCGGAAACTTCTCGCTGTCGTCCTCGCCCGGCACCGCGGGTTCGACGCGAACCTCGAGCCCCGCCGCGACGATGGCGTCGGTGTCCAACGTCAGCAGCACGAGCGGAGCGTCGACGTCCGCGTAGAACCGCTCGAGCGTCGGTCGCACCTGCTCGGGAAAGCTCGCATGCAGGTAGCCAACCTGTTCGATCGTCATCCCGCGCGTCGACCAGATGTACTCGCCGCTCTCGAGCGCGTCCTGCCACTCGTCGGCCACCGCGATGTGCTGAATCGTTCTCATGCGCGCCACGATAGACGGGCATGATGGGCACATGGCCTTTCGCGCAGATTCCACCACGCTTCCCCGCATCGGTGTCACCGGTGTGACGGGTGCCGTCGGCGGCGCCGTCGCGCGCCTCGTCTCGGCGCCGGGGCGTCCGGTTCGCTTTCTCCTGCGCGACGTCTCGCGCCTGCCACATCTCGGTGACGTCGACGGTGAGAGCGAGGTCGCCGTCGCCGAGTACGGAGCCTCCGACGCGGCCGCAGCGCTCGAAGGCGTCGGCACCCTGTTCATGGTGTCGGCGGCCGAGAGCCCCACGCGCGTCGAGGAGCACCGCAACTTCGTCGACCAGGCCGCGAAGGCGGGCGTGCAGCACATCGTGTACACCTCGTTCCTCAATGCGGCGCCTGATTCGACGTTCACGCTCGGGCGCGACCACTTCGCGACGGAGGAGCACATCAAGGCCTCCGGCATGGTGTGGACGTTCCTGCGAGACAGCTTCTACGCCGACGTCTTCGAGCACTTCGCCGACGAGGACGGCGTCATCCGTGGCCCGGCGGGTGACGGACGCGTCGCGCCCGTCGCCCGAGCGGACGTCGCCCGTGCCGCGCACGCGGTGCTCCTCGCACCGGGCGAGCACGCAGGCCGCACGTACGATCTCACCGGCCCGCAGGCCCTGACGCTGGACGAGATCGCCGCCATCCTCAGCGCGGGTCGCGACCGCGACTTCCGCTACGAACCCGAGACGATCGAGCAGGCGCGCGCGTCACGGCAGAAGTACGACCCGCAGCCGTTCGAGATGGACGCATGGGTGAGCACCTACACGGCGATCGCCGCGGGGGAGCTCGACGTCTTCAGCAACGACGTGCGACTGCTCACCGGGCAGAAGGCGATGACGTTGGAACAGCTCGTCGCCTCCAGCGAACCGGTGCGCTGAGCCCCGGGACGCCCCCGCGTGCGGCCAGGCACATCACCAGACGCGCGGACAGAACGCCTGACGGGCGCCCCACCAGCCAGGTGAGGCGCCCGTCAGCATTCGCGCCGCGATGCGTCGGCCGCCGAAGCGCCCTGTAACCCGCGACGCGTCGAACCCGTCGTCAGGCCGTCACACCCGCGCGGTCCTGACCGAGGTCGATGAGGTCGTTCTCGAGCCACGACTCGGGGATTCCGAACGCCTTCGTCAGGTCGACGGCGTGGGGACGCAGCTCGGCGCACAGCTCGTTGATGCGCGTCGTGACGGCCTTCGAACGTGACGTCGTGATGCGACCGTGCTCGATGAACCAGCCCTTGTCCTCCTCGATCGACGCCAGTGCGTAGAGGTCGAACACCTTCGCCATGAGCTTGCGCGCCTCGCCCTCGGGCATGGCCTCGAGGCCTTCCTTGAACGCTTCGAAGATCCGCAGGTCGATGTCGGCCTTCGCCGCGGCGAGGATGTGATCCTGGGCCGCGTTGAACACGGCGAACCCGTCGCTCTTGCCCGCCTTGCGCAGCCGCATCGCGGCCGTCTCGAGCAGGTGCGACGCGCGCTCGGAGAACATCGACTCCTGCCAGCCGCGCGAGTCGAGCGCCGTCTCGTCGTTGCGCGGCGTCGCGCCGTCGATGAGGCGCTGCAGGCCGGCACGCTTCAGCGTGTTCTCGACGAGTCCCTCGACGGTCTGCGCGGTGACCTTCGCGATCGTCCCCGCGATGTCGAGATCGCCCCACTGGTCCTTGTACTCCGTCAGCAGCCCCTTCGCGACGAGCTGCATGAGGACGGTGTTGTCGCCCTCGAACGTCGCGAACACGTCGATGTCCGCGCGCATCTGCGTCAGCCCGTTGGTCGCCATGTACCCGGCGCCGCCGCACGCCTCGCGGCACGCCTGGATCGTGTCGAGCGCATGCCAAGTCGTCTGCGCCTTCATGCCGGCGACCCACGCCTCGAGCTCACGCTGAGCGTCCTCGTGGTCGGCGCCGGGCGTCTCCTTCTCCGACGACGTCGCTGCGTCCTCCAGTTCCTGCAGGCGCGCCGTCATGGCGTTCTGCGTGAAGCGCAGCGCGAACGACTTCGCGAGGCGCGGCAGCAGCTTGCGCTGGTGCGCGAGGTAGTCGAGGACGACGAGTTCGTCGGGCGAGCCGGGAGCGGAGAACTGACGCCGCTGTTCGCCGTAGCGGACGGCGATGGCGAGCGCCTTCTGCGCCGCCGCACCCGCGCCACCGCCGACGCACACACGGCCGCGCACGAGCGTGCCGAGCATCGTGAAGAAGCGCCGGTTGATGTTGTCGATCTCCGAGACGTAGGTGCCGGTCTCGTCGATGCCGCCGAACTTGTCGAGCAGGTTCTCGCGGGGCACACGGACGTGGTCGAACGCGATCGTGCCGTTGTCGACGCCGGGCAGCCCGCCCTTGACGCCGTTGTCGCCGATCGTGACGCCCGGCATCGGGTTTCCGTCTTCGTCGCGGATCGGCACGACGACGACATGGACGCCCTTGCTCGGGGTCTCCTCCTCGCCGTCGGCGACGTCACCGACGCTCGGGACGACGAGCTGCGCGAACACGGCGGCCGCGCGTCCGTCCTTGGCGGCGTTGCCGATGTACGTCTTCGTCGCGGAGACGGTGGGGGAGTGCACGACGATCTCGTCGGTCTGCGCGTCGTATGTCGCGGTCGTCTCGACGGCGGCGACGTTCGAGCCGTGCCCGACCTCCGTCATCGCGAAGCAGCCCATCAGTTTGCCGCTCATGATGTCGGGCACGTACGCGGCGAGGTGCTTGTCGGTGCCGAGGCGCGAGACGGCGCCGCCGAACAGACCGAACTGGACGCCGTTCTTGATGAGCAGCGACAGGTCGCCGTACGCCTCCATCTCGAACGCGACGCAGGACGCGCCGTAGTCGAGCGTGCCGCCGTACTGCGTCGGGAAACCGATCGAGCCGTACCCCTTGTCGGCGAGCGCGAGCACCTGACGCGTCACTCGCTCGCGCTGGGCCTCGATCGACTCGCCGGGCGTGCCACTGATGGCCTCCCACGGCAGCTCGCCGCGGATCCGCTCGCGCAGGTCGCGCCACGGCCCGTCGAGCGCGATGCGCATCTGCTCGACGACGTCGTTCGTCGCGGGCGCGGGCGCGGGCGGAGTGTTCTCGGTCGTGGTCTCGGGAGTCGTGCTCATGTCGTCCTCCTTGTCGGCCGCGGGCGCCGCGGTGCGGCCTGCGGGTGAGAGCTGCCTCGGAACGGATCGTGTCATCCGGCCGGGTCGAACGTCGGTGTTTCGTCGGATCGGGCAGTGTCGTCGTGGATGCTTCGCTCGTCGCGTCCGGTGTCGGCGGGGCGGTCGGGTCGGTCGACGCCGCCGGGGCCATCAGTAGCGATGTGCGCATCGGCCGGCCCTGGCACGTCTCGCGCCAGCGCCCCGGCGAGGCCGCCGTGGGCGAGCGCGGCGAGGTGGGCGGCGAGCTGCGCGCGACTCAATCCGCCGGGGTTCTCCAGCCACCGGTCGGCCGATTCCTTGACGAGGCCGACGACGCCCCACGCGAACGCTCGCGCTCTCCCGCGAGCTTCCTGGGTGCCGGGGCCGAAGGCCAGCAGGAGGTCGAAGAGGTTGTCGGCGATCCGTCCCGAAAGGCCGGTGACGGGATCGCCAGGACCCTCCGGCAGCGTCACGTCCGGGCGCCTCACGACGAACCGGTACACCTCGGGATCGCGTTCGACGAGGCGCAGGTAGGAGTCGATGACGGCGCCGAGCATCGCGGGCCCGGGCGGCGTGCGTCGCGCGGACGAACCGGTGGCGCGGGCCTCGCCGTCACCATCCGACGTGGCGCTCGCGGCGGCGTCGATCTCGGCGAGGATGAGCGCGTCGACCGATTCGCACACGGCGAGGTAGAGCCCCAGCCGGTCGCCGAGGTGGCGGTAGATGACGGTCTTGCTCGTGCCGGCCTCGGCCGCGATCTCGTCCATCCCCACTCCGGCGCCGTGACGGCGGATGGCGCGCAGGGCGGCGTCGACGAGCTCGCGACGGCGGGCGACGCGATGGGCGGCCCAGCGCGCGTCGCGTCCGTCGGGTTGGGCGCTCGTTGCTCGGGTGGTGGTGGACATGCCTGACACGGTATCGCGTACGCGTCGTACCTGCTACTGTCCGTATCGGTAAGTTTTGACGAGTGCTCACGTCCGCGCGGCCTCGTCATCGGCTCGCGCACGACCCACCACGACTCAACCGGAGCGATTCATGACCACGATCCGTGACGCCTACGTCATCGGCGGCAACCGCATCCCGTTCGCCCGCTCGGGCGGCGCCTACCTCAAGGCCTCCAACCAGGACATGCTGACGGCGGCCCTCGACGGCCTCGTCTCGCGCTTCTCCCTCTCGGGTGAGCGCCTCGGTGAGGTCGTCGCCGGTGCCGTCATCAAGCACTCGCGCGACTTCAACCTCACCCGCGAATCCGTCCTCGGCAGCCACCTCGCGCCGACGACGCCGGCCTACGACATCCAGCAGGCCTGCGCGACGGGTCTCGAGGCCGCGATCCTCGTGACGAACAAGATCAAGCTCGGCCAGATCGACTCGGCGATCGCCGGTGGCACGGACACGACGTCCGACGCGCCGCTCGCACTGAACGAGGGTCTGCGCAAGACGCTCATGAAGGCGAACTACGCGAAGACGACGCCGGATCGCCTCAAGGCGTTCGCCTCGATCCGCCCGAACCAGCTCGCGCCCGAGCAGCCCCGCAACTCGGAGCCGCGCACCGGCCTCGCGATGGGCGACCACATGGCCATCACGGCCAAGGAGTGGGGTATCACGCGTGAGGCTCAGGACGAGCTCGCCGCCGCGTCGCACCAGAAGATGGCCGCCGCCTACGAGCGTGGCTTCTTCGACGACCTCGTCACGCCGTTCCTCGGCCTCGCCAAGGACAACAACCTGCGTCCCGACAGCACGGTCGAGAAGCTCGCGAAGCTCAAGCCGGTCTTCGGCAAGGGCGAGGGCCTGACGATGACCGCCGGCAACTCGACGCCGCTGACGGATGGCGCCTCGGCCGTGCTGTTCGGCAGCGAGGCGTGGGCGAAGGAGCGCAATCTGCCGCTGCTCGCCCGTTTCGTCGACGGTGAGGCCGCCGCGGTCGACTACGTCGACGGCAAGGAGGGCCTGCTCATGGCCCCCGCGTACGCGGTGCCGCGCCTGCTCGCGCGCAACGGTCTGAGCCTGCAGGACTTCGACTTCTACGAGATCCACGAGGCGTTCGCCTCGACGGTGCTCGCCACGCTCAAGGCCTGGGAGAGCCCCGAGTTCTGCAAGGACAAGCTCGGTCTCGACGCGCCGCTCGGCTCGATCGAGCGCAGCAAGCTCAACGTCAACGGAAGCTCGCTCGCCGCGGGCCACCCGTTCGCGGCCACCGGTGGCCGCATCATCGCGCAGCTCGCCAAGCAGTTGCACGAGAAGGGCTCCGGCCGCGGCCTCATCTCCGTGTGCGCCGCTGGTGGCCAGGGCGTCGTCGCGATTCTGGAGGCAGTGTGATGGCTGACGGTTACTCGAACTTCGTCAACAACGGTTTCGGCAAGAAGCTCGCCAAGCAGATCGGGCTGCCGCAGCCTCCCGTCCTGCGCCGCTACGAGGTCGGTCAGGACCTGCTCGACGGCCCCGCCGCCGTCGGCACGGTCGGTTCCGGCGTCGTCGGTTCGACGGCCGCGGCGATCCTGCGCGGCTCCGGCGCCGACGTCGTCGACGCCACCGCAGAGGCGACGTACTCCGACAAGCTCGGCGCGTTCGTCATCGACGTCACCGCGGCGACGAAGCTGAGCGACCTCGAGACGTTCCGCGAGATCGCGATCCCGGCGGTCAAGGCGCTCGGCAGGTCGGCGCGCGTCATCGTCATGGCGACGACGCCGTCCGCGCTCGACGACGTCGAAGCCGCCGCGACGGCGCAGGCGTTCGAGGGCATCACGCGCTCGATCGGCAAGGAACTGCGCGCCGGCGGCTCGGCGAACCTGTTCTGGATCGACCCCGACGCCCAGGGCGACGCGGCCGTGCTGGAGGCGCCGCTGCGCTTCTTCGGCTCGAGCCGCTCGGCGTACGTGTCGGGTCAGCCGATCCGCATCCGCAAGCACGCCGTCACCGAGGTCGCCGACTGGCACCAGCCGTTCGCAGGCCAGGTCGCCGTCATCACGGGTGCGGCGCGCGGCATCGGCGCGCAGATCGCGCGCGTGTTCGCCCGCGCCGGTGCACACGTCATCGCCGTCGACATCCCGGCCGCCGGGGACGCGCTGAGCAAGGTCGCCAACGAGATCGGCGGCACCTCGCTCGGGCTCGACATCACCTCACCCGACGCGGGCGCGAAGATCGCCGAGGCCGTCGCCCGTCACGCCGACAAGCTCGACGTCATCGTCCACAACGCCGGCATCACGCGCGACAAGCTGTTCGTCAACACCGACGAGGCGCGCTGGAACTCGGTCGTCGACGTCAACCTCGGCGCGCAGTTCCGCATCAACGAGGTGCTGCTCGACCCGGCGACGAAGGGTGGTCTCAAGGACGGCGGACGCATCGTGTCGGTCGCCTCGACCTCCGGCATCGGCGGCAACCGCGGCCAGGCCAACTACGCGGCGTCGAAGGCCGGCGTCATCGGCATGGTGCGTGAGCTCTCGGAGAAGCTGGCCGACCGCGACATCACCGTCAACGCCGTCGCGCCCGGCTTCATCGAGACCGACATGACGTCCAAGATCCCGATGGCGACGCGCGAGGTGGTCCGCCGCCTCAACTCGATGATGCAGGGCGGCAACCCGATCGACGTCGGCGAGGCCATCGCGTTCTTCGCCGAGCCGGGCTCGGCGGGCGTCACCGGCCAGGTGCTGCGCGTGTGTGGTCAGAGCCAGATCGGAGCCTGACATGGCGCGCACGATCGAGCTGAAGGGCGAGCCGAAGCTCGGCCCCATGTTCGCGAAGGCCGTCGTCACCGGGTCGAAGCGCAAGGGGCGGACGCTGCCCGACCTCGAGGTCGTGCGACGCGACGTGACGCCGAGCGTCGCGGACGTCGCCGACTACGACGCGGTCTGCGGGTTCGCCCTGAGCAACCGGGTGCCGAGCACGTACCTGCACGTGCTCGTCTTCCCGCTGCAGGTCGCGCTCATGTCGGATCCGGGTTTCCCGTTCCCCCTCATGGGTTCGGTGCACCTCGAGAACACGATCCGTCAGCACCGTCCGGTGCTGTTGGGCGAGACGCTGGAGCTGCGCGCGCGGGTCGAGAACCTGCGTCCGCACTTTCGTGGTGCGCAGGCCGACCTCGTCGGTGAGGCGTACGTCGACGGCGAACTCGTGTGGGAGGACCGCTCGACGTACCTCTTTCGCGGCGCGAAGGTCGACGGAGAGGTGCCGCCGAAGGTCGACGAGCCGGAAGCCATCGACGGTTTCGGTGCGACGTGGCGCCTCGCCGGCGACCTCGGACGCCGATACGCGAAGGTGTCGGGCGACGTCAACCCGATCCACATGAACCCGCTCGCCGCGAAGGCGCTCGGCTTCCCGACGACGATCGTGCACGGCATGTGGAGCAAGGCCCGCATGCTCGGCGCGCTCGAGAACCGGTTGCCCGACGCCTACGAGGTGAACGTTGCGTTCAAGAAGCCGGTGCTCATCCCGTCGACGGTGCGTTTCATCGCGCAGTCCGCGGGCGGGCCGGGGTCGTTCGTCCTCGCGTTGCGCAACGCCAAGAAGGGCACGGAGCACGCTCGGGGCACGATCCGTCCGCTGTGAGGCACACCCCTGAGACGCGGGATCCCGACGGCATGACGTGGCGTCGGGATCCCGCGTCTCGTGCGTGACACGTCTCGGCGCCGGGACGGTGACGACGACCCGATCCGCCGTCGTGGGGCGAGCCGCGGCGGCACCGCGTCCGTCGCCGTGGGCCCGTCGATTTCGTGTTCGTTCGGGCGCCGTGTAAGGTATTTCTCGCGCCTGAAACGCGCTGAGCAGCTGAAACAGCCTCGGCGGCAGTGGCGTGAGGCCCCTATAGCTCAGTCGGCAGAGCGTCTCCATGGTAAGGAGAAGGTCAACGGTTCGATTCCGTTTGGGGGCTCGCGTGAGCGCCGGAGACGGCGATCATGGCATGGCGGGGTAGCTCAGCTGGTTAGAGCGCACGACTCATAATCGTGAGGTCGCGGGATCGAGTCCCGCTCCCGCTACCAAGTTTTTCCCGACAGTCTGTCTCGCGACAGTTTTCGACCTTTTTGAGAGTAGGTGTAGGACATGGCCTCGAAGAGCGCTGACGTTCGCCCGAAGATCACGATGGCTTGCACCGAGTGCAAGGAGCGCAACTACGTCACCAAGAAGAACCGTCGGAACAACCCCGACCGTCTCGAGCTGGCGAAGTACTGCAAGCGCTGCACGAAGCACACGGCTCACCGCGAGACCCGCTGATCTCGTCTGAACCACACGTCACGGCCGTCACCCCTCGAGGGTGACGGCCGTTTCGCAACCCCGCCCCATCTGCGATTCACGTCCCCATCGGCGAATCCTGTCCACCTTCGCGATTCTCGTCCCCATCTGCGATTCTCGGTCACACTCGTCTGACGTCCGTCGTGCTGCCGTCTCCGAACCTATGCGCGCCTCGACCTCGCGCCTCTCCGACTTCCGAGTAACGCCGAGGCACCTCTAGCGTCGAGACATGCCAGTGAACCCGGCGGTCGAGGGCCGCACCTACCGCATGCCGCAGGCGCACGTCGTCACGCGCGATGAGATCGTGACGTTCGCCCGCGCCGTCCGCACGAGCGACGACCGTTGCCTCGACGTCGACGCCGCCCGCGCCGCGGGCCACACGGACGTCGTCGCGCCGACGACGTTCGCCGTCACGCTCGCCCAGCAGGCGGAGGCGCTCTTCATGCGCGATGAGCAGGCCGGCGTCGACTTCTCGCGCCTCGTCCATGGCGAGGAGACGTTCACGCATCACGCGCCGATCGTCGCGGGGGAGGCGCTCATCGCCGAGACGACCGTCGCGCGCGTTCGGTCGGCCGGCGGACACGACATGGTCACGCTCGCCACCGCCGTCACCACCGATGGCGGGTCGCGTCGAGCTGACACGACGAGCGTCGTCGTCATCAGGGCAGAGGAGACGCACGCATGAGCGAGCACGAACACCGCAGCGTCGACCTCACGTCCGCGAGCGCGGGCGACACGTTGCTCGAGACGAGCGAGGCGCTTCGACGCGCCGATCTCGTCGCCTACGCGGACGCCAGCGGCGATCAGAACCCGATCCACCAGGACGAGGCGTTCGCCAAGAGCGTCGGCCTGCCCGACGTCATCGCCCACGGCATGCTGACGATGGGGCTGGTCGCCTCACGCATCGAGGAGCTGGCGCAGGGGCACCCGATCATCTCCTTCGGCACCCGTTTCGCCGCCCCCGTCGTCGTGCCTGCCGACGGCGATGCACGCGTCGACATCGTCGTCTCGCTGTTCTCGCGCGACGACGACGCGGGCAGGGTGACGCTGGACGCGGCGGTGTCGGTGGCAGGCACTAAGGTCTTGAGTCGAACGAGAGCAGTCATCCAACTCTGATCGAGGTCTTCATGCAGGAGCAGTTCGACGTCCCGCTCGCGAGCCTGACGACGATGCACGTCGGTGGCCCTGCTCGACGTCTCGTGGTCGCGGAGACGATCGACGAGATCGTCGACGTCGTGCGCGAGGTCGATGACGCCGAGGAGCCGCTGCTCGTGCTCTCGGGCGGTTCGAACCTGCTCATCGCGGACGAGGGTTTTCCCGGCACGGTCGTCAAGATCGCGAACGACACCCTCGAGGTCGATCACGACTCCGACTGCGGGGGCGTGACGGTTCGTGTCGGCGCCGGCATGGTGTGGGACGAGTTCGTCGCGTACGCGTGCAGCCACGACTGGTGCGGCATCGAGGCGTTGTCGGGTATCCCGGGGCTCGTCGGCGCGACGCCCGTGCAGAACGTCGGCGCGTACGGCCAGGAGGTCGCGCAGACCGTCGCGAGCGTACGGACGTATGACCGCGTCACCCAGCAGATCAAGACGTTCGCCAACGCCGACTGCGACTTCACCTACCGTCACAGCATCTTCAAGAACACCCCCTTCCGTGACGGCGACGCGAGCGGTCGCTACGTCGTGCTTGACGTGTCGTTCCAGCTGCGCAAGGCCGATCGCAGCCAGCCCATCGCGTACGCGGATCTCGCCGCGGGGCTCGGCGTCGAGCAGGGCGATCGCGTTCCGCTCGCTGACGCCCGCGAGGCCGTCCTCGCCCAGCGTTCCAAGCGCGGGATGGTCGTCGTCGAAGCCGATCATGACACCTGGTCGTGCGGTTCGTTCTTCACCAACCCGATCGTCTCCGAGCGCGTCATGGCGCGCATCCGCGAGCGAGCGGCCGAGCGCCTCGGCGCCGACGGAGCCACACCGCCCGAGTTCCCCGCCGGCGTGGCGCACCCGGGGTTGCTCAAGACGTCGGCGGCCTGGCTCATCGACAAGGCCGGCTTCGGCAAGGGGTACAACATGCCCGGCCCGGCGGCGTTGTCGACCAAGCACACGCTCGCTCTGACGAACCGCGGCGCTGCCGGCGCCTCCGACGTCGTGGCCCTCGCCACCGAGATCGTCGACGGCGTCGAGGCCGCGTTCGGCGTGCGTCTCGTGCCCGAGCCCGTGTGGGTCGGGCTCGAACCGATCGCCTGACCCGCTCCGCCCACCTCCGGCGTCCGCGCACTCGATGCTCGAGCGCGACGCAGCAATCTGGGAGGCCGGCTGAGCGCTCAAGCAGGCGGTGCGGCGAGCCAGGCGTCGATGTCGGCGTCCGCGGCCGCGACGACGTCCGCCGGCGCGTTCGAGATCGTGAAACTGTCGCGCGCGAGCTGGGCGAGTTCGGCGTCGCTGAATCCGTGGACGTCGCGCGCGGTGCGGTACTGATCCGTGAGGCGTGAGCCGAACAGCAGCGGGTCGTCGGCGCCGAGCGCCATCCGCGCGCCTGCGTCGAACAAGGGACGCAGGGGCACCTCCGGGGCGCTCTCGTACACGCCGAGTGCCACATTGCTGCCGGGGCACACCTCGAGCCCGACGCCGGCATCGACGACGCGCGCCAACACCTCAGTCGATTCCGCGGAACGCACCCCGTGCCCGAGCCGCGTGGGGTGCAGCGCGTCGAGCGTCTCGCTCACGGCGTCGGCGCCGAGCAGTTCGCCCCCGTGGGGCAGTGAGGCGAGGCCCGCGTTGCGCGCGATGCGGAACGCCGGCGCGAACGCGGAGGTGTCGCCGCGGCGTTCGTCGTTGCTCAATCCGAAGCCGACGACACCGCCGGCGTTCTTCGCCGCGAGCCGGGCCAACGTCCGCGCGTCGAAGGGATGCCGTAGCCGTGACGCCGCGACTACGACGCCCACCCCGATGCCGTGACGCTCACCGGCCCGCGTAGCTTCGTCGAGCACGATCTCCAAGGCGGGTGTGATGCCGCCGACGAACGGTGCGTAGGACGTGGGGTCGACCTGGATCTCCAACCATCGTGAGCCCTCACGCGCATCGCTCGCGGCGGCCTCGTCGACGATGCGGCGCATGTCATCCTCGCTACGCACGCAGGCGCGGGCGGCGTCGTAGAGGCGTTGGAAGCGGAACCAACCCCGCTCGTCGCGGGCCGATGCGAGCTGAGGAGGCCAGCTGCGCCTCAGGCTGTCCGGCAGCCGGACGCCGTGCGTCACGCTCATGTCGAGCAGGGTGTCGAACGCCATCGACCCGGTGAAGTGCAGGTGCAGGTGCGCCTTCGGCAGGGCGTCGAGGTCTCGCCGGGAGCGGCTGGGGGAGGTGTCGCGACTCGTCACCCGCTCATCCTGTCACCGCCCCCGCGCGACGGCTGCCGCGCATCACGCACGGGGGAGGGCCAGATTTCCGTTCCAGCGTCGTCGTCCCGTACAGTTGGGGGTCGACACGGCACTCAACCGCCGCGTCGCGCGGGTTCGCTCGCGAAGGGCACTAGCTCAATTGGCAGAGCACCGGTCTCCAAAACCGGGGGTTGGGGGTTCAAGTCCCTCGTGCCCTGCACAGCGTATTGATCCGAGAGGGCGGGGCCGTGGCAGATTCCGATGTCGTGACGGGGGCCTCCGTCGCGGGTGAATCTGAGCGCCGCGGTTTCTTCAGCCGCATCCTGCTGTTCATCCGGCAGGTCATCGGCGAGATGCGCAAGGTCGTCTATCCCACGCGTGACGAGTTGACGACGTACACGATCGCGGTCCTGGTCTTCCTCGCCGTCATCATGGCGTACGTCAACGGTCTAGACTGGCTGTTCACGCGTGCGGTCTCCTGGGTCTTCGGTTCGAACTGAGTCCCGGGCCCATCTCGAAGATTCGCCGCCTGAGCGCCCCCGCGGGGGCCGCGCGGGCGGCGTTCGTGTGAGAGCACGCGACGTACGTCCCCACATGTGAAGGAAGCAGGTCGATGACCGAGCAGAACCCCGAGCAGCTTTCGCCGGCTGCGGCGGAAGAGGCCGAATTCGCGGCGGGCGCTGTGCGCACGCCTGACGCTGACCTGGCGCCCGAGCAGGGCGAGGTCGGCGAACTGCCGAGCGCCGCCGAGGCCCACGCCGACGACGCCGAGCGCGAGGTGGAGCAGGAGGCCGTCGTCGACGCCGAGGTCGCCCCGGCCGAGCAGGCTGACGCGGTCGACCCGCGCGAGGCGTTCATCGCGGAGCTCAAGTCGCAGTTCGGTGACTGGTACGTCATCCACTCCTACGCGGGCTACGAGAAGCGTGTGAAGACGAACCTCGAGCAGCGCATCACGAGCCTCAACATGGAGGATTACATCTTCCAGATCGAGGTTCCGATGGAGGACTACACCGAGATCAAGAACGGGCAGAAGAAGTCGGGTACGCGCGTGCGCATCCCGGGTTACGTGCTCGTGCGCATGGATCTGACGGACGAGTCGTGGGGCGCAGTGCGTCACACCCCGGGTGTCACGGGTTTCGTCGGCAACGCGCACCAGCCGTACCCGTTGTCGATCGACGAGGTCGTCACGATGCTGAACCCGACGTTCGAGGAGCCGGAGGCTGCGGCTGAGGGTGCGGCCGCGTCGAGTGGCTCCGCGTCGTCGGCGTCCACGGATGTCGACTTCACCGTCGGCGAGTCCGTCACCGTCATGGAGGGCCCGTTCGAGACGTTGCCCGCGACGATCTCCGAGATCAACGCGGACACGCAGAAGATCAAGGTGCTCGTGTCGATCTTCGGTCGCGAGACGCCGGTCGAGCTGGGCTTCAGCCAGGTCGCGAAGATCTGATCCTTCGACCTGCCGCGCGTTTCGTCGCGGCGGTCGTCACCAACCTCTCATCGCCTGACCGGGTGGTGAGGATGCAACCGGGTCATCGCCCACGGCGTCGGCCCATGACAGGAAAGAGGTGGCTTCATGCCTCCGAAGAAGAAGGTTTCCGGTTTCATCAAGCTGCAGATCCAGGCCGGTGCGGCGACGCCGGCTCCGCCGGTCGGTCCGGCGCTGGGTCAGCACGGTGTGAACATCATGGAGTTCGTCAAGGCGTACAACGCTGCGACGGAGTCCCAGCGCGGCAACGTCATCCCGGTCGAGATCACGGTCTACGAGGACCGTTCGTTCACGTTCATCACGAAGACGCCGCCGGCTGCTGAGCTCATCAAGAAGGCTGCGGGCGTCCAGAAGGGTTCCGGCGAGCCGCACAAGACGAAGGTCGCGCACCTGTCGGCGGATCAGGTTCGTGAGATCGCCCAGCAGAAGATGCAGGACCTCAATGCGAACGACCTCGACATGGCGTCGCGGATCATTGCGGGTACGGCGCGTTCGATGGGGATCACCACCGACTGAAAGTGCACCGCCGGTACGGTCAGTGATGTTCGTACTGCCGTGACGTTCCGGCGGGGTGCGTTCAGTCGAGAGAAAGTGTCTGAAAGTGCACCGCCGGTACGGTCAGTGATGTTCGTACTGCCGTGACGTTCCGGCGGGGTGCGTTCAGTCGAGAAAAAGTGTCTGAGAGTGCACCTTCGGTACGGTCGGTGATGTTCGTACTGCCGTGACGTTCCGGCGGGGTGCGTTCAGTCGAGATGAAATTGTCTGACGGTTCTGCCGGTTCGACGCAAGCCCCTGGCCCTCACCTGGGTCAGGGGCTTCGTGCGTCCGTCGCCGATTTCACCCCACTCCCGCACGTCACGTAACATGAACCGGTTGCCCATGTGGCATCGCGGCGTCAGGATCGACCTGGTGTCGGGGGCGCGGAGCCCGAAAGTGGTTGGGCCGGCGCTGGCTCGTAGAACCACGATCTCCCTGTTGAAGGAGTTTGAGATGAAGCGCAGCAAGACGTACCGCGCGGCGGAAGAGAAGATCGAAGAAGGCAAGCTGTACTCGCCGCTCGAGGCTGTTCGCCTCGCGAAGGAGACTGCCGGCACGAAGTTCGATTCGACGGTCGAGGTTGCGATGCGCCTCGGTGTCGACCCGCGCAAGGCGGACCAGATGGTTCGTGGCACGGTGAACCTGCCGAACGGCACGGGTAAGACGGCTCGCGTCCTCGTGTTCGCGAACGGTGACAAGGCTGCGGCGGCTGAGGCTGCCGGAGCCGACTTCGTTGGTTCGGATGACCTGATCGCCAGGGTTCAGGGTGGCTGGACGGACTTCGACGCCGTCGTCGCGACGCCGGACCTCATGGGCAAGGTCGGTCGCCTGGGTAAGGTGCTCGGTCCGCGTGGTCTCATGCCGAACCCGAAGACGGGCACGGTGACGATGGACGTCGCGAAGGCCGTCGGAGATATCAAGGGCGGAAAGATCGAGTTCCGTGTCGACAAGCACGCGAACCTGCACTTCATCATCGGCAAGTCCTCGTTCGACGAGAAGGCTCTCGTCGAGAACTATGCGGCTGCGCTCGATGAGATCCTGCGTCTGAAGCCGTCGGCGTCGAAGGGTCGTTACATCACGAAGGCCACGATGGCCACGACGATGGGCCCCGGCATCCTGATCGACCAGTCGCGTACGCGCAACCTCATGGAGGACGGCGCCGAGCAGGCCTGATCGGCTTCTCGCTCGATCGCTCTACGTGAGCGGTCGACGCTTCTGGACGGG
This sequence comes from Dermacoccus sp. BD5, assembly GCF_044878485.1. Taxonomy (NCBI): domain Bacteria; kingdom Bacillati; phylum Actinomycetota; class Actinomycetes; order Micrococcales; family Dermacoccaceae; genus Dermacoccus; species Dermacoccus sp. BD5. The sequence continues at coordinate 50,387 of NZ_JANJER010000005.1, read as the reverse complement.
CGAGGCCCGCATCCCGATTCGTTCGGGGTGCGGGCCTCGCCTGTTGTGCCGTCCCGATCACGTGGCCGGCCGCATGACGTCAGAACGGGGTGACGGTCATGCGCACGATCTGTGGGTCGTGGTCGGAGTCCTGGTCGGGGAACTCGCTGTTGGTGTGGACGATGTCGTAGTTGAACGGCGGCTTCCCGAGGCCGAGCCAGGGCTGGGCCAGCTTGGGGCTGAGCAGGATGTGGTCGAGGATCTGGCTGTTGCCCTCGTACACGTACGAGTACCGCTCGTTGACGGGCAGGGTGCGCGGCAGGTCCGTCATCGCTGTCTTGCCGCTTCCGGCGAGGATGTCGGTGGTCTGGCTGAACTCGAAGTCGTTGAGGTCACCGAGCGTCACGATGCGAGCGTTGGGGTCGGCGGCGAGCAGCTTGTCGATGAATCCGCGCACGACGGTGGCCTGCGCGTGGCGCTGCGTCTCGGACGAGCGCACGGGCTGCTGCCAGCGGCCGAAGAGCGGGTCGTCGCCGCCCTTGCTGTTGAAGTGGTTGGCGATGACGTACACCTTCGTCCCGCGGAACTTGAACTCGCCGACGAGCGGCTTGCGCGAGTCGGTGAAGGCGGTGTTCGTCGGGTCGATGCGGCCGGGCGAGACGGTGAGGTCGGTGAACAGGCCACGCCCGGTGACGCCGGTGGCCGTCGTCGCGCCGGGGGTTCCCTTGTCGACGAACGACGTGCCGCGGTCGGTGCGGTAGAGGAACACCTGGCGGATGTTGCCTCCGGGCTGGCCTCCGTCCTTGCCGTTCTCGGGGTCGACCCAGCGCGCCTGGTACGTCGGGCCGCCGGCGGCCTTGATGGTGTCGACGAGCTTCTTGACGGTCGTGGACGAGTCGACGGTGCCGTCGTTCTGGGCGCCGTTGTTGTCCTGGATCTCTTCGAGCGCGAGGACATCGGGGGCGCGCAGGTTGCCCGTGATCTGGCCGGCGAGGCGGTCGTACTTCGTCTGCGGGTCGCTGGGTGCGAGGTTCTCGACGTTGAATGTCGCGACGGCCATCTCGAACAGGCCCTGGGCCTTCGTCGTCTCGCGCTTCAGGCCGGCGTTGCGGTGCCCCGCGACGTCGGTGACGTGCACGTGCGGCATGGCGAAGGAGTAGTCCATGATGCCGGTGGTGCGGCCGGTGTAGACGTCACCGACGGTGCTGACGGGCAGCGGGTTGGCGGGCTTGGCCTGGTCGTCGAGGATGACGCGCATCGCGTTCGGGTGGTCGTAGCCGGAGTAGAGCACGCCACCGCGCGGCGTGGTCAGCGCGTCGACGTTCTGACCGGGCACGACCGGGGTCTCGCGGTACTTGGGGTTGGTCGGGCCGACGGCGCGCGCATCGTCGAGGGCGACGCGCATGCCTTCGAGCGACTCGTCGAAGTCGATCGCGTTCTTCGTCGGGTCGAAGGTGGCCGCTGCCGATTCGACGTTCTTCGGGTCGCCCGACTCGACGTTCTGCTGTGGGGCGATGCGGTCCTTGCCGAGGACGGCAGGCGCCGGCAGCGCCTGCCCGGACGCGGTGACGGTGACGACGGGGCTCGTCAGCTGCGTCGTCGTCAGGTTGTCGTTGCCCGAGGCGCCGCCCGGTCGGAATTCGGAGACGGTGGCGTCGACGCTGACGGCGTCACCGACGACGGCGGTGGGCGCGGTCTTGGTGTAGACGAAGACGGCGTCGCTCGTCGCGTCGTCGTCGTCGCTCGGGGCCTGCATCCAGAACCCGGTGGCGTTGGTGGCGGTGACGACACCGCTGACCTTGCTGACGCGCTCGTCCCTGAGCGGCGAGAGGTGCGAGGAACCCTGAATCTGCTGGATCGTCACCGTCGACGGCTCGTGCGGTGCCTGCGGGGTGCAGGCCGTCGCGCCGGCCGCCGACGACGTCGGGGTCGGGGTGCCGACGGTGAAGTCGACAGCGTTGTCGTCGGTGTCGGTGCACTCGCTCTTGCGGAAGACGGACGTCGAGTTCGTCGTCGCGGGGGCAGGGGAACCCTCCGCGACGCTCGCCCCGCCCCAGCCGACGAGGTCGACGGTGGCGCCGTTCGGGTCGACGATGGCGACGCGGCCCGCGGTGCCCGACATCGCGATCGTGCCCGTCACGTCAGGATTCTCCAGGGCGGGCGCGGACACGTTCGCGCCGTCGGCTTCCTTGACGAGGAAGTGGTGTCCCGGTGCGACCTGGCCGCTGAGCGGAGTCTTCTGGGCGCTCGTGCCCGACGCGGACCAGTACTGGACGCTCCAGCCGGTGAGGTCGACGGGCGCGCTCGAGGTGTTGTAGAGCTCGACGAAGTCGCTGCGCAGCGGTGCGCCGCTGTTGCCGCCTCCGCCGAACACCTCGCTGATCGTGACGGTGGTCGACGCAGCCTGCGCCGAACCTGCGGTGGACAGCGAGAACGACGTCAGCCCCGCGACGGCTGCGGCGACGGTGACGATGGCGGTGGGGCGCTGGGGAAGCAGTGGCATGAGGGGCTTTCGTTGGTTCAGCAATAGGACGAGCTGACAGTAGGCGGCGGGCCGCGGCGCGCAGGGTGCGTCATCGTGGCCAGTGGGTGAACAGTTGGTGCAGCGACTCTGCTGGAGACTTGTGCACCCGCACGGGGAATGGCGCGCAGTCGCGTATTCGTGGTGCAGCTGGCGGGTGGGTGCGAGCGGTCGGGCGGCGGGTGTGTCCTGTGGGTGCGGTGGTCAGTGGTGGAGGCGTGATTGGAGGGTGGCGATGGTGAGCTGTTGAGGCTGTCCCGTGATCGTCGTGGCGCCGGGGATGGTGTGCCAGGGGCCGTTGTTCTCCTGGTACTGGCCGCTGAGGGTGGTGTCGATGCGGGTGGTGACGGTGCCCTTGGTGGGGTAGGTGTGAGTGACGGTGCCGGTGGGGTAGGGCCCGCCCGCGTCGGTGGTGGGGCCGTGGGTGGCGGTGTCGCCGTAGTGGTAGGTGTAGGTGACGTCGGTGGGGCGCAGGGTGATGGTGTGTCCGAGCAGGGTGACGGTGGTCGTCTCACCGGGGGCGAGCCCGTCGGGGCCGTAGGTGGCGTGGAAGTAGGTGGGCAAGCCGGTGAGGGTGGTGTTGCCGGTGGGCTGGATGGCGACGGTGGCCTTCGTGAAGGTCTGGGTCGTCCAGGCCTGGGTGGCTGCTTGTTCGGCGGTGTAGGTGGGCGCGGCCGGAGCTGCTGGCGCGGTGGCGGTTCCTGATGCGGGGGTGGTCATCGTGGGTGCAGGTGGCGCGGTGGTGTAGTTGACGCACGACAGCTTCGGGGTCTGTCCCTCGCCCGTCGCACACGGAATGTCAGCGGGGCGGGCGTTGAGTGACGCGCTGCCCGCGTCGTAGTACGCGGCGATGTCGCCGGTGTTGTGTCCGTTCTCTGTGTGGGGCCGGCCAGGCTGGGTGCCGGGGTAGTTCGTGGTGTCGTGCGGAGGAGGCGGGGTCCACCCGACGCCGGGGCGGCCGGGGGTCGGTTTCGTCGGCACGCCGGGATTCGTCACGTGGATGATGACGCCGTCATCAATCACGCACGCTGTGGGATCCGGGCAGCGCGGATCAGCAGAGGCTGTGGTCGCGGAACCCAAGATGGCCGTGGCGGCGAGGCACGCGGTTAATAAAGCTGAGCTTGTTGTTCGCTGGTGCTGCGCGCGGTCATCAGGACTTGTCCGCACCAGCAGCTCCGATCCTCCAGCCTCCGGCGGTCCAGTCGGCCCGGGCTGCGACGCCGAGGTTGTTCGGTGCGAACTGCTTTCGGGAGCCGTCGGCGCCCACCTTGAAGTTGCCACGGTCGGATTGCCGGAACGTCACCACGACGGAGTCGTCCACCGAGTCGGCACGCACGGCCCAATGGTCAAGGCGACGCTGATTGGTTTCGATGTGGGCGCCCTCCCGCAGCAAGTCCGAGAGGCCAGTGATCTGGAGCTGGCACGTGGCACATTCCGGCTGCGAAAGGTAACGCAACGCATCCGGTTGAGGCTTGGCGGCTAGCACATCGAGGGTTTCCCAGTAGAACTTCACGAAGGTCTTGGCGCCGTCTCTGGTGTGGGCCTTGGCGGCGTCGGGGATGACGACTGTGGCGGCGCTGGCCTTGGACGTCGTCCCGGGCGCGCTCGGCGCGACCGAAGCACTTCGCGAGGTCGCGGGCGCCGACGAGGCGGCGCTGCGCAACGACGTAGAAGGGTCAGTCGAACTGGAACGCGGCGTGTTGCCGGCCGCGATGCGGCTCATGTCGGAGGGGGCGATGGTGCTCGTCGAGGCATCGGCCGTCGAGTCGTCGCCGCACCCACTCACCGCCGTCGTCACGGCCGCGACCAGGGCGATCGCGGCGACCCCACGTGGCGCGAGATGGCGCCCGGCAAGTCCACGACGCGCGGTCGCGCCATCGTCGGGTAGAACAGCTGCGGGGGTGGGTGCGTCGGGCATGCTTGGTCCTTCGGTCGGCGGTGAGGCAGCGCCCGGTGCGTCACCGGCCACTCCTCGAGTTTCACCAGCCCGGCGCGTGTCGCACCCGATGGCGATGGTAAGTTTTTCGTCAGGTTTCCGCAGCCTGTGCACCAGTGACCACCGGCGTCGATCGCACCGATTTGGCCGCCCGCCGCCCGCCCGGTACATTGGGAGAACCAATGACCGCCGGTTGTTGCACTCTGCCTCTGGGTGGATGTGACCGAAGGCCTCACGTCAGTGAGCGTCCGGCGCAGGTGAGCTTCAGTCGATGATCGTGCTGTTCGTCAGCATGTTTTCAGAGCCTCAGCGCGCCTGCGCCGAGGCTCTTTTTTCGTGTCGCCCGAGCGACTGGCACTCACCACCGAAGGAGGCGCGCATGGCTACCGCCGCTAAGAATGCAGCCATTGCCGAGCTTGCGGACAACTTCCGCAACTCGGATGCTGCCGTGCTGACGGAGTACCGCGGTCTCACCGTGGCGCAGATCACCGATCTGCGTAACTCCATTCGTGAGCACGCCACCTACGCCGTGGTGAAGAACACGCTGACCGCCCGTGCGGCTGCCGAAGCCGGCGTGACGGCTTTCGACGGCCAGCTCCAGGGCCCGTCCGCTATCGCCTTCGTCACCGGTGACCCGGTGGAGACGGCGAAGAAGCTGCGTGACTTCGCCAAGGCCAACCCTCTCCTCGTCATCAAGGGCGGCGTCCTTGACGGCAAGGCCATGTCGGCCGAGGAGATCAACAAGCTCGCGGACCTCGAGTCCCGCGAGACCCTGCTCGCCAAGCTGGCCGGGGGCCTCCAGGCCTCGCTCAGCCAGGCTGTCTACCTCTTCGCGGCCCCGCTGTCGCAGGCTGCTCGCACCGTCGACGCCCTGCGTGCGAAGGTCGAGACCGAGGGACCGGCCACCGGCGCAGCCCCGGCTGCCGAAGCGGCCACCGCAGACGTCGCCGAGGGTGGCGACGAGGCCTGATCCGGTCCTGACCGGCATCAGCGCAAACCCACCACAACGCCACTCACGGCACGGATCCCACGACCACATCGGTCCGGGTCCGACAGAACAGAAAGGACGCCCATCATGGCGAAGCTCTCCAACGACGAGCTCCTCGAGGCTTTCAAGGAAATGACGCTCATCGAGCTCTCCGAGTTCGTGACGCTCTTCGAAGACACCTTCAACGTCACCGCTGCTGCCCCGGTTGCTGCCGCGGCTGCTCCGGCTGCAGGCGGCGGCGACGCCGGCGCTGCCGAGGAGAAGTCCGAGTTCGACGTCATCCTGGCCTCGGCCGGTGACAAGAAGATCCAGGTCATCAAGGAGGTGCGCGCCCTCACGTCCCTCGGCCTCAAGGAGGCCAAGGACCTCGTCGACGGCGCCCCGAAGCCGGTTCTCGAAGGTGTCGCCAAGGACGCTGCCGACAAGGCCAAGGAAGCCCTCGAAGGCGCCGGCGCCACCGTCGAGGTCAAGTGATCTCTGCCCGGGCACTGCCTGGGCACTGATCGCGAGACATCGCGTCGAAGCGGGTCGCACCATCACGGTGCGGCCCGCTTTCGCATGCCCTCAGACCTGGCGCCGCGCCGGAGGAACCCTGCCGAGGCCGGTGCCGCCGATGACGCGCGCGATATTCGGGTGCGGTTGTCGGTGTTCACCCGTAGCCTGTGACGTGCCATGACGACACCACCCGCGCCGCACGCCTCGCCATCCCGCCAGATCGGATGGCGACGCATCGCCGTCCCCAGTACGTGGGCCGCCGTCATCCTCGCGGCCGTCACGGCGTTGGCGACGACGGCGGCGTCCGTCATCGCGGGTCGGCTGGCCGAGCACACGAGCGCTCGCCTCGTGACGCTGCTGGCCGTCACCGTCCTCGGTGGGGCGCTCGTCGACACCGCGGGGCGCTTCCTGTGGGCGGGCATGGTCGATCGTGCCGCCGGGCAGCTGCGTCGCGACCTCGTCGACGCGGTGCTCGCGCAACCGCTCGAGGCCCTGTCGGAGCAGGCGGGCGGTGAGATCCTCGACCGTGTCGACGACGACACCCACGAGATCTCGAACCTGCTGCGTCAGCAGATCTGGATGGTGCTGCGGATGACGCTCGCCATGGTGCCGATGTGGATCGTCGCGGGTATCACGTGGTGGCCGGCCTGGGTGCTCTTCCCGCTCTTCGCGGCGCTGACGTGGGTGCTCATGCGTTCCTTGCTCGCCCCGATCGCGGCGGGCAAGGTGCTCGAGGAGGCCGCCTGGACCGAGCACGCCGCCATCTTCGAGGAGGGCGTCGCGGGCCGCGACGACATCCGCACGAGCCTCGGCCAGCCGTTCGTGGTCGCGCGCCTCGCCAAGCTGTCGGCGCGCGTGCACGAGCGGTTCCTGGCCGTCGTGCGCCTCGAGGTCAAGCTGCTGCTGCGCACCGGCCTGTCGCTGCACCTGCTGCTCGTCCTCGTCGTGCTCGCCGGTGTCGCGCTCGCCTCGCGCACGTCGATGTCGGTCGGTGATCTCGTCACGATGTTCCTCGTCACGAGCACGTTCGTCGGCATGCTGGCCCGGGTCGCCGAGCAGTTCCCGGACATGCAGGCGGGCCTTGGCGCCATCGTGCGCCTGCGCGCCCTCCTGGCCGTTCCGGCCGAACCCGAGGGCGGACGAGCGCTGCCGGAGGGCCCGCTGGATCTCGACGTACGTCACCTCGACTTCAGCTACGGCACCGGCACGTTCGCGCTGCAGGACGTCGACCTGCACGTGCCGGCCGGGTCGACTCTCGCCCTGGTGGGACGCACCGGATCCGGCAAGTCGACGTTGGCCTCCCTCGTCTCGCGCGCCGTGGAGCCGCCGCCCGGTTCGCTCTTCCTCGGCGGCGTCGACGTGCGCGACCTCGACCTGGAGGCGCTGCGCGGGGGCGTCGGTGTTGTCACGCAGCGCACCGAGATCCTCGCCGGCACGCTGGCGGAGAACATCACCGTCTTCGAGCCGCTGCCGCGCGCTCAGATCGAGGACGTCGTCGAGACGCTCGGTCTCGGCCCGTGGGTCTCGACCCTGCCCGACGGCCTCGACACGGTGCTCGGCCCGGGTGGCGTGAGCCTGTCGGCCGGCGAGGAGCAGCTGCTGGCGTTCGCCCGTCTGCTCGCACGCGACGTGCGCGTCATCGTGCTCGACGAGGCGACCGCCCGCATGGATCCGGTGACGGAGGCCCGCGTCGTCGCGGCCTCCGCACGGTTGCTCGAGGGGCGCACCGGCATCCTCATCGCGCATCGTCTCGGCACCATCGAGCGGGCCGACTTCATCGGCGTCATGGAGCGCGGGCGCCTCGTGCAGTTCGGTCGCCGTGACGAACTGCTCGAGACACCCGGTTACTTCCGCGACCTCACCGAAGCCGCCGGCGCGTCCGCCGTCCCCGCCCCGGACCATGAGGCCCCGCACGTCGCGCACGCGCGACGCACGGGCGCGGCGCCCGTCACGCGCGACATCCCCGAGGGATCGTCCCTCGCGCGCGCGATCATCAACGCGCTGAAGGTGCGGCCCGAGTGGGGCGTCGTGGCCATCTTCGCGTTCCTCGCGTTCTCCATCTTCGGTGCCATCGGCAGCGTCACGGGCTGGGCGTGGGGTCACACCGTGCAGGCGCTGGCGGACGGCACCTCGGCATGGGGCTGGGCGGCCGCGGTCTCGGTGTGCGTGATGCTCGGCCCGGTCTCGCTCGCGGTGGCCGTCATCCGTTACCCGCGGTGGTGGATCGAGATCTCCCTGCGGGTGCGCATGCGCGTGCTCATCGGACAGACGGGGCAGCACCGGCTGCCGCGCACGCCTCCCGGCGAGGTCGTCGCGCGCGCGATGGATTCGGATCGCTTCGTCCGCTATGCCGACCGGTGGATCGACTTCACCAACGGTTTCGTCATCGTCGTGCTCACCGCGGTGCTCGGTGGCACCTGGCTCGCGGGTCTCGTCCTGCTCGTCATCATGGTCGGCTCGGCCCTGGCTTCCGCCCTCGGACGGCGCGTGGCGGGCCGCTCCGCCGCGCGGGCGTCGGCGTCCCGCGCCCAGTTCGGTCGCGCCCTCGTCTCCTCGCTCGAAGCGGCGCGCACCATCAAGCTCGCGGGCCGCACCGGGCGCATCCGCGAACATCTCGCGGCCGTCGACCGCACGCGGGTCGAGGCTGCGGTGCGCGAGCACCGGGTCGCCGCGGTGCTCGATGGCGTCCCGACGCTCATGGTGCAGGCAGGCATCGTGGCAGCCTGGGCGGGGGCGCTGTACGGCACCTGGGGCCTTGCGACGGCGCTGCTCGTCGTCAACGCAGCGTCCAACTTCGACTGGTTCGGCCGGGTCGCCGGGTCCGTCGTCACCGAGGCGCCCGGAACGCGGGCCTGGCTCAGGGCGACGAGCGAACTCGCCGGTGGGGCCGATCTCGTCGACCTCCCGGCCGGCCTCGACCTGCCCTCCGGTGCGGCGCCTCAGGTACCCGAGACGCCGCGGGAGCCCCTGCGCGAACTGGCATTGCGCGACCTCGCCGCCCTGCACGACGACGGGACGGTCGGCGTAGAAGGCGTCGACCTCGCCGTCGGGCAGGGCGAGCTCGTGCTGCTCCTGGGAGCCGTGGGCTCCGGCAAGTCGAGCCTGCTGGCCGCACTTGCGGGGCTCGTGCACCACACCGGCTCGCTCACGTGGAACGGACGAGAGGTGAGCGAGCCAGAGCTCTTCCTCCGCCCCGGCCAGGTCGCCTACGTCGCCCAGACGCCCCGAGTGCTCTCCGGCTCCTTCGCCGAGAACGTGCTCCTCGGTCACGAGCGCGAGTTCGACACTTCCGTCGACGCTGCGCGTCTCACCCCCGACATCGACAACGCGGGCGGCCGGGACAGTCTCGTCGGCCACCGCGGGGTGCGACTGTCCGGTGGGCAGGTTCAGCGGCTGGCGCTCGCGCGAGCCCTGTCGACGGAGGCCGAACTGCTCCTGGCCGACGACGTCTCGAGCGCGCTCGACGCGCGCACCGAGCTCGAGCTGTGGGACGCGTTGCGCGCGCGTGGCAGCGCGGTCGTCGGGGCGACGTCGAAGCGTTCGGCTCTCGCCCGGGCCGACCGCGTCGTCGTCCTGGAGGCGGGCAGGGTTGCGGACGCCGGCCCGTGGCGTGAGCTCGAGACGCGCTGGTCGCACCTGGCGGGGTGACGGGCGACCGGCGCGTCGCTGCTTGACTGTGCGCCCGCCCTGCGTCATTCTCGTGGGGTCAAGATGGCGCCGGGGGAGGCGCCGGATATAGCGGTCGATGCGGTCCACCCGGGCTCGTCAGGATGGGCACGCGGTGCGGCAGACTCGGGTTCCGAGCCCGTCGGCTTGCATCGTTCTTCACTGGGTACTATTCTGCTATTTTGCGCTGCCCTGTCTGCGCCTGCCCCCGACACCCGATCCGGATTCCGCGTCGAAACGCGCACCACGAAAGAGCCGCCCGCTCTGCTTGGTCGTGACATCCTGACGCCGGCCGTCCGAGGAGCGTCGAGGGGGAGGGCCGTACGGCAGGTAGCGCGCACTGCCGATCTGTAAGGCCTCTGGAAGGGACCCTCCTTGGCTGCCTCGCGCACCGCGACCCAGACTCTGTCCTCGGCGAAGACTGCCTCCGGCCGTCTCACCTTCGCCAAAATTCGTGAGCCCCTCGAAATCCCGGATCTGCTCGCGCTGCAGACCGAGAGCTTCGACTGGCTTCTCGGCAACGAGAAGTGGCAGGCCCGCGTGGCCGCCGCCAAGTCGGAGGGCCGTGTCGACGTGCCCGAGCGCTCCGGTCTGGAGGAGATCTTCGAGGAGATCTCGCCGATCGAAGACTTCTCCGGCTCGATGTCGCTGAGCTTCCGCGACCACCGATTCGAGGACGTCAAGTACTCAATCGAGGAGTGCAAGGAGCGCGACATGACGTACGCGGCTCCGCTGTTCGTCACGGCTGAGTTCATGAACGCCGAGACGGGCGAGATCAAGAGCCAGACGGTCTTCATGGGCGACTTCCCGCTCATGACGGACCGCGGCACGTTCGTCATCAACGGCACCGAGCGCGTCGTCGTCTCGCAGCTCGTCCGTTCGCCGGGCGTCTACTTCGAGCGCTCCATCGACAAGACCTCCGACAAGGAGATCTACACGGCGAAGGTCATCCCCAGCCGTGGTGCGTGGCTCGAGTTCGAGATCGACAAGCGCGACATGGTCGGTGTCCGCGTCGACCGCAAGCGCAAGCAGTCCGTGACGGTGCTGCTCAAGGCGCTGGGCTGGACCGAGGCTCAGATCCTCGAGGAGTTCGGCCAGTACGAGTCGATGCGCGCCACCCTGGAGAAGGACCACACGGCCGACCAGGACGCCGCGCTGCTCGAGATCTACCGCAAGCTGCGCCCGGGCGAACCGCCGACGCGTGAGGCTGCCCAGCAGCTGCTCGACAACCTGTACTTCAACGGCAAGCGCTACGATCTCGCGAAGGTCGGCCGCTACAAGGTCAACAAGAAGCTGGGCGTCGACGGCGGGCTCGAGGACTCGACGCTCGGCATCGACGACATCGTCGCCACCATCAAGTACATCGTCGCGCTGCACGCCGGCGAGGAGACGATGAAGGGCACGCGTCACGGCGAAGAGATCGACGTCCGCGTCGAGATCGACGACATCGACCACTTCGGCAACCGCCGCCTGCGCAACGTCGGTGAGCTCATCCAGAACCAGGTTCGCACGGGCCTGTCCCGCATGGAGCGCGTGGTTCGTGAGCGCATGACGACGCAGGACGTCGAGGCCATCACGCCGCAGACCCTGATCAACATCCGCCCCGTGGTGGCGTCGATCAAGGAGTTCTTCGGAACGTCGCAGCTGTCGCAGTTCATGGACCAGAACAACCCGCTCGCCGGTCTGACGCACAAGCGTCGTCTGTCCGCGCTGGGCCCGGGTGGTCTCTCGCGTGACCGCGCAGGCATGGAGGTCCGTGACGTCCACCCATCGCACTACGGCCGCATGTGCCCGATCGAGACGCCGGAAGGCCCGAACATCGGTCTCATCGGTTCGCTCGCGTCGTTCGGTCGCATCAACCCGTTCGGTTTCGTCGAGACGCCGTACCGCAAGGTCGTCGACGGCCAGGTCACCGACGACGTCGACTACTTGTCGGCCGACGAGGAGGACACGTTCGTCATCGCGCAGGCGAACGCGCCGCTGACGCCGGACAACCACTTCGCCGAGGACCGCGTCATGGCGCGCACCAAGGGCGGAGAGGCGAGCGACGTCGCGATCGAGGACGTCGACTACATGGACGTCTCGGCGCGTCAGATGGTGTCGGCCGCGACCGCACTCATCCCGTTCCTCGAGCACGACGACGCCAACCGCGCCCTCATGGGTGCCAACATGCAGCGTCAGGCGGTGCCGCTCGTTCGTTCGGAGGCTCCGCTCGTCGGTACCGGCATCGAGTACCGTGCGGCACTCGACTCGGGTGACGTCGTGCGAGCCACGAAGGCGGGTGTCGTGCAGGAGGTCTCCGCCGACCTCGTCACGGTCGCCAACGACGACGCGACGTACTCGACGTACCGCATCGCGAAGTTCACGCGCTCGAACCAGGGCACCTGCTACAACCAGCGTGTCGTGGTCAACGAGGGTGAGCGCCTCGAGGAGGGCGCCGTCATCGCTGACGGCCCCGCCACCGACGGCGGCGAGATGTCGCTCGGCAAGAACCTGCTCGTGGCGTTCATGCCGTGGGAGGGCTACAACTACGAGGACGCGATCATCCTGTCGCAGCGCCTCGTGCAGGACGACACGCTCTCCTCGATCCACATCGAGGAGCACGAGATCGACGCCCGCGACACGAAGCTGGGCCCGGAGGAGATCACGCGGGACATCCCGAACGTCTCCGACGAGGTGCTGGCCGACCTCGACGAGCGCGGCATCATCCGCGTCGGCGCCGAGGTTCGTGACGGCGACCTGCTCGTCGGCAAGGTCACGCCCAAGGGTGAGACCGAGCTGACGCCGGAGGAGCGCCTGCTGCGCGCCATCTTCGGTGAGAAGGCCCGCGAGGTTCGCGACACGTCGATGAAGGTTCCGCACGGTGAGACCGGCACGGTCATCGGCGTCAAGGTCTTCGACCGTGACGAGGGCGACGAGCTGCCCCCGGGCGTCAACCAGCTCGTGCGTGTCTACGTGGCGAACAAGCGCAAGATCACCGACGGTGACAAGCTCGCCGGCCGTCACGGCAACAAGGGCGTCATCTCGAAGATCCTGCCGGTCGAGGACATGCCGTTCCTCGAGGACGGCACGCCGGTCGACGTCGTGCTCAACCCGCTCGGTGTTCCCTCGCGAATGAACCCCGGTCAGGTGCTCGAGCTGCACATGGGCTGGGCCGCCTCGCGTGGTTGGAAGATCGAGGGCGACCCGGAGTGGGCGGCCAAGATCCCGGCCGATGCACGTGAGACGGGCCCGAACACCCGTATTGCGACGCCAGTGTTCGACGGTGCGCGCGAGACGGAGATCCGTGGCCTGCTCGAGTCGACGAACACGACGCGCGACGGCGTGCGCCTCATCGGCGACTCCGGCAAGGCGCAGCTGTTCGACGGCCGCTCGGGTGAGCCGTTCCCGGAGCCGGTCTCCGTCGGGTACATGTACATCCTGAAGCTGCACCACCTCGTCGACGAGAAGATCCACGCGCGTTCGACGGGTCCGTACTCGATGATCACGCAGCAGCCGCTCGGTGGTAAGGCGCAGTTCGGTGGTCAGCGCTTCGGTGAGATGGAGGTGTGGGCCCTCGAGGCCTACGGCGCCGCATACGCCCTGCAGGAGTTGCTGACGATCAAGTCGGACGACGTGACGGGCCGCGTCAAGGTGTACGAGGCCATCGTCAAGGGCGAGAACATCCCCGAGCCGGGCATCCCGGAGTCGTTCAAGGTCCTCATCAAGGAGATGCAGTCGCTCTGCCTCAACGTCGAGGTCCTGAGCAGTGACGGCACCGCCATCGACCTGCGCGACTCGGAGCAGGAAGTGTTCCGGGCCGCGGAGGAGCTGGGCATCGACCTGTCGCGCCGCGAGCCGAGCAGCGTCGAGGAAGTCTGATCACGGCGCCCGACACGCGGTGGGTCGATCGAGATGATCGCCCGGCCCACCGCGTGTCGGATCAGCCGGCGCAGACGTAGGTCCGCGGCTCGAACGAGCCGACCGGACAACCACAACAGCAACGATCAGACTTTTCAGATTTAGGCGAGAGAAGGAATCAGCAACGTGCTGGACGTCAACTTCTTCGACGAGCTTCGCATCGGCCTCGCGACCGCGGACGACATCCGCGAGTGGTCGCACGGCGAGGTCAAGAAGCCCGAAACCATCAACTACCGCACCCTCAAGCCCGAGAAGGACGGACTCTTCTGCGAGAAGATCTTCGGCCCGACGCGCGACTGGGAGTGCTACTGCGGCAAGTACAAGCGCGTCCGTTTCAAGGGCATCATCTGTGAGCGCTGCGGCGTCGAGGTCACGCGCTCCGCGGTTCGTCGCGAGCGCATGGGCCACATCGAGCTCGCCGCGCCGGTCACGCACATCTGGTACTTCAAGGGTGTCCCGAGCCGTCTGGGCTACCTGCTGGACCTCGCGCCGAAGGACCTCGAGAAGGTCATCTACTTCGCGGCCTACATGATCACCTCGGTCGACGAGGAGCAGCGTCACGCCGACCTGCCGTCGCTCGAGAACCAGATCGAGGTCGAGAAGAAGGAACTCGAGAACCGTCGCGACGCGGACATCAACACGCGTTCGACGAAGCTCGAGGCCGACCTCGCCGAGCTCGAGAAGGAGGGCGCCAAGGCTGACGCCCGCCGCAAGGTCCGCGAGTCGGCCGAGCGCGAGATGACGCAGATCCGCAAGCGCGCGGATCAGCAGATCGAGCGCCTCGAGCAGGTCTGGGATCGTTTCAAGAACCTCAAGGTCCAGGACCTCGAGGGCGACGAGATCCTCTACCGCGAGATGCGTGACCGTTTCGGTCTGTACTTCGAGGGCGGCATGGGCGCTGCGGCGCTGCAGAAGCGTCTCGAGAACTTCGACCTCGACGCCGAGGCGGAGCTGCTGCGCGAGATCATCGCGACGGGCAAGGGCCAGAAGAAGACGCGTGCGCTCAAGCGTCTGCGCGTCGTCACGGCCTTCCAGCAGACCGAGAACAAGCCGGCCGGCATGGTTCTCGACTGCGTCCCGGTCATCCCGCCGGACCTGCGCCCGATGGTGCAGCTCGACGGTGGCCGTTTCGCGACGTCCGACCTCAACGACCTGTACCGCCGTGTGATCAACCGCAACAACCGACTCAAGCGTCTGCTCGACCTCGGTGCGCCGGAGATCATCGTCAACAACGAGAAGCGCATGCTTCAGGAGGCCGTCGACGCGCTGTTCGACAATGGCCGTCGTGGTCGACCGGTGACGGGTCCGGGCAACCGCCCGCTCAAGTCGCTGTCCGACATGCTCAAGGGCAAGCAGGGTCGTTTCCGTCAGAACCTGCTCGGCAAGCGAGTCGACTACTCGGGTCGTTCGGTCATCGTCGTCGGTCCGACGCTCAAGCTGCACCAGTGCGGTCTGCCCAAGCAGATGGCGCTCGAGCTGTTCAAGCCGTTCGTCATGAAGCGCCTCGTCGACCTCGAGCACGCGCAGAACATCAAGTCGGCGAAGCGCATGGTCGAGCGTGCCCGCCCGGTCGTGTGGGATGTCCTCGAAGAGGTCATCCGTGAGCACCCCGTGCTGCTCAACCGCGCGCCGACGCTGCACCGTCTGGGCATCCAGGCGTTCGAGCCGCAGCTCGTCGAAGGCAAGGCTGTCCAGATCCACCCGCTCGTCTGCTCGGCGTTCAACGCCGACTTCGACGGTGACCAGATGGCCGTGCACGTGCCGCTCAGCTCCGAGGCGCAGGCCGAGGCCCGCATCCTTATGCTCTCGAGCAACAACATCCTCAAGCCCGCCGACGGTCGTCCCGTGACGATGCCGACGCAGGACATGATCATCGGTCTGTTCCACCTCACCTCCGAGGTGCTCGACGCCGACGAGATGAAGGACGAGGACATCCGCGCGTTCTCGACAGTCGCCGAGGCCCGCATGGCCTTCGACGCGGGCGAGATCAAGATCGGCACGCCGATCTCGGTGCGTCTTCGCGACTTCGTCCCGACGGCCGGCACGGTGCTGCCCGACGGCGTCGAGGCGGACGAGAACGGCTTCGTCTCCGAGCTGCGGATCCGTACGACCCTGGGTCGCGCGATCTTCAACGGCACGCTGCCGGAGGACTACGAGTACATCAACAAGCCCGTCGACAAGAAGGTCCTCTCGGCCATCGTCAACGACCTTGCGGAGCGTTACTCGAAGGTCCAGGTCGCGGCGTCGCTCGATGCGCTGAAGGAGACCGGTTTCCACTGGGCCACGCGCTCGGGCACGACCGTCGCCATCTCGGACGTCGTCATGCCCTCGAACAAGGACGAGATCCTCGAGAGCTACGACGCCAAGGCCGCGAAGGTGCAGCTGCAGTTCGACCGTGGTCTCATCACGGACGACGAGCGCCGTCAGGAGCTCATCGAGATCTGGACGCAGGCGGCGAACGAGGTCTCCAAGCAGATGGAGAACAACTTCCCGAAGGACAACCCGATCTACCGCATGGTCAACTCGGGTGCCCGTGGTAACTGGTTCCAGCTGCGCCAGCTCGCGGGTATGCGAGGCCTCATGGCCAACCCGAAGGGTGAGATCATCCCGCGTCCGATCAAGGCCAACTTCCGAGAGGGCCTGTCGGTGCTGGAGTTCTTCATCTCGACCCACGGTGCGCGAAAGGGTCTGGCCGACACCGCTCTGCGTACGGCCGACTCGGGTTACCTGACGCGTCGTCTCGTCGACGTCTCGCAGGACGTCATCATCCGCGAGGAGGACTGCGGCACGAAGCGCGGTCTCGTCCTGCCGATCGCGCAGCGCAACTCTGACGGCCAGCTGGTCGAGCACGAGGACGTCGAGAGCTCGGTCTACGCCCGCAACGTGGCGCAGACGGTCGAGATCGACGGCGAGACGTTCCTGCAGGCCGGTGACGACCTCGGTGACGTCGCGCTCAGCAAGCTGATCGACGCCGGCATCGAAGAGGTCAAGGTTCGCTCGGTCCTCACCTGTGAGTCGCGTGTCGGGACGTGTGCGAAGTGCTACGGCCGTTCGCTCGCGACCGGCAAGCTCGTCGACATCGGCGAGGCCGTCGGCATCATCGCGGCGCAGTCGATCGGTGAGCCGGGTACGCAGCTGACGATGCGTACCTTCCACACCGGCGGTGCGGCGGGTGACGACATCACGCAGGGTCTGCCCCGAGTCGTCGAGCTCTTCGAGGCTCGCACGCCGAAGGGTGTCGCCCCGATCGCGGAGGCATCCGGAAAGATCGAGATCGAGGAGACCGACAAGGCTCGTCGCATCAACCTCATCCCGGACGACGGCTCGGAGCCGCACGCCTACCCGGTGAGCAAGCGCGCGCGCCTGCTCGTCGAGGACGGCCAGCGCGTCGAGGTCGGCACGCTGCTCGTGCAGGGTGCGATCGACCCGAAGCAGGTGCTGCGCATCCTCGGCCCGCGTGAGGTGCAGAAGCACCTCGTCGACGAGGTCCAGGGCGTGTACCGCCAGCAGGGTGTGTCGATCCACGACAAGCACATCGAGGTCATCGTGCGTCAGATGCTGCGCCGCGTGACGATCATCGAGGCGGGTGACACCGACCTGCTCCCGGGTGAGCTGGCCGACCGCGCGCGCTTCGAGGACGCCTCGCGCAAGGCGATCGCCGAGGGCGGACGTCCGGCGTCGGGTCGTAGCGAGCTCATGGGTATCACGAAGGCTTCGCTGGCCACCGAGTCGTGGCTGTCGGCGGCATCGTTCCAGGAGACGACGCGCGTCCTCACCGAGGCCGCGATGAACGTCAAGAGCGACCCGCTGCTCGGCCTCAAGGAGAACGTCATCCTCGGAAAGCTCATCCCGGCGGGTACCGGCCTCAGCCGTTACCGCAACGTCAAGGTGGAGCCGACGGAGGAGGCGAAGGCCGCGATGTACTCGCTGCCGGACTACCAGCCGTACGACTACCCGGTCTTTGGCCCGGGCTCGGGCGAGGCCGTCCGATTGGACGACGCGACGCTCGGCTTCGACAGCTGATCGACGCAGATCCACGCCGCGAGGGGCATCTCCTGCACAGGCAGGGGGTGCCTCTCGCGGTGTCCTCAGGTTCTTCGGCGTGTCGCGTTGCGGTCGGAACGTGCAGGCTCCCGCGATTTGGCCGGGGCCCGGGAGAGTCGGTAAACTACTCGGGTGCATGGCAGGAGTCTGTCCGGACTCCACTCATGATCACACCCTCGCCGGGCAGTCGCCGCGATGGGCCGCGCACGGCGTCTCGAACGTCGTGCATGCGTCCCGCGACGAAAGTGCAGGGGAGGGGTCGCGCCTGTTGCGCCCTTCGGCGCACGATCCGCGACGAGACCAAGGAGCCTGCGATTCATCTTGCAGGCAGAACAGATACGACACGTTCGGAGAACTAGGTTGCCTACGATCAACCAGCTCGTCCGCAAGGGTCGCCAGGACAAGGCCACGAAGGCCTCGACTCCGGCTCTCAAGGGCAGCCCCCAGCGACGCGGTGTGTGCACCCGCGTCTACACCACGACCCCGAAGAAGCCGAACTCGGCTCTGCGCAAGGTCGCCCGTGTGAAGCTCACCTCTGGCATCGAGGTCACGGCTTACATCCCGGGCGTCGGCCACAACCTGCAGGAGCACTCGATCGTGCTCGTGCGTGGTGGCCGTGTGAAGGACCTTCCCGGTGTGCGCTACAAGATCATCCGCGGCGCGCTCGACACCCAGGGTGTCAAGGGCCGTAACCAGGCTCGTAGCCGCTACGGCGCCAAGAAGGAGAAGAAGTAATGCCTCGTAAGGGTCCTGCTCCTAAGCGCCCCCTCGTCGTCGACCCGGTCTACGGTTCGCCGCTCGTCACGCAGCTCGTCAACAAGATCCTGCTCGACGGCAAGAAGTCCATCGCCGAGCGCATCGTGTACGACGCCCTCGAAGGCTGCCGTGAGAAGACGGGTACCGACCCGGTCGTGACGCTGAAGCGCGCTCTCGACAACATCAAGCCGGCCCTCGAGGTCAAGTCCCGCCGCGTCGGTGGTGCGACCTACCAGGTGCCGATCGAGGTCAAGCCGGGCCGCGCGACGACGCTGTCGCTGCGCTGGCTCGTCGGCTACTCGCGTCAGCGTCGCGAGAAGACGATGACCGAGCGTCTGATGAACGAGATCCTGGACGCCAGCAACGGTCTGGGTGCCGCGGTCAAGCGCCGCGAGGACACGCACAAGATGGCCGAGTCGAACAAGGCCTTCGCGCACTACCGCTGGTGATCGCGGTTGGGTCGGCGGCCCGTCCTCTCCGTAGGATGGGTTCGGGCCGCCGTCCCGGCTCGCTCCAGCTACTCACACTGAACTTCGAACGAGAAGAGACACCGTGGCACAGGACGTGCTGACTGACCTCAAGAAGGTCCGCAACATCGGCATCATGGCGCACATCGACGCCGGCAAGACGACGGTGACCGAGCGGATCCTGTTCTACACCGGCGTCAACCACAAGATCGGTGAGACGCACGACGGTGCGTCGACGACCGACTGGATGGAGCAGGAGAAGGAGCGTGGCATCACGATCACGTCCGCTGCTGTGACGTCGTTCTGGAACGGCACCCAGATCAACATCATCGACACGCCGGGCCACGTCGACTTCACCGTCGAGGTCGAGCGTTCCCTGCGCGTGCTCGACGGCGCCGTCGCCGTCTTCGACGGCAAGGAGGGCGTCGAGCCCCAGTCCGAGACGGTCTGGCGTCAGGCGGACAAGTACGACGTTCCGCGCATGTGCTTCGTCAACAAGATGGACAAGATGGGCGCGGACTTCTACTTCACCGTGCAGACCATCAAGGACCGTCTGGGCGCCGAGCCCCTCGTCCTCCAGCTCCCCATCGGTGCGGAGAACGACTTCATCGGTGTCGTTGACCTCATCGAGATGCGGGCGCTCGTGTGGCCCGGTGACGCCAAGGGTGACGTCACCATGGGCGCCAAGTACGAGATCCAGGAGATCCCGGCCGACCTGCAGGCCAAGGCCGATGAGTACCGCAACGCGCTCGTCGAGCGCGTCGCCGAGTCGGACGACGACCTCATGGAGAAGTACCTCGGTGGCGAGGAGCTCTCGACGGCTGAGATCAAGGCCGGCATCCGCAAGCTCACGGTCAACTCCGAGTTGTACCCGGTCATGTGTGGTTCGGCGTTCAAGAACCGCGGTGTCCAGCCGATGCTCGACGCCGTCGTCGACTACCTGCCGAGCCCGCTCGACGTCCCCCCGATGATCGGCCACAAGCCGGGCGACGAGGAGACCGAGATCACGCGCAAGCCGGCTCTCGACGAGCCGTTCTCGGCGCTGGCGTTCAAGGTCGCCGCGCACCCGTTCTTCGGTTCGCTGACCTTCATCCGCGTCTACTCGGGCAAGATCTCCGCCGGCTCGGCCGTCGTCAACTCGACGAAGGGCAAGAAGGAGCGCGTCGGCAAGCTCTTCCAGATGCACGCCAACAAGGAGAACCCGGTCGAGGAAGCACAGGCCGGTCACATCTACGCGGCGATCGGTCTGAAGGAGACCACCACCGGTGACACGCTGTCCGACGTGAACGAGCAGATCGTTCTCGAGTCGATGACGTTCCCGGAGCCCGTCATCTCCGTGGCCATCGAGCCCAAGACGAAGGGTGACCAGGAGAAGCTCTCCACGGCCATCCAGAAGCTGGCTCAGGAAGACCCGACCTTCCAGGTCGAGCTCGACGAGGAGACCGGTCAGACCATCATCCGAGGCATGGGCGAGCTCCACCTCGACATCCTGGTCGACCGCATGAAGCGCGAGTTCAAGGTCGAGGCAAACGTCGGTGCGCCGCAGGTCGCCTACCGCGAGACGATCCGCAAGGCCGTCCCGAAGTACGACTACACGCACAAGAAGCAGACCGGTGGTTCGGGCCAGTTCGCGAAGGTCCAGATCACCTTCGAGCCCCTGGACACGGCCGAGGGCGAGCTCTACGAGTTCGAGAATGCCGTCGTCGGTGGCCGCGTGCCGCGCGAGTACATCCCGTCGGTCGACAACGGCATCCAGGATGCGATGCAGCAGGGTGTCCTCGCGGGCTACCCGCTGGTCGGCATCAAGGCGATCCTCGTCGACGGTGCCTACCACGACGTCGACTCCTCGGAGATGGCGTTCAAGATTGCCGGTTCCATGGCGCTCAAGGAGGCCGTCCGCAAGGCCGACCCCGTGCTGCTCGAGCCGATGATGGCTGTCGAGGTCCGTACGCCCGAGGAGTACATGGGTGACGTGATCGGTGACATCAACTCCCGCCGTGGCCAGATCCAGGCCATGGAGGACGTCAGTGGCGCCAAGGTCGTTCGCGGCCTGGTTCCGTTGTCGGAGATGTTCGGGTACGTTGGCGACCTCCGTTCCAAGACGCAGGGTCGTGCCAACTACACGATGCAGTTCGACTCGTACAGCGAGGTTCCCCGGAGCGTCGCGGACGAGATCATCAAGAAGATCCGGGGCGAGTGAACGGGTTCATCCCCGTCGATTGACCCGTACACCACCTGTAACCAACAGACGCGTCCCGGCGCCTTCACCCGAAGGCGACACAGCGTTTGACCAACACAAGTCCTGAGGAGGACCCAAGTGGCGAAGGCAAAGTTCGAGCGGAACAAGCCGCACGTCAACATCGGCACCATTGGTCACATCGACCACGGCAAGACGACGCTGACGGCAGCAATCTCCAAGGTTCTGCACGACAAGTACCCCGAGCTCAACCCCTTCACGCCGTTCGACGAGATCGACAAGGCGCCCGAGGAGAAGCAGCGCGGCATCACCATCTCGATCGCGCACATCGAGTACCAGACGGAGCAGCGTCACTACGCTCACGTCGACTGCCCCGGTCACGCTGACTACGTGAAGAACATGATCACGGGTGCGGCGCAGATGGACGGCGCCATCCTCGTCGTCGCCGCGACCGACGGTCCGATGCCGCAGACGAAGGAGCACGTCCTCCTGGCTCGTCAGGTTGGCGTTCCCTACATCGTCGTCGCGCTGAACAAGGCTGACATGGTCGACGACGAAGAGATCATGGAGCTCGTCGAGATGGAGGTCCGCGAACTGCTGTCCTCCTACGACTTCCCGGGTGACGACCTGCCCGTCGTCCAGGTCTCGGCGCTCAAGGCGCTCGAGGGCGACGCCGAGTGGGGCGACAAGCTCATGAACCTCATGAACGCTGTCGACGAGTCGATCCCGGAGCCGGAGCGCGACATCGACAAGCCGTTCCTCATGCCCGTCGAGGACGTCTTCACGATCACCGGTCGTGGCACCGTCGTCACCGGTCGCATCGAGCGCGGTGTCCTGAACGTCAACGAGGACGTCGAGATCGTCGGTATCCACGAGGGTCCGGCTGCCAAGACGACCGTCACGGGCATCGAGATGTTCCGCAAGCTGCTCGACGAGGGTCGCGCGGGTGAGAACGTCGGTCTGCTCCTTCGCGGCATCAAGCGCGAGGACGTCGAGCGTGGCCAGGTCGTCGTGAAGCCGGGTTCGATCACCCCGCACACGGACTTCGAGGCTCAGGTCTACATCCTGTCGAAGGACGAGGGTGGCCGTCACACGCCGTTCTACGACAACTACCGTCCGCAGTTCTACTTCCGTACGACGGATGTCACGGGTGTCGTGCACCTGCCCGAGGGCACCGAGATGGTCATGCCCGGCGACAACACCGACATGACGGTGGAGCTCATCCAGCCCATCGCCATGGAGGAGGGCCTGAAGTTCGCCATCCGTGAGGGTGGTCGTACGGTCGGCGCCGGTCGCGTCACCAAGATCATCAAGTGATCTGATCCCTTCGGGGATCCATCCGCAAAGGGTCTCGAGGCACTCGCCTCGGGGCCCTTTGCCGTGCTCGGGGCACTGTCTGCGGCGCCGTAGGATGTTCCGGTGCTGAACCCGCCGTAACGCCCCACCACTCGTCGTCCTGCTCCTCGTGGTGTTCGCCGCTCCGGTTCTCGTCGACGTCGAACCGCTTGCGGCTTTGCGGTACGCCCTCTGGACAGCTTTGTGGTGGGTCTTCGGTTGGGCCCTGGTCGGGCGCTACACCACCGGTGGGTTCGAGCGAGCCACGGTCGGCGCGGCCGTGGGCATCTGGGCGAAGCTCGCGAACTGGCTTCTGTGGCAGGTCGTCGGTGCGCCGACGTTCACGGTTGCCCGCGGCGTAGTGGCACTCGTCGCGGCAGGCGTTCTGGAGCGACGCGCCAGGAATCGAACGACACTGCCCAGCGGCGACGAGCACGACGTGGACGACGAGCGCGTCGGGCAGCACGAGGCTGCGGTTCGGGGCATCCCGACCGGCTCGCTGTGGCTACTCACCGTGGCGACGTTCTGGATGGCGTGGCTCTTCGTCGGATTCGGACGTCATCAGTCGCGCCCGCCCGGTCCCAGCACGATGTACCAGGACCTGTACTGGCACGTTGGAATCGCTGCGGAACTCAAACGGACGGCGCTGCCCACGGTTCCTCACGTCGAGGTCCTCGGTCAGCTCAACTATCACTGGTTGAGCAACGCCTACATGGCGTCCGGGAGCCTGGGCTCCTTCACCTCGACGTCGGACGTGGCGACGCGCCTGTGGTACCTGCCTGTTGTTGCTCTGGCGCTCGCGCTGTGCCTCGTCGTCGGGCGCAGGCTGAGCGGGGCCTGGATCGCAGGGACGGCGGCGATCGTCCTGTTCGTGATTCCGGCGGGCATGGTGCCCATGGCCTGGAAGGGCCCGACCGGCCCGACGACGGCTTTCGTCTGGCCCAGCCCGTCGCAGATCTTCGGTCTCGTCTTCACCCTGTGGGCCGCGTGGCTGTTCGTGCCGATCCTGCGGGGAGCACGCATCGGCTGGAAGGGCGCCATCGTCTGCTTGGTGACCGCCTTCGTGTGCGCCGGCGCGAAGTCGAGCATCCTGCCGGTCTTCTGCTGCGGGGCCCTCGCGGTGGGGGTCGTGTACGTTCGCAGGTCTGCGGTGCGACGTGCTGCCGCGATCGTCTTCGGTTCCTGCCTCGCCGGAATCGCCCTTGCGTTGCCCCTGTTCGCGGGCGGCTCCGCCGGGTCCAAGATCCGACTCTTCTCAAGCTTCCGGCACCAGAGCCCGTACAAGCACTACGTCGAGCCGCCGAACACGTTCGACCACGGCCCCTTCGTGATGCCGCATCTCGAGACAACGGGAGTGGTCGTGCTCGTTGTCGGTCTGCTCGTGGCTCTCGCCGTGCAGTACGGCTACGCCGCAACGAGCGTTGCCCTGGGGCGCACGTGGCGGACCGACCCCGCACCCGTCTTCCTGCTCGCGTCCTTCGCGGCGAGCCTCGCCGCCTACCTGCTCGTGGACCACACGGGGATGTCGTAGGGCTACTTCCCGATGGGCGCCCTGCCCCTCATCGCCCTCCTTGCAGGGTGGGGGTTCGCCGAGCTGTGGGAACGAAACGCCTCGCGCCGATGGCAGATGCTCTCGGTGGGATTCGCCATCGGTGGGCTGCTGCTTCTGGCCCTTCGCTGGGCGAGCGGCACATCGGTGCCCGACCGGACGGACATCCCGGCAAGCGTGCTCGCCTTCGCGCCCTGACGCTGGTGCTCGTCGTCGGTGCAATCGTGGTCAGTCGTTACCGGCCGCTCGTCGGAGCCGGAATCCTCTTCGGAGCGGCACTGGTCTTTCCCGGGTTCAACGTCGGCAAGAACGATGCTGGAAGCCTGTTCTCCACCGTGACGGACGACAAGGCATGGACCGTGTCCGCACAGGAGACGTCTGCGGCACAGTGGGTTCGAGATCACTCGGGCGAGACGGACGTCGTGGCCACCAACGTCCACTGTCGGGTGCCCGAGGACGCCGAGTGCGACTCGCGCGCCTACTGGGTGAGCGCGCTGACCGAGCGGCGGGTCTTCATCGAGGCATGGGGGCTACACCGATCCCGCGCAACGTAATGCAGGTAAGGGCGGTCTACCGGCGACGTCGCAGCCGTTCTCGGATCAGAAGCTCTTCGCGCTCAACGAGAAGGTCTTTCACGATCCCGACGGCGCCACCGTCGAGCAACTGCAACGGCGGGGAGTCCGTTGGCTCTACGCCGACACCGCGGCCAGCGACGTGGCTCCTGACCTCGCGGAGTACGCGGCTGCCGTACATCACTCCGGAACCGTCACGGTCTATCGACTGGACTAGGGGAACGCACGAACGTGGGCCGGGGGGCACGCGATGGTCCCGGCCCACGTTCGTTCGAACTCAGAGCGTGCCGCTCTGGCCGACGTAGCAGGTGCTCGCCTTCCAGTCGCGCGGCGCTTCGTGCAGCTCAGCCTTGAAGGTGCCGCTCTTGGCGCCCTTGACGTCCGGCAGGCCGTGGCCGACGATCACACGCTTGTTCGCGTCCATGCAGATGGCCCGGATCCCGGTGACCGGCGAGTCACCGTTCGCGGCGTAGTTGCCGGTGATGACCGGGCGGCGGTTCGGGCCGTCGTTGTTGATCTTGACGTTGCTCATAGTGATGTCGTCCGAGCGGTCGTCGGTCTCGTTCTTGGTGAGGCTGAGGCGCACCTTCTTGATGCCCGCCGGGGCCTTGCCGAGCTTGGTGCTGATCTTGATCATGTCCTTGCCCTTGCCGACCTTGATCCTGTCCTCGACCGTGCCGATCACCTTGCCGCTCGCGTCGAGCATGTCGTAGCGGACCGTGGCCTTGCCCGGGCCGGTGCCGTCGACCTTGAGGACGGCGTAGAACTCGCCGTACTTGCTGTCCGGACGCTTCTGGTAACCGCCGGCGGTGACGAGCGTCGCCTTCGTCACGGGGCCGCTGGGCATGCTGGCCGCCTGTTCGGGTGATGCTGCCCCCTGGTCCTTCTCGTCCGTCGTGCCGGCGTCCTCGGTCGGGTCGGAGGGCGTCGTCGTGGACGACGTCGTGTCTTCGCTCGACTTCTCGGACTGCGTCGACGGCGGGGCCTCGTCCGTGCTGCTGGACTTCGACGTGGTCGAGGAGGAACCGCTCCCGCCGGTTGCCGACTCCGGGCCGCAGGCTCCGAGAGCCAGCGCCGAGGCGAGGGAGAGGGAAAGGACCGTAGCTCGTGTCGTCTTACGCATGATCGTCTTCCTTCGTGTGTGAGCCGGACTGGATGAACGTCTGACGGGCCTGTGCGCCAGGAGGTTCCTTCGAATTCGTATACGGCGGAAGTCTGCTCGAACCCCAGGCGGCGTTGGGGGAGTGAGACGTGTCTGGCTGCGGGGCTCTGTGCGTGGAAGGATGAGAACGACTGTGAGCGACCGGAAGGAACCCGATGACCCTCGCCGACATGGCCGCCGATGACCTGGCGGGCCTGGTGACATCCCTGCGTGACGAGTACGAGCAGCTGAAGGGCAAGGGGCTGAAGCTCGATCTGACGCGCGGCAAGCCTTCGGCCGAGCAGCTCGACCTTGCGAACGCCTTGCTCACCCTCCCCTCGCAGACGACGGCCGACGGCGTCGACGTACGCAACTACGGCGGGCTCGCGGGCCTCCCTGAGATCCGCAGCATCTTCGCCGAACTGCTCGGTGTGGGGCTCGACCAGATCGTCGCGGGCAACAACTCGAGCCTCACGATGATGCACGACACCCTCGTGTACCACCTCCTGCGTGGCGGCCTCGACTCCCCGCGCCCCTGGGCACAGGAGGATAAGGTTCGCTTCCTGGCCCCTGTGCCCGGCTACGACCGCCACTTCGCGCTCCTGGAGTCGTTCGGCATCGAGATGATCACCGTCCCGATGAACGACGACGGCCCCGACGCCGAAGAGTGCGCCCGCCTCGTGGCGACCGACCCGAGCATCAAGGGCATGTGGGTCGTGCCCACCTATGCGAACCCGACGGGGGCCGTCTGCTCGCAGGAGGTCGCGGCCGCGCTCGCCGCGATGCCGACCGCAGCTCCCGACTTCCGCATCTTCTGGGACAACGCCTACGCCGTGCACCACCTCGACGGAGTGGAGGCCAAGACGGCGGACATCGTCAGCCTCGCGCAGGCGTCGGGTCACCCGAACCGCCCGATCATGTTCGCCTCGACGTCGAAG
This sequence comes from Dermacoccus sp. BD5, assembly GCF_044878485.1. Classification (NCBI taxonomy): domain Bacteria; kingdom Bacillati; phylum Actinomycetota; class Actinomycetes; order Micrococcales; family Dermacoccaceae; genus Dermacoccus; species Dermacoccus sp. BD5. The sequence goes on along the minus strand of NZ_JANJER010000005.1, from coordinate 23,903 downwards.
ATCACCTTCGCCGGTGCCGGTGTCGCCTTCCTCGCGGGCTCGCGCGACACCGTGGCCTGGTACCTCGAGAACCTGGGCAACGGTTCCATCGGACCGGACAAGGTCAACCAGCTCGCCCATGCCCAGTTCTTCGGTGACGCAGCCGGGGTGCGCGCACACATGGCCAAGCACCGCGACATCATGGCGCCGAAGTTTGCCGCCGTCGGCGCAGCCCTCGAGGCTCGGCTCGGAAGCTACGACGTCGCGCGATGGAACACGCCGCACGGCGGCTACTTCGTCAACCTCGACGTCGTGCCCGGCACGGCCTCACGCGTCGTGGAACTCGCCAAGGAAGCCGGCATCGCGCTGACACCCGCCGGCTCGTCGTTCCCCTACGGCAAGGACCCGAAGGACGAGAACATCCGTCTCGCACCGTCGCTCCCTCCGCTCGACGAGGTACGCACGGCCATGGAGGGTGTCGCCCTCTGTGTGCTGCTCGCAGCGGCCGAGGCGAAGAACACAGCCTGAACACGACACACGACCGAACCACGGTCCCGTGCCGGGGTTCGAGAGGCCGGGCCCGCCCGGGGCGCACCGTGCTCGAACCGAGCGGTGCGCTCCGAGGTGGGCTCGGTCGGTGTGTGAGGGCAAGGTGCGGTGTGGCCATCGCCACGGCCGCCCCGATTTGGAGGCGGCGGGGGCGATCTGGCACTATAGGCAAGTTGCTTGACGCGTGGTGAAGGTCCGTACCTGCACTGCCGCCTCTGAAACGCACTTGTTCGCACTTCCCTCACGAAGTGCACACGTTCTCATGGAACGGCGTGCGTCCAGGGAAGCGCAAGCACCGGCTGAAAAGCCTCCAGATCTTCCTATCGGAAGATCGCGCCCCGAAGGGCACGCGACACGCCCGAGCGCGTGGGTGGGGGAGCCGGACACGAACATGATCGGCGAGAAGAGAGACTCACGCGAATGGCGGGACAGAAGATCCGCATCCGACTGAAGTCGTATGACCACGAGGTCATCGACAGCTCGGCGCGCAAGATTGTCGACACGGTGACCCGTGCAGGCGCAACGGTCGTTGGACCGGTGCCGCTGCCGACGGAGAAGAACGTCTTCTGCGTCATCCGGTCGCCGCACAAGTACAAGGACAGCCGCGAGCACTTCGAGATGCGTACGCACAAGCGCCTCATCGACATCGTTGACCCGACGCCGAAGGCGGTGGACTCGCTCATGCGACTCGACCTCCCGGCCGACGTCAACATCGAGATCAAGCTGTAAGCGAGGGTTTGACTCATGACTGCAACCACTGAGCGCCCCGTGAAGGGCCTCCTCGGCGAGAAGCTCGGCATGACCCAGGTCTGGGATGCCGACAACCGCCTCATCCCCGTCACCGTCGTCGCCGTCGGCCCGTGCGTCGTCACGCAGCTGCGCAGCGAAGGCGTCGACGGCTACAACGCGGTTCAGATCGGCTACGGCCAGATCGACCCGCGCAAGGTCACGAAGCCGCTGACCGGCCACTTCGAGAAGGCCGGCGTCACGCCGCGCCGCCACCTGGCCGAACTGCGCACCTCCGACGCCGGCGAATACTCGCTCGGCCAGGAGCTGACGGCAGAGGCTTTCGAGGCCGGCCAGAAGGTCGACGTCGTCGGCCGCACCAAGGGCAAGGGTTTCGCCGGTGTCATGAAGCGTCACGGCTTCGCCGGTGTCTCGGCCTCGCACGGTGCGCACCGCAACCACCGCAAGCCGGGTTCGATCGGTGGCTGCGCCACCCCGGGTCGAGTCTTCAAGGGCATGCGCATGGCCGGTCGCATGGGTGGCGTTCGCCAGACGACCCAGAACCTCCAGATCCACGCCGTGGACGCTGAGAAGGGCCTGCTGCTCATCAAGGGTGCCGTTCCCGGCCCCGCGGGCGCTGTCGTTCTCGTGCGCACGGCCATCAAGGGAGCCTGAGCATGACTACCGTTGACATCCTGAGCCCCGAGGGCAAGACGTCCGGTTCTGTCGAACTGCCGGCCGACATCTTCGATGTCGCCACCAACGTCCCGCTGATCCACCAGGTCGTGGTGGCGCAGCTGGCCGCAGCTCGTCAGGGCACGCACAAGACCAAGACCCGCGGCGAGGTCCGTGGTGGTGGGCGCAAGCCGTACCGCCAGAAGGGCACCGGTCGCGCCCGTCAGGGTTCGACCCGCGCGCCGCAGTTCGCCGGCGGTGGCACCGTCCACGGCCCGCAGCCGCGCGACTACAGCCAGCGCACGCCCAAGAAGATGAAGGCCGCCGCCCTGCGCGGAGCCCTCTCGGACCGCGCCCGTTTCGAGCGCATCCACGTTCTCGAGTCCGTCGTCGCCGGTGACGCGCCGTCGACGAAGGCTGCCGCGAAGTTCCTCGGCACGCTCTCGGACCGCAAGAACCTCCTCGTCGTCATCGACCGCATGGACTTGGTCTCCGAGCTCAGCGTTCGCAACCTGCCGAATGTCCACGTGCTCTGGAGCGACCAGCTCAACACGTACGACGTGCTGTGCGCCGACGACATCGCGTTCACGAAGGCTGCGTTCGACGCATTCGTCGCCGGCGGCCAGAAGTCGGAGGACACCAAGTGAGCACCCTGAACAAGGACCCCCGCGACGTCATCATCCAGCCCGTCGTCTCGGAGAAGTCCTACGCACTCCTCGACGAGGGCAAGTACACGTTCATCGTGGACCCGCGTGCGAACAAGACGGAGATCAAGATCGCCATCGAGCAGATCTTCGACGTCAAGGTCGCATCGGTGCACACGCTGAACCGCAAGGGCAAGACGCGCCGTACGCGTTTCGGCATGGGCAAGCGCAAGGACACCAAGCGCGCCATCGTCTCGCTCACGGAAGGCAACATCGACATCTTCGGTCAGGCCTCCTGACCCTCGATGACGATCGCCGAATCAATCCAAGACTGAGGACGACTTAGACCCATGGCTATTCGCAAGTACAAGCCCACGACCCCCGGTCGTCGTGGCTCGAGTGTGGCCGACTTCGTCGAGATCACTCGCTCCACGCCCGAGAAGTCGCTGGTGCGCCCCCTGACCAAGACCGGTGGCCGCAACGCCTCCGGCCGTATCACGACCCGTCACATCGGTGGTGGCCACAAGCGCGCCTACCGTGTGATCGATTTCCGCCGCGCGGACAAGGACGGCATCCCGGCCAAGGTCGCTCACATCGAGTACGACCCCAACCGCACCGCCCGCATCGCGCTGCTGCACTATGCCGACGGCGAGAAGCGCTACATCATCGCGCCGAACAAGCTGAAGCAGGGCGACCGCATCGAGAACGGCCCCGAGGCCGACATCAAGCCCGGCAACAACCTGCCGATGCGTCACATCCCCGTCGGTACCGTCATCCACTGTGTCGAGCTGCGCCCCGGTGGCGGCGCGAAGATCGCCCGTTCCGCGGGTGTTCGCGTCCAGCTGGTCGCGAAGGACGGCCCCTACGCCCAGCTGCGCATGCCCTCCGGTGAGATCCGCAACGTCGACGTCCGCTGCCGCGCGACGATCGGTGAGGTGGGCAACGCCGAGCAGAGCAACATCAACTGGGGCAAGGCCGGCCGCATGCGCTGGAAGGGCAAGCGCCCGACCGTCCGTGGTGTCGCGATGAACCCGGTGGACCACCCGCACGGTGGTGGTGAGGGCAAGACCTCCGGTGGTCGTAACCCGGTGAGCCCGTGGGGCCAGAAGGAAGGCCGCACCCGCCGCCCGAACAAGGACAGCGACAAGCTCATCGTGCGTCGCCGTCGTACTGGCAAGAAGCGCTGATAGGAGCCTTTCGAAATGCCTCGTAGCCTCAAGAAGGGCCCCTTCGTCGACGAGCACCTCGCGAAGAAGGTCGATGCCCAGAACGAAGCCGGCACGCAGAGCGTCATCAAGACGTGGTCGCGCCGCTCGATGATCACCCCGGACATGCTCGGCCACACCTTGGCCGTCCACGACGGTCGCAAGCACGTTCCGGTCTTCGTGACCGAGAGCATGGTCGGCCACAAGTTGGGTGAGTTCGCTCCCACTCGTACCTTCAAGGGTCACGAGAAGGACGACAAGAAGGGTCGCCGTCGCTGACGCGGCGGGGTAACCCAACATGACGAACGAAAGTAAAGGGACAGCGATGGAAGCCAAGGCGCAGGCGCGGCACGTCCGCGTGACGCCGATGAAGGCCCGCCGCGTCGTGGACATGATCCGTGGCAAGCAGGCCGCTGACGCGATCGCTCTGCTGCAGTTTGCTCCGCAGACTGCCAGCGAGCCCGTTCTCAAGACGCTCAACAGCGCCATTGCGAACGCGCGTTTCACGGCGGACAAGAACTCCGCACCCTTCGACGAGAACGCACTGGTCGTCACGACCGCGTTCGTCGACGAAGGTCCGACCATGAAGCGATTCCGCCCGCGTGCCCAGGGCCGCGCGAGCCGCATCCTCAAGCGCACGAGCCACATCACCATCGTTGTGGGCGAGCGCGACTCGAAGGGAGGTAACCGCTGATGGGTCAGAAGATCAACCCGAACGGTTTCCGCCTCGGCATCACGACCGAGCACAAGAGCCGCTGGTTCGCCGACTCGACGAAGCCGGGCCAGCGCTACAGCGACTACGTCAAGGAAGACGTCGCGATCCGCAAGCTCCTGTCCGAGGGCATGGAGCGTGCCGGTATCGCACGCGTCGACATCGAGCGCACGCGTGACCGTGTTCGCGTCGACATCCACACGGCGCGTCCGGGCATCGTCATCGGCCGCCGCGGCGCCGAGGCCGACCGCCTCCGCTCGCGCCTGGAGAAGCTCACGGGCAAGCAGGTTCAGCTGAACATCCTCGAGGTCAAGAACCCCGAGGCCGACGCTCAGCTCGTCGCGCAGGGCATTGCCGAGCAGCTCTCGGCGCGCGTGTCCTTCCGTCGTGCGATGCGCAAGGGCATCATGTCCGCGCAGCGCGCCGGCGCCAAGGGCATCCGTGTCCAGTGCTCCGGTCGTCTCGGCGGCGCCGAGATGTCGCGCTCGGAGTTCTACCGCGAAGGTCGTGTGCCGCTGCACACGCTGCGCGCCAACATCGACTACGGCTTCTACGAGGCTCGTACGACGTTCGGCCGCATCGGTGTCAAGGTCTGGATCTACAAGGGCGACCTGACGGCCAAGGAGCTCGCTCGTGAGCAGGCCGCCGCCCCGCAGCGTCCGGCCCGTGGCCGCCGCAACGACGGCCCGCGAGGCGACCGTGGTGAGCGCGGTCGCGGCCGTGGCCAGCGCGCCGAGCAGACCGCTGTCACCAGCGAGACGACGACCGAGGTCACCGAGCCCGCCAAGACTGAGGGAGGCGAAGCCTGATGCTCATTCCCCGTCGAGTGAAGCACCGCAAGCAGCACCACCCGAAGCGCAGCGGCACCGCCAAGGGCGGCACGCAGGTCACGTTCGGTGACTACGGCATCCAGGCTCTCGAGCCGGCCTACGTCACGAACCGTCAGATCGAGTCCGCTCGTATCGCGATGACCCGCTACATGAAGCGTGGTGGAAAGGTGTGGATCAACATCTACCCGGACCGTCCGCTGACGAAGAAGCCGGCCGAGACCCGCATGGGTTCCGGTAAGGGTTCGCCGGAGTGGTGGGTCGCCAACGTCAAGCCGGGCCGCGTCATGTTCGAGGTCAACGGTGTGTCCGAAGAGGTTGCGCGCGAGGCCATGCGTCTCGCGATGCACAAGCTGCCGATGAAGTGCCGCTTCGTCGCGCGTGAAGGTGGTGACATCTGATGGCCAAGGGTTCGGAAGACCTGCAGCCGAATGCACTGCGCGAGATGACGGACGAGGTGCTGACGCAGAAGCTCGCAGAGGCGAAGAAGGAACTCTTCAACCTGCGCTTCCAGTCGGCCACCGGCCAGCTCGAGAGCTCGGCCCGTCTGCGTTCCGTTCGCACGGACATCGCGCGCATCTACACGGAGATGCGTGAGCGCGAGCTCAACATCGGCCGTGATGAGAAGGTTGGCTGATCATGACTGACAAGCAGGAGACCGCTGTGACCGAGCAGGCAGAGCGCAACTACCGCAAGACGCGTCAGGGTTACGTCGTCAGCGACAAGATGGACAAGACCGTCGTCGTCGAGGTCGAGGACCGCGTCAAGCACGCCCTGTACGGCAAGGTCATGCGCCGCAGCAGCAAGGTGAAGGCCCACGACGAGAACAACAGCGCCGGCATCGGCGACCGCGTTCTCATCATGGAGACCCGCCCGCTCTCGGCAACGAAGCGTTGGCGCGTCGTCGAGATCCTCGAGCGCGCCAAGTAAGCCGCGAGGCACGCGCGTAGCCGGGAAGTCCACGCCCGTCATCGGTGGGGCGGCGATCTCGTCGTCGCCCCACCGGCGCGGGGGACTCTCCCGGTTTTCGCGTGCGCCGATCGGTGTGAGACCATTAAACGTTCCGCAAGGCTCGCTCAGATCGGGCGAGAACCAGTGAGACGACAGGAGTAGAAACTGTGATTCAGCAGGAGTCGCGACTTCGTGTCGCCGACAACACCGGTGCCAAGGAGATCCTGTGCATCCGCGTGCTCGGCGGTTCTGGCCGCCGGTACGCCGGCATCGGTGACACCATCGTGGCCACCGTCAAGGACGCCATCCCCGGTGGCAATGTCAAGAAGGGTGACGTCGTCAAGGCCGTCATCGTTCGCACCAAGAAGGAGCGCCGTCGTGCAGACGGCTCCTACATCCGCTTCGACGAGAACGCGGCAGTCATCCTCAAGGGTGACGGCGACCCGCGTGGTACGCGCATCTTCGGCCCCGTCGGCCGTGAACTGCGCGACAAGAAGTTCATGAAGATCATTTCGCTTGCCCCGGAGGTGCTCTGAACCATGGTGGCCAAGATGAAGATCAAGAAGAACGACCTCGTCCAGGTCATCAGCGGCCGTTCCGAGAAGAACGGCGGCGACAAGGGCAAGCAGGGCAAGGTCATCGCCGTGTTCCCGGAGACGCAGCGGGTCCTCGTCGAGGGCATCAACCGCGTCACGAAGCACGTCAAGGCCGGTCAGCCCGGTGCCGGCACCGGCGGCCTCACGGTCGTCGAGGCGCCGATCCACGTCTCGAACGTGGCCCTCGTCGACCCGGAGACGAACAAGCCCACCCGTGTGCGCACCCGCGTCGAGCAGGTCGAGCGCGACGGCAAGACCAAGACCGTGCGTACCCGCGTGTCCGTGCGTTCCGGTAAGGACCTGTGATGTCTGAGACCACGAAGACCACCCCGCGTCTGAAGACGCGCTACCAGGACGAGATCAAGGGCCAGCTGCAGGGCGAGTTCAACTTCGCCAACGCGATGCAGGTTCCGGGTGTCGTCAAGGTCGTCGTCAACATGGGTGTCGGCGACGCCGCGAAGGACAGCAAGCTGATCGAGGGCGCCATCCGCGACCTCGAGGCCATCACCGGTCAGAAGCCGGCTGTCACCAAGGCACGCAAGTCGATCGCCCAGTTCAAGCTGCGTGAGGGCATGCCGATCGGCGCGCACGTCACGCTGCGCGGCGACCGCATGTGGGAGTTCCTCGACCGCCTCGTCTCGGTTGCGCTGCCGCGTATCCGCGACTTCCGCGGCCTGTCGCCGAAGCAGTTCGACGGCAACGGCAACTACACGTTCGGTCTGAACGAGCAGTCGATGTTCCACGAGATCGACCAGGACAAGATCGACCGCGTCCGCGGCATGGACATCACCGTCGTGACGACCGCCGCGAACGACGACGAAGGCCGCGCCCTGCTGCGCGCCCTCGGATTCCCGTTCAAGGAGAAGTGACGATGGCGAAGACCGCACTGATCAACAAGGCGAACGCCAAGCCGAAGTTCAAGGTTCGTGGCTACACGCGCTGCCAGCGCTGCGGCCGCCCGCACTCGGTCTACCGCAAGTTCGGCCTGTGCCGCATCTGCTTGCGCGAGATGGCACACGCCGGCGAACTGCCGGGCGTGACCAAGTCCAGCTGGTAAGAACCCACCACTTTCATTAGTTCGTTCTACACCGTAGGTCGACCCAACACACGCGGGTTGAAACCCCGGTGAGGAAGGGCGGAGAAGCCCAATGACCATGACCGACCCGATCGCGGACATGTTGACGCGAGTCCGGAACGCCAACTCGGCGCACCACGACTCGACGTCCATGCCGTTCTCGAAGCTGAAGTCCCACATCGCTGAGATTCTCGAACGCGAGGGTTACATCGCCGGCTGGACCGTCGAAGAAGCCCGCGTCGGCCAGACGCTCACGATCAACCTGAAGTACGGCCCGAACCGTGAGCGCTCCATCGCCGGAGTGCGCCGCGTCTCGAAGCCCGGCCTTCGCGTCTACGCCAAGTCCACCAACCTCCCCAAGGTTCTCGGTGGCCTCGGCATTGCCATTCTTTCCACGTCCTCCGGTCTGCTCACCGACAAGCAGGCGGCGGCCAAGGGTGTTGGCGGGGAAGTCCTCGCCTACGTCTGGTAATCAGGAATTAGGAGGAGAAACAGATGTCACGTATTGGACGTCTCCCGGTTCCTGTCCCGTCCGGTGTCGAGGTGACCATCGACGGCCAGGACGTCACGGTTAAGGGCCCCAAGGGCAGCCTTGACCTGACGGTTCCCGCGCCGATCACCGTCGCCAAGGGCGAGGACGGATCCGTCGAGGTGACGCGACCCAACGACGAGCGCGACGCTCGCGCCCGTCACGGACTGACGCGGAGCCTGATCAACAACATGGTCGTCGGTGTCACCGACGGCTACACCAAGAAGCTCGAGATCCACGGCACGGGTTACCGCGTCACGGCGAAGGGCAGCGACCTCGAGTTCGCGCTCGGCTACTCGCACCCGATCCTCGTGAAGGCCCCCGAGGGCATCACGTTCGTCGTCGAGAACCCGACCCGCTTCTCGGTCTCCGGTATCGACAAGCAGCTCGTCGGTGAGGTCTCGGCCAACATCCGCAAGCTGCGCAAGCCCGACCCGTACAAGGCGAAGGGTGTCCGCTACGAAGGCGAGCACATCCGCCGCAAGGTCGGAAAGGCTGGTAAGTAAGCCATGGCAAAGATCGTCAAGCGTTCGACGAGCAAGTCCGCAGCTCGCGGCCGTCGTCACCTGCGCCTGCGCAAGAAGGTCACGGGGACCGCGGTTCGCCCGCGCCTGGTCGTCTCGCGTTCCAGCCGTCACGTCTTCGTCCAGGTCGTCGACGACACGGTCGGCAAGACCGTCGCGTCCGCGTCCACCATGGAAGCCGACCTGCGCACGTTCGAGGGTGACAAGTCCGCCAAGGCGCGCAAGGTCGGCGAACTCGTGGCCGAGCGTGCGAAGGCCCAGGGCATCGAGGCAGTCGTGTTCGACCGTGGCGGCAACCGCTACGCCGGCCGCGTCGCCGCGATCGCCGACGGCGCCCGCGAAGGTGGCCTGAGCCTGTGATGACCAACCAGAACAACGCCGAGAAGAGGAATGTCTGATGGCTGGACCCCAGCGTCGAGGCGCCGGTACCGCCCAGACGGGCGGCGAGCGCGACAACAACCAGCGTGACAACCGCCGCGATGGCGGTCGTCGTGACGGCGGCCGCGGCCGCGGTCGCGAGGAAGAGCGCAACCAGTACGTCGAGAACGTCGTCACCATCAACCGTGTCGCCAAGGTCGTCAAGGGTGGTCGTCGCTTCAGCTTCACCGCCCTCGTCGTCGTCGGTGACGGTGACGGCACCGTCGGTGTCGGCTACGGCAAGGCCAAGGAAGTTCCCGCGGCCATCGCCAAGGGTGTCGAGGAGGCGAAGAAGAACTTCTTCCGCGTCCCCCGCATCCAGGGCACGATCCCGCACCCCGTTCAGGGTGAGGCTGCGGCGGGCGTCGTCCTGCTGAAGCCGGCATCGCCCGGTACCGGTGTCATCGCCGGTGGTCCGGTACGCGCCGTCCTCGAGTGCGCGGGCATCCACGACGTGCTGTCGAAGTCCCTGGGCTCCGACAACTCGATCAACATCGTCCACGCGACGGTCGCGGCCCTCAAGGGTCTCGAGCGTCCGGAGGCCGTGGCCGCTCGCCGTGGCCTGCCGATCGACGACGTCGTCCCCGCTGCGATGCAGCACGCGATGGCCGAGAAGGCAGGTGCGTGATGGCTCAGCTCAAGGTGACCCAGATCCGTTCCGAGATCGGTGGCAAGCCGCAGCACCGTGAGACCCTGCGTTCGCTGGGCCTCAAGCGCATCGGCCACACGGTCGTCAAGGAGGACCGCCCCGAGTTTCGGGGCATGGTCCGCGCGGTCGCGCACCTCGTGACCGTCGAGGAGGTTGACTGAAAATGCCTGACACCAAGGCCAACGGGTCGGCCCTGAAGATCCACAACCTGCGTCCCGCCCCGGGTGCCAAGACCGCGAAGACCCGTGTGGGTCGCGGTGAGGGCTCCAAGGGCAAGACCGCGGGTCGTGGTACCAAGGGTACGAAGGCTCGCTACCAGGTTCCCGCTCGCTTCGAGGGTGGTCAGACGCCACTGCACATGCGTCTGCCCAAGCTCCGAGGCTTCAAGAACCCGTTCAAGGTCGAGTACCAGGTCGTGAACCTGGACAAGATCTCCACCTTGTTCCCCGAGGGCGGCGACGTCGACGTCGCGGCGCTGGTGGAGAAGGGTGCCGTCCGCAGGGGCCAGCCCGTCAAGGTGCTCGGCACCGGCGACATCACCGTCAAGGTGAACGTCACGGCGCAGAAGTTCTCGGCCACGGCCAAGGACAAGATCGAGGCCGCAGGCGGTTCCGTCACCGCTGAGTGACGCGTCTGAGACAGGACCCCGCCGGGGTGCCACGATGTGGTGCTCCCGGCGGGGTTCTTTCGTCGTCGGGGCGCGGGGGAGGGTATCGTCTATTCGTTGACGGTGGTCGCCCGCGTCGGGTGCGACGCCGTCGTCGGGGCCACCCGGCAAGCCCTTTACGTATTCAGCCGTGACGCGTCACGGCTCAGGAGGTTTTTGTGCTGACCAGTTTTGGACGCGCCTTCCGGACGCCCGAACTGCGCAACAAGATCCTGTTCACGCTGGCCATCATGGCGTTGTTCCGGCTCGGTTCGCACATTCCGACACCGGGGATCAGCTTCGATCTCGTGGCCAAGTGTCAGGCCGCGGCCGGTGGTTCGAACAGCCTCCTCGGGCTCGCGAACCTGTTCTCGGGTGGCGCGCTGCTCCAGCTGTCGATCTTCGCGCTCGGCATCATGCCCTACATCACCGCGTCGATCATCATCCAGTTGTTGACGGTCGTCATCCCGCGTTTCGAGACCCTCAAGAAGGAGGGCCAGAGCGGGCAGGCGAAGATGACGCAGTACACCCGCTATCTCGCGATCGCGCTAGCGCTCCTGCAGAGTTCGACGCTCATCACTGCCGCTCGCAGCCCGTGGACGATTCTCGGTGGTAGCCCGACCACGTGTTCGACGATCATGACGGACGACTCGATCCCGACCGTCCTGCTCATGATTCTGACCCTGACGGCCGGCACCGGCCTCATCATGTGGCTCGGTGAGCAGGTGACGGAACGGGGTATCGGCAACGGTATGTCGCTGCTCATCCTGACCGCCGTTGCCGCTCGCGTGCCCCAGAGTCTGTGGGCGATCCACAACCAGGGCTGGGGGCGTTTCATCGCCGTGGTCATCATGTGCTTGGCCGTGACGACCGCCGTCGTTTTCGTGGAGAACAGCCAGCGACGCATCCCCGTCCAATACGCGAAGCGCATGGTCGGACGTCGCTCCTACGGCGGGACGACGACGTACATCCCGCTGAAGGTCAACATGGCCAACGTCATCCCGATCATCTTCGCGACGTCCTTGCTCTCCCTGCCCGTAATGGTTTCGCAGTTCGCGGCGAACAAGACGAATCCGCCCGGGTGGGCGCAGTGGATCAACACCTACCTGGCGCGCGGCGACCACCCCGTCTACATGGCGATCTACACGGTCCTGATCCTGTTCTTCACGTTCTTCTACGTGTCGATCACCTACCAGCCCGACGAGGTGGCGGACAACCTCAAGCAGGCCGGCAGCTTCATTCCGGGCGTTCGCGCCGGCTCCGCGACGGCCAAGTACCTCAACTACGTCCTGACGCGCATCACCACCGTCGGCGCGATCTACATCGCGTTCCTCGCGCTGCTACCCCTGATCGCGCTGGCGCTCTTCGACGCGAACCAGAACGTTCCGTTCGGTGGCGCGTCCATCCTCATCCTCGTCGGCGTGGGTCTGGAGACCGTCAAGCAGGTCGACTCCAAGCTGCAACAGCACAACTACGAAGGGTTCTTGCGGTAATGCGACTCATCATTCTCGGACCCCCCGGGGCAGGCAAGGGAACGCAGGCGGAACGTCTGGCCCAAAGCCGGGGCATCCCGCACATCTCGACCGGCGATATCTTCCGCGCCAACATCAAGAACGAGACCGAGCTCGGCCTCAAGGTCAAGGACATCCTGGCCTCCGGTGGGTACGTCACGGACGAGATCACGAACGAGATCGTCAAGAACCGCCTCGACGAGAAGGACGCCGCGAACGGCTTCCTGCTCGACGGATACCCGCGCACCGCGGGCCAGGTCGTCGCGCTCGAGGAGATGCTCGCGGCGAAGGGCCAGGCCCTCGACGCGGCCCTGGAACTCACCGTCGATGGCGAGGAGCTCGTGCAGCGCCTGCTCAAGCGCGCCGAGACGTCGGGCCGTGCGGACGACACCGAAGAGGTCATCCGCGAGCGTCAGGAGCTCTACGTGCGCGAGACGGCGCCGCTGGCCGCCGCCTACACCGAGCGTGGCCTCCTCGTCCAGGTCGACGGCATGGGCTCGATCGACGAGGTCGAGGCGCGGATCGGCGCGGCACTCGACGAGGTCGCGGCGAAGAACTGATGTTCGGACGCACCCGACTGGATCTCAAGTCGAGTGACGACATCCGCGCGATGCGCCGGGCCGGTCTCGTGACCGGCTCGGCGCTTCGCGCGTCGGCACTCGGAACGCGCGCGGGCATGACGACGAAGGACGTCGACGCCATCGCCCACGCCCACATGCTCGAACGCGGTGCGACGCCGTCGTTCCTCGGGTACAACGGCTTTCCCGCGACGCTGTGCATCTCCGTCAACGACGAGGTGGTCCATGGCATCCCGGGGGAGCGCGTGCTGCAAGACGGCGACGTCGTCTCGCTCGACTGCGGAGCGATCGTCGACGGGTGGCACGGCGACTCGGCGTTGACGTTCGTCGTCGGGGCGGCGAGGGACGACGCGAGCTCGGCGCAGCGCGTGGCGGCGCGTCACGCGGGTGATGAGCCGGCGATCAGACGAGAGGGTGTCGTGGCGTGGGCGCAGGGCGACCCGCGCCGCGCTCTCGTGCTCGCGACCGAGGCGTCGATGTGGGCCGGCATCGAGGCGCTTCAGGTGGGCGAGCGCCTCAACGACGTCGGTGAGGGCGTACAAGACCTGCTCGAGGAGTTCAACGCTCCGGAGCGCCTCGCGGGGTTGCCGCCGGAGATGCCCAGCTTCGAGATCGTCGACGGCTACACGGGCCACGGTGTGGGTCGTGAGTTGCACCAAGATCCAACGGTCTACAACGAGTACGTCAACGAGCGGCTCCCCAAGGTGAAGCCTGGTCTCGTCGTCGCCGTCGAGCCGATGGTCACGCTCGGCACGTACGAGACGCATGAGCTCGACGATGGCTGGACCGTCAAGACCGACGACGGCTCCCTCGCCGCGCACTTCGAGCACACCGTGGCGGTGACGGAGAAGGGCCTGTGGGTGCTGACGGCGCAGGACGGCGGACGTTCGCGTCTCGAGCCGCTCGGGTTGTACGGCGGCCTGGACGACTGAGGGCCCACGCGGACGCGACGCCGTCCGGGTCCCCCAACGCTCGAGCCCCTCTCATCGGAACGGAGGCGGGTCGATGCGATTTGGGGAAGCCGAGCGCGTCTCGTAGACTGAGGGACGGTCTGTCGTGGTATGTGGCGCTCAGCGTCACGCGACCGGGCAGGCCGGCCAACAGATTCCGTCCATCCGGGACGGTTTCGTGCAGCGAAATGCGGAGGCTATGGCCAAGAAGGACGGTGTCATCGAGATCGAGGGCACGATCGTCGAGGCTCTCCCGAACGCGATGTTCCGGGTCGAGCTCACGAACGGTCACAAGGTTCTCGCTCACATCTCGGGCAAGATGCGTCAGCACTACATCCGGATCCTCCCCGAGGACCGGGTCGTCGTCGAGCTCTCGCCCTATGACCTGACCCGCGGCCGTATCGTCTTCCGTTACCGCTGATTCAACCCAGTTCTCGCTCCCCGCGCTGCGTCCGCATGGTCGCAGCGTGTCGGTGTGTCGAGAGCGCGATCGACAAGACAGCAGGCAGATGAAGGTTCAGCCGAGCGTCAAGAAGATCTGTGACAAGTGCAAGGTGATTCGCCGCAACGGCCGAGTCATGGTGATCTGCGAGAACCTGCGCCACAAGCAGCGCCAGGGCTGATCCACCGAGCACCAGCTCACAGCGTCTTCGCCAGGACGCAACACATGAAAACTGCAGCACCCGGCCCCACTGGGCTCTGACGAGGATCCGACAGAATGAATCGTCGAGATCTCTCAGAGCGATCTGATCCAGAGACACGCCAGTGGACGTCACCCTCGGCGCGGAGGCCGAGGACCCGCGAGTCCCACCGCTCATCACGAGCATCGAGGCTCACGCCATAGCGGGAACGGTGCTGCCCCAGACCTCCGCTCATGATCAGGAGAACACATGGCACGTCTCATCGGTGTCGACCTGCCGCGCGAGAAGCGCGTCGAGGTCGGCCTCACCTACATCTTCGGCGTCGGGCGTACCCGTGCCCAGGAGACGCTGGCCGCGACCGGCGTCAACCCGGACACGCGCGTCCGCGACCTCACCGAGGAAGAACTCGTCAAGCTGCGTGACCACCTCGAGGCAAGCTTCCGCCTCGAAGGTGACCTGCGCCGTGAGATCGCCGCCGACATCCGCCGCAAGGTGGAGATCGGAAGCTACGAGGGTCTGCGCCACCGCCGTGGCCTGCCCGTGCACGGTCAGCGCACCAAGACGAACGCTCGTACCCGCAAGGGCCCGAAGCGCACCGTGGCCGGCAAGAAGAAGGCCAAGTGAGTCGAGCAGCTTCGGCTGATCACGACTACTTCCTCAACTGAGCGTCGAAACAGGAGATTCGAACTATGCCTCCCAAGAGCCGTATGGCCGCGGGCGCCAAGAAGGTGCGCCGCAAGGAGAAGAAGAACGTTGCTGCGGGCCAGGCCCACATCAAGAGCACGTTCAACAACACCATCGTTTCCATCACGGACCCCACCGGTGCCGTGATCTCGTGGGCGTCCGCCGGCCAGGTCGGCTTCAAGGGCTCCCGCAAGTCGACCCCCTACGCAGCGCAGATGGCCGCCGAGGCCGCTGCGCGTCGTGCCATGGACCACGGCATGCGCAAGGTCGATGTCTTCGTCAAGGGCCCGGGTTCCGGTCGTGAGACCGCCATCCGCTCGCTCACCGCGACCGGCCTCGAGGTCGGCGCGATCAGCGATGTCACGCCCACGCCGCACAACGGCGTCCGCCCGCCCAAGCGTCGCCGCGTCTGATCACCCAGACACCGCGAACGAAGACGAACTAGGAGACACCCCACATGGCCCGTTACACCGGCCCGATCACCAAGAAGTCGCGTCGACTCAAGACCGACCTCGTCGGTGGTGACAAGAACTTCGAGATGCGCCCCTTCCCGCCCGGCCAGCACGGCCGCGGTCGAATCCAGGAGAAGGAGTACCTCCACCAGCTGCAGGAGAAGCAGAAGGCCCGCTTCACCTACGGCGTCATGGAGAAGCAGTTCGTCCGGTACTACAAGGAGGCGGCGCGCCGCCCCGGCAAGACCGGTGAGAACCTGCTCATCATCCTCGAGTCCCGCCTGGACAACGTCATCTACCGCGCCGGCCTCGCCCGCACGCGTCGCGCTGCTCGCCAGCTCGTCACGCACGGTCACTTCGAGGTCAACGGCGTGCGCGTCGACGTCCCGTCCTACCGCGTCGAGCAGTACGACATCATCACGGTCCGTGAGAAGTCGCGCGAGGCGTTCCCGATCCAGCTCGCTCGCGAGACGTTCGGCGAGCGTCCCGTTCCGGCGTGGCTGCACGTCGTCCCGGGCACGCTGCAGGTGCTGATCCACCAGCTCCCGACGCGCGAGCAGATCGACAGCCAGCTCACCGAGCAGCTCATCGTCGAGCTCTACTCGAAGAACTGATCCGAGCTTCGCATCGGAAGGTGGCGCTTCGCGCCGCGTGAGGCGCCACCTTCCACCTGCCGGTCCGAGAGACAGAGCTCGCACCGGCGCAGGACTCGATTCCTGCTCGTTCACCCGGCGTCAAATAGTGGTCGCCGTAGGAAAGGACAACGAGAGTGCTCATCGCACAGCGCCCCACGCTCTCCGAGGACGTGGTTTCCGAGAGCCGTTCGCGGTTCGTCATCGAGCCCCTGGAGCCGGGTTTCGGCTACACGCTCGGCAACTCGCTCCGCCGCACCCTGCTCTCGAGCATCCCGGGTGCCGCCGTCACCAGCATCCGCATCGACGGCGTCCAGCACGAGTTCTCGACGATCCCCGGTGTCAAGGAAGACGTCACCGAGGTCATCCTCAACATCAAGGGTCTGGTCGTCTCCTCGGAGCACGACGAGCCCGTCGTGATGTACCTGCGCAAGCAGGGCGCGGGTGTCGTCACCGCTGCTGACATCGCGCCCCCGGCCGGTGTCGAGGTGCACAACCCCGACCTCGAGATCGCGACGCTGAACGACAAGGGCAGCATCGAGATGGAGCTGACGGTCGAGCGCGGCCGCGGCTACGTCTCGGCGGCGCTGAACAAGTCGGCGGAGCAGGAGATCGGCCGCATCCCGGTCGACTCCATCTACTCGCCGGTGCTGGCCGTGACCTACAAGGTCGAGGCCACGCGTGTCGAGCAGCGCACCGACTTCGACAAGCTCATCGTCGACGTCGAGACGAAGAACTCGATGGCCCCGCGTGACGCCATGGCTTCGGCCGGCTCCACGCTCGTCGAGCTGTTCGGTCTCGCGCGCGAGCTCAACGTCGAGGCCGAGGGCATCGACATGGGTCCGTCCCCGACCGACGCAGCGCTCGCCGAGGACCTCGCTCTGCCGATCGAGGACCTCGACCTCACCGTCCGCTCCTACAACTGCCTCAAGCGCGAGGGCATCCACACCGTGGGTGAGCTCGTGTCCCGCAGCGAGGCCGACCTGCTCGACATTCGCAACTTCGGTTCGAAGTCGATCCACGAGGTCGCCGACAAGCTGCGCGACATGGGCCTTCAGCTGAAGGACAGCCCGCCCGGGTTCGACGCCAGCGTCATCGCCGACCGCTACGACGAGGACGCCGACGGCGCGGACCTCGCCGAGGACGAGCAGTACTGAGCAGCTTTTCGGTACAGCGGTGAGCCTGCTCGCTGAGTTGAGCATTCTCGCAGCTGACCGGTAGACCAAGGAGAAAACATGCCTACCCCCACGAAGGGCGCCCGCGTCGGCGGCAGCCCGTCGCACGAGCGGCTGATCATGGCCAACATGGCCACTCAGCTGTTCACCCACGACCGCGTCACGACGACGGAGGCGAAGGCCAAGCGCCTGCGTCCGTACGCCGAGCGCCTCATCTCGTTCGGCAAGCGCGGCGACCTCGCCTCGCGTCGACGCGTGATGCGCAAGATCTCGGACAAGTCGGCCGTGCACCGTCTCTTCACGGAGATCGCACCCGACATGGCCGAGCGTCCCGGCGGCTACACGCGCATCACCAAGATCGCGCCGCGCAAGGGCGACAACGCCCCCATGGTCGTCATCGAACTGGTTCGCGAGGCCTACTCCGCGAAGCAGTCGACGGTCAAGGAGGCCGAGGCCGCCACGAAGCGCGCGGTCAAGGAAGACGCTGCGGCCGCTCCGGCAGCGGACGTCACGCCCGAGACCCCTGCCGCGACGGAGACGTCCGGCGGTGCCTCGAAGGCTGACGGCGACGCCTGATCGACCTGTCACGCACGATGCCCGCTTCCCCCTCAGGGGAGGCGGGCATCGTCGCGTCCGTGGTCGAGTTCGCGGGATAAGTTGGGCGGCATGCGTTTCAGGATCGACTTCGCCTACGACGGCACCGACTTCTCGGGGTGGGCCCGCCAGCCCGGACGTCGCACTGTCGAGGAAGAACTGACGGGTGCGCTCACGCGCGTCCTGCGCCGCGACGACGTCCGGCTGACGGTGGCCGGGCGCACCGACGCCGGCGTCCACGCGCGCGGTGGGGTGTGCCACGGCGACATCGACGCCGACGCGTGGGCTGCGCTGCCGGGGCGAAGCGAGCGTGCGCCCGCGCAGGCGCTCGTCACGCGCCTCAACGGCGTCCTGGCGGGGGACGTCGTCGTCAAGGCCGCCAGTGAGCAGCCCGCGAGTTTCGATTCTCGCTTCTCGGCGCTGAAGCGCCGCTACAGCTATCGCCTGCTCGACGATGCGGCGCGCCTCGACCCGCTTCGCCGGCGCGACACCGTCGTCGTCAAGCGAAACCTGGACGTCGACGCGATGAACGCCGCGTCGGCCCTGCTCGTCGGGTTGCACGACTTCGCGGCCTACTGCAAGCCCCGCGAGGGTGCGACGACGATCCGCACGCTGCTCGACTACGCGTGGACGCGCGAGGCGGACGGCGTGCTCACCGCGCGGTTGGAGGCCGACGCGTTCTGCCACTCGATGGTGCGGGCCCTCATCGGCGGCGTCGTGCCGGTGGGGGAGGGGCGTCGCCCGATCGACTGGCCCGCGCAGGTACTGACTGCGGGGCGACGCGACCCGGGCGTCGTCGTCATGCCGCCGCACGGGCTGTGCCTCGAGGAGGTCAGCTACCCGAGTCCCGATCAGTTCGCGGCGCGCGATGCGGCGTCGCGCGTCATGCGTTCGGCGGCTGACCTCGATGGGGCAACCTGAGCCCATCGCGACCGCTGCCTCGACGTCAGCGCGGTGAATACGAGCGGAGTGGCCGGACGCGAGTGTCAGGACGCGTGGATTCGGCCCGTTCGCTCGCATTCATCGGCCGGTCATGGAGCTCGCCTGGGCCGGTGCTCACGTGACGTTCGGCAACGGCAGCGGGACGACGGTGACGGCGACCCGTCGCGCACCCGGGGTGCCTGCGCCGGCTCGGCGATACCGCGCAAGAAGCGCCTCCATCTCGGAGCGCAGAGCGCTCATCTGCTCCTCGCTCACGAGGACGGGGGAGTCGAACGCGCGGCACTCGTCCTGCCACACGTAGGGCCAGGCGTCCTGCTCGTCGACCCAGGCGTGGGCGCGCTCACTGACGTGCGTGATGAAGTCGTGCTCAAGCCAGCGCGCGTCTTCGGCGTCGGCGTCGTCGAGGAACTCGAGGGCATCGCCGGCGTTCGCGTCATCGGTGTCGTCCGATTCGTCGACGAGAGCCCAGACGCGCGTCTTGGCGTTGCCGAGCCCGGTGTCCTCGACCAGGCCTGCGCTCTCGAGCACGCGCACGTGGTAGCTCGTCGCCCCGGTGTGCGTGCCGAGGGCTCGGGCCAGTTCGGCAGACGTCGAACCGCCGTGCAGACGCAGGTGCGCGAGGATGCGCGAACGCATCGGATGGGCGATGACGCGGTAGGGGTCGCTGCCCGCGGCCGTGTTCATGGCCCGAGGCTACCGGAGTCGATGGCGCGACGACGGAGGCGCCCATTTTGCACAATTGTTGTGCGATCGACCCGGAGGGCGTCGATCAACGGGTGTGGCGATCCGTGAAAGACATTGCGGCGCAAGGGGATACGTCATGACTGCACGATTTCGACCGGGTGTGCATCTGCCGTAGACTGGATGACTGTTGCTTCGTCGCAGCTGGTCGCATGCGGGCTGTCGCCCGGGCGGTGACCGCGCACGAAGTGGCCGCCCATCGTCAACGACAGAACGAAGGGAACGACCGTGCGTACGTTCACCCCCAACCAGGAGTCGTCTCAGGCTGACCGCACCTGGCACGTCATCGACGCCACCGACGTCGTTCTGGGTCGCCTCGCGTCCCAGACTGCATCGCTGCTGCGTGGCAAGCACAAGCCCACGTTTGCGCCGCACATCGACACCGGTGACTTCGTCATCATCATCAACGCCGACAAGGTCGCCCTCACCGGCGCCAAGCTCGAGAAGAAGAAGGCCTACCGTCACTCGGGCTTCCCCGGCGGTCTGACCTCGACCTCCTACACGGAGCTCATGGCGAAGGACCCGGAGAAGGCCGTCGAGAAGGCCGTCCGAGGCATGCTGCCCAAGACGAAGCTGGGCCGCGCCCAGATCGCCAAGCTCAAGGTGTACCGCGGTGCCGAGCACCCGCACGCCGCGCAGCAGCCCAAGCCGTTCGAGATCACCCAGGTCGCGCAGTAATCGCGCGCGCTGCTGAATTCTTAGGAGAACCGTGGCAGACCAGAACGTTGAGCTCGACGTCCTCGAGACGGACGAGCCGCAGCTGACCGAATACACGAGCGAGTCGACCGGCCCCGTCGGCGAGAACGGCGAGGTTCGTCGCCCGTCCGCTTCCGCGCCCGGCGCCGCGACCGGCCGCCGCAAGCAGGCCATCGCCCGCGTCCGCATCGTCCCCGGTACGGGCGAGTGGAAGATCAACGGCCGCACCCTCGAGGAGTACTTCCCGAACAAGGTGCACCAGCAGATCGTCAACGAGCCCCTCACGGTGCTCGAGCTGGACGGTGCGTACGACGTCCTCGTGCGCGTGCACGGCGGTGGCCCCTCGGGCCAGGCCGGTGCCGTTCGCCTCGGCGTCGCCCGTTCGCTGAACGGCGTCGACGAAGAGCTGAACCGTCCGATCCTCAAGAAGGCCGGCTTCCTCACGCGTGACGCACGCGTTCCGGAGCGCAAGAAGGCCGGCCTCAAGAAGGCCCGCAAGGCGTCGCAGTTCAGCAAGCGCTGATCCACGCGCTGCACTGCTCGAATCGCTCCGTATCCGGCCCATGCGCCGGGTGCGGAGCGATTCGCGTACCGCCGCGTATTGTGGAGAGAGATTCCGAAGACCTCAGGAGGGGCACATGGGCCGCATGTTCGGCACTGACGGTGTGCGTGGCGTCGCCAACCAGGACGTCACGGCAGAGCTCGCACTCGGGCTGTCCGTCGCAGCAGCACGGGTACTCGTCGAGGCCGGGGAGGTCTCGGCCGATCACGAGCGTCCTGTCGCCGTCGTCGGACGCGACCCGCGCGCGTCGGGGGAGTTCCTCGGTGCGGCCACCGTCGCCGGGCTCGCGAGCGCGGGCGTCGACGTCTACGACGCGGGCGTGCTGCCGACGCCGGCCATCGCCTACCTGACGGCGACGATGAACGCCGACCTCGGCGCGATGCTGTCGGCCTCGCACAACGCGATGCCAGACAACGGCATCAAGTTCTTCAGCCGCGGCGGCCACAAGCTGCCCGACGCGCTCGAGGACGCGATCGAGGCGCACCTGCACGAGGAGTACGAGCGTCCGACGGGTGCGTCGGTCGGTCGTGTGCATCCCTACGCCGAGGGCGGTGAGAAGTACATCGGTCACCTGCTCGGCGCGCTTCCGCACCGCCTCGAGGGCCTCAAGATCGTCGTCGACTGCGCGCACGGCGCGGCCTCCGTCGTCGGGCCCGAGGTGTTCCGCCGCGCGGGCGCGGACGTCGTCGTCATCGGTGCGACGCCGGACGGGCTCAACATCAACGACGGCTACGGCTCGACGCACCTGGAGAAGCTGCAGGAAGCGGTCGTCGCGAATGGAGCCGACTTCGGTGTGGCCTTCGACGGTGACGCGGACCGCTGCCTTGCCGTCGACGGAACGGGTGAGGTGGTCGACGGTGACCAGATCATGGCGATCCTCGCGCTCGACCTCAAGGAGCGCGGCGTGCTCGCCGAGGACACGCTCGTCGCGACGGTCATGAGCAACCTCGGCATGATCAAGGCGATGGAGCGCGAGGGCATCGCCGTCAAGCAGACCGGTGTCGGCGACCGCTACGTGCTCGAGGAGATGCGCCGCGGGTCGTACTCGCTCGGGGGCGAGCAGTCCGGGCACGTCATCGCACTCGACCACGGCACGACCGGTGACGGCGTGCTCACGGGCCTGCTCCTTGCTGCCCGCGTGGCCTCGAGTGGGCGCTCGCTCGCCCAGCTCGGCGCCGTCATGCAGCGGATGCCGCAGAAGCTCATCAACGTCAAGGGCGTCGACAAGTCGGCCGTCGATTCGCACGACGGCGTCCAGGCCGCTGTGCGCGCCGCCGAGAGCGACCTCGCCGGCGCCGGGCGCGTGCTGCTGCGCAAGTCGGGCACCGAACCGGTCGTGCGCGTCATGGTCGAGGCCGACACCGCCGAACGCGCGCAGGCCGTCGCGACGCACCTCGCCGACGTCGTCAAGCGCGAGCTGTCGATCGACTGAACTGCCGGCTGCGCGCTTTCGTCATGCGCCCAGATGCACCCGGGTGCATCTGGGCGCAGTCGTGTGCCTCCCAGTCTGTGGTGGCCCGGCGAGCTGTCGACGGGAGCTGACGGACAGCGCCGACGGCCGTCACGCGTGCGGGGTGTGTCACAGTGGCAGGCATGAGCCTGCCAGCCGCCCAGCCGAGTCGACGCAGCGACGTCGAGCCGTTCCACGTCATGGAGGTGCTCGCCGCGGCAGCGGAACGTCAGCGTACGCACGGCGACGTCATCAGCCTGTGCGCCGGCCAGCCCTCGACGGGCGCGCCGCGCGCAGCCCGGGAGGCGGCTGCCGCGGCGATCGAGGCCGATGCGCTCGGGTACACCGAGACGGTCGGCATCCGGCCGCTGCGTGAGGCGATCGCCGCGTATCACCGCGACCTCGGCGTCGACGACGTGAGTGCTGACGACGTCATCGTCACGACCGGGTCGTCGGGCGCGTTCACGCTGCTGTTCCTCGCTGCGTTCGACGGCGGCGACGAGGTGTGGATGACCCGCCCAGGCTACCCCGCCTACCGCAACACGCTGCGGGCGCTGGGGACGTCCGTCGTGGAGCTCGCGTGCGGCGCCGAGGTGCGCTACCAACCCACCGTCGCGATGCTCGAGGCGGAACGTGTCGCGCGCGGCGCCGCGCCGAAGGGGCTCGTCGTCGCGAGCCCCGCCAACCCGACGGGCACGATCATCGACGCGGACGAACTCGCAGCCATCGCGCGCTGGTGCGACGCGCACGGCGTGCTGCTCGTCAGCGACGAGATCTACCACGGCATCTCGTTCGGGCGCGCGACGTCGAGCGCGTGGCAGACGTCGCGCCAGGGCGCCGTCATCGGTTCGGTGTCGAAGTTCTTCTCGATGACGGGTTGGCGCGTCGGGTGGATGCTCGTGCCCGCGCACCTGCGCCGACGCGTCGCCATTCTCGCCTCGAATCTCACGATCTGCCCGCCGGCCGTGTCACAGCATGCGGCGCTCGCGGCCCTCGGCGAGGCGGCACGCGGTGAGCTGGAGGAGCACGTCGAGACGTACCGGCGCAATCGTGAGTTGGTGCAGCGGCGCCTTCCCGAGATCGGGGTGACGACCTACGCGCCACCGGACGGCGCGTTCTACGCCTGGTGCGACGTCGCGCACCTCACCGACGACTCCGCACGCTGGTGCGCCGACGTGCTCGCCGCGACGGGCGTCGCCATCACCCCCGGGATCGACTTCGACCCCGTCGACGGGCACCGGTTCATGCGGATGAGCCTCGCTGTCGCGAGCGATGAGCTCGACGAGGCGTTCGACCGGATGGTGAGGTTCGTCGGTAGCTCGTCATGACGCTGTGACGTCCTGCGGTGCACCAGTCGTGCCGGCTACGTCAGACGGCGCCGGTCGCTCGGGCCCTACTGTTCGTGGGATGCACGTCGGCGCGTCAGGAACCCCCTGGTCTCCTGACGCGCCGCCGCGAGTCGTTGGGCTCAGATGAGCCCGAGTGCGCGGGCGGCGGCGCGCGGGCGCGGGGGCGCGGCGGCGCGCGCGGGGGGGGGGGGGCGGGGGGACGCGGGGGTGGGGGGGGGGGGGGCGCTCCGCCCGGCGCGCGG